>JAYZFK010000070.1:0-12404 GCA_036336835.1 Myxococcota bacterium | reverse complement strand
ATTCGAGTTGTTATTCAGGGTGTCGACGACGCATTTGGGAACACGAAAATTCGATCCCAGTTCCACCCAGATTGTAAATTTCGTTAGTCAACGTAATTCCGAAAGAAACGTTCCCCGAAGCCGAGCTTCCCGCGTCACCTGTCGCCATCGTATGGCCCCAACCAGAGCGAGCTTCGAATCCGATCTCTCGTGTGGTGGTCGCATGCAAGGCCATGCGCCTCGTTCCGGACACATCGCACAACCGCATCCTGATCGAAATTCGCCAGAGCAGTGGAGCTCCAATGGGCGATAGCAAGCGACACTCCCGGCGGGCGAGCGTCATCACGGCGATCGTGCTGGCCGCATGGGCCGCAGCGCCGGTACAAGCCCTCCAGATCGACCTGGACCTGGGCACGCTTGCGAGCGACCAGGGCTGGAGCTTCCTGTCATCGGGCGCCTCGGAAACGAGTGTCTTTTCGACGGACGGGAGCCAGCTCCTCCAGGACACACTCGGAGTCGGCCGGGACTACGCGCTCTATCGGATGCCAATCCTGCTCGACAACGACGATCCGATCGAGCTGGAGTTTCGCGCTCGGCTCGACGGCACCACGGAGCTGGCCGGCTCCGGTCCGGGCTTCTACTTCGCGGTCTTCACGGGTACCGAGCGCTACAGCCTGGTGCTCGAGCCGGGTCGCATCGCGACGCTCGAGGGCACCAATCTCGGTGCGCTCAACACGGAAGTCTTCCACGATTACGAGCTCTTCGTAGTGCCGGGGGTGAGCTTCTCGCTGTACGTCGACGCCCAGCTGTTCGCGGCCGGCAGCGCCAGCGCGTACGGGGCGAGCCCAACGCTCGAGTTCGGGGACGGCTCGTTCTCGCAGAACGCCTCCGGCGCGCTGGCCTCCTACTCGTTCTATCAGGGCGCCGAGCTTCTGGTGCCGGAGCCCTCGACGACTCTGCTGCTCGCGCTCGGCCTGACCGGGCTCGCGCTGATGGGGCGCACCAGGCGTCCCGCGCGGCAGCAGCGCAACGACGCCTAGCAAGCGAACGCGATCCACCGATCCCGGGTTGCTAGGCGCTGGTGTCGACGGCGCTCGGGCTCTGCCCGCCCGGACGCGCCTGGCGCAGGATCTGGCGGGCGGCCTGGGCGCAGCGGCGTCCGACCTCGGCGGGTGGCAGCGCGGCCAGCTCGTGCGAGAAGACCTCGACACCGATCGGCGCCTGCGAGCCGGCCTGGTCGAGCAGCCGGATCCAGTCCACCAGCGGGATGGCCCCCTCGCCGGGCAGCAACCGTGCGGCCATCGTCTCCGCCATGATGTCGCCCGTCGGCTCGAGCGGGGCGTCGTTGATCTGGACGCTGCCGAAGCGCGAGCCCGGGATCTTGCGCAGCTGCGCATCGTCGGTCGGGCCGCGGAAGCTGTGCCAGGTGTCGAACATCAGCGTCGCGTTCGGCTGGCCGGATGCCTCGACGATCTCGAGCGCCGTCGCCGCGTCCGGAATGCCGGACCACGGCAGATACTCGAGCGTCACGAGCAGCCCGTGGGCCGCGGCGCGCTGGCACACGCCCGCAAAGGACTCCGTCGCGGCGTCGAACTCGATCGTGTTGCCGAAGGGCTGGGCGAGATTGAGCGACTGCGCGCCCAGCGAGTCGGCGATCGCGTAGAAGACGTCCTCGCTCGCGGCGAGGTCGGGCGGCACCTCCTCGCCCGCCAGCCAGCCGAGCAGCGGATCGAGATCGGCCACCACGAGACCCGAGTCGCGCAGCAGCGCGCGCTGATCCGCCTCGGACAGGCCCTCGGCGCGGGCCGCCTCCACGTCCTGCGGCCACAGGGTGATGCCGGCGAACTCGCCCGCGGCGCCCGCCTCGCAGAGCGCGCGGAACCCGCGCTGCATCAGGCTGCCGGAGCAGAGCACGAGATCGTTCGGTCCGAGCACCGTGATACTTTCCACCATCCATCGGGCAGCCGGCAAGCGCGAAGTCCGACACCGCGTGCGTCCGCCGCGCAGCCCGGCCGCCGCTGGCGGCAAGGAGGCACGCGTGACGAGCCCGGAGACCTTCGAGATCGCGATTGCCGACGAGGCGCTGCGCGACCTGCACGCGCGCATCGACAACACGCGCTGGCCGGACAGCCTCGAGGACGTCGGCTGGGCGTACGGCATGGACGCCGCCTATCTGCGCGAGCTGGTCGAGGACTGGCGCCACCGCTACGACTGGCGCGCACAGGAGGCCGCGCTGAACGCGCTGCCCCAGTACCGCACGCCGATCGAGGGCCTCGACCTGCACTTCGTCCACCAGCCCGGCAACGGCCCCGCGCCGCTTCCACTGGTGCTCTCGCACGGCTGGCCCAGCAGCTTCGTCGAGTGGCAGAAGGTGATCGGGCCGCTCGCGGACCCGGCCGCGCACGGCGGCGATCCCGCCGACGCCTTCCACGTCGTCGTGCCCTCGCTGCCCGGCTACGGCTTCTCGGGCATGCCGACCCAGCCGGGCATGACGCCGCGGCGCATGGCCGCGATGTGGGTGGAGCTGATGGGTCGGCTCGGCTACCCGCGCTTCGGCGCCCACGGCTGCGACTGGGGGAGCTACCTGACGGCGCTGCTCGGGCTCGACTTCGCCGAGCGCAGCGTCGGCATCCATCTCAGTATGGTGAGCCTCGGCACACCGGGCCGGCGCGAGCGCGAGACGTCTGCCGAAGAAGACGCCTACCTGGAGCGCCGACGCCGCTGGGCCGCGGCCGAGTCCGGCTACGTGGCCATCCAGGGCAGCAAGCCGCAGACCCTGGCCTACGGGCTGACGGACTCGCCGGTGGGGCTCGCCGCCTGGATCGCCGAGAAGTGGCGCGCGTGGAGCGATTGCGACGGCGATCTGGACTCCGCAATCGAGCGCGACATCGTGCTGACCAACATCGCGATCTACTGGTTCACGGGCACGATCAACAGCGCGTCGCGGCTCTACTACGAGAGCCGACACCACCCCGCCCTGCTCCAGCCCGGCGAGCGGGTCGAGGTGCCGACCGGCTTCTTCCTCGAGCGCGCCTCGAGCAAGCCCGAGGGCGAGCCGCCGCCCGAGCGAGCGCTCCAGTTCACGCCGCGGATCGGCGCGCCGCCGCGCGAGCGCGTCGAGGGCGCGTTCAACATCCAGCGCTGGTTCGAGGCGCCCACCGGCGGCCACTTCCCCGCCCTCGAGACGCCGGAGCTGCTGATCGACGAGATCCGCGCGTTCTTCCGACCGCTGCGCACCGACTGACTGCGCGCGCCGCGCCACCCCGATGCGAAGAGGCGAGCCGACGCACTAGGCTCTCGGGCGTCGTGGCGCCCGGCAAGAGTAGACGCAAGGTCGAGCTCGGCGATTTCCAGACGCCGCCGGCGCTCGCCCGCGCCGTGGTGGACGTGCTGGTGCGCGACGGGCTGCGCCCCGCCTCACTGCTCGAGCCGACGTGCGGCACCGGCAGCCTGCTGCTCGCCGCGCTCGAGCGCTTCGCCTCGGTGGAGCACGCGCTCGGGCTCGATTGCAACCGGGGCTCGTTGCGCACGGCTCGGGCATCGCTGCGCGCACTGCGCACGACGGCGCACTGCGAGCTGCGCGAGGCGGACTTCTTCGCGGTCGAGTGGGCGAGCTGTCTCGCGGCGCTGCCCGATCCGCTGCTGGTGATCGGCAACCCGCCGTGGGTGACCAACGCCGCGCTCGGCCGGCTGGGCAGCGACAACCTGCCGCCGAAGTCGAACGCGGGGCGGCTCCCAGGGCTGGCGGCGCTCACCGGCCGCAGCAACTTCGACATCTCGCAGTGGATGCTCGAGCGCTCGCTCGAGTGGCTGGCGGGCCGGCGCGCAACGCTCGCCGTGCTGTGCAAGACGCAGGTGGCGCGCCGCCTGCTCGAACGCGCGTGGACGGACCGGGCGCCGCTGGCGGCGGCCGAGCTCTACCGGATCGACGCGGCGGCGCACTTCGGCGCCTCGGTCGACGCCTGCCTGCTCGTCGTCTCGAGCAGTGCGGGCCCGCCGGCGCGCGAGTGCCGCGTCCACCCGACGCTCGACCGGCGCGCGTCGCCCGGCGAGACCCCGTCGTTCGGCCTGCGCGCGGGCCGGCTCGTCTCGGACGTCGCAGCACACGGGCGCTGGGCGCACCTTGCGGGCACCAGCCCGGCCCCCTGGCGCTGGCGCTCGGGCATCAAGCACGACTGCGTCCGCGTGATGGAGCTGCGCGAGACGGCGAGCGGGCTGGTCAACGGTCTCGGCGAGCGGGTCGAGGTCGAGCCCGAGCTGCTGTTTCCGCTGTGCAAGAGCGCGCAGCTCGGCAGCGACGCCGCGCCGCACCGCAGCGAGCGGCGCTGGCTGCTGGTGCCGCAGCGCACAACGGGCGAGAACACCGACGCGCTCGCCGAGCGGGCGCCACTCGCCTGGGCCTATCTGTGCCGCCACGGCGAGCGGCTCGACGCGCGGCGCAGCGCGATCTACCGCGGCCGTGCGCGCTTTGCGGTGTTCGGCGTGGGGCCGTACTCGTTCGCGCCCTGGAAGGTGGCGATCTCGGGCCTGTACAAGCGGCTGCGCTTTCGCGTCCTGGGGCCGGTCGCGGGCCGGCCCAGCGTGCTCGACGACACGGCCTACGGCCTGCCCTGCCGCTCGGAGTCGGAAGCGCACTTCCTGCTCGAGCTGCTCGAGTCCGCCCCCGCGCAGGAGTTCTTCGCGGCCCGCGTCTTCTGGGACGCCAAGCGGCCAATCACGGTCGGGCTGCTGAGCCAGCTCGATCTCGCCAAGCTCGCCGGCGAGCTCGGCCGCGCGCGGCAGCTCGCGCGCCTGGCGGGGCCAGCGCGCGGGCGTCCATCGGCTTCGGCGCCGCCGCACGGCTGACGGCGCACGCCTCGACACCGCTGGGGGGCGGCCGGGGGTTTGCCCCCGGCCGCCCGATCGCGACGACGCTCAGCCAGCGCTTGCTTGCGGCAGGGGAGCAGTAGCGTGCGCACCGTTGCAGCCCGAAGCCGAGCTTCACGCTCGAGGTCGGCTCCGGCGTTCTGGTCAGGGTTCCAGTCGCGATATGACCTGCCAGCCGTACGGTCCAGTGGTCGGCAAGCCCGTGTTGTGGCCAGAATTCTTGCGCCAACGCGCCCACCCGTGCCGTTTCCGCCACACGGACTACCTCCGGGCGGCCGCGGGGGAGTACTCTCTGGACAGCCAGCGGGGAGACGACCATGCACGATCTGGTGATTCGCAACGGACGCGTGATCGACGGCAGTGGCGGCGAGGCGCTCGACGCCGATGTCGCGGTGCGCGACGGACGCATCGTCGAGCTGGGTCGCATCGCCGAGCGCGGCGCGCGCGAGCTCGACGCCGAGGGCTTGCTGGTCACGCCCGGCTGGGTCGACGTGCACACCCACTACGACGGCCAGGCCACCTGGGATCCCTATCTATCCCCGTCGTGCTGGCACGGGGTGACGACCGTCGTGATGGGCAACTGCGGTGTCGGCTTCGCACCCGCGGCGCCCGACGAGCACGACTGGCTGATCTCGCTGATGGAAGGCGTCGAAGACATCCCGGGCACGGCGCTCGCCGAGGGCCTCACCTGGGACTGGCGAAGCTTCCCGGACTACCTCGACGCCCTCGAGCGCCGCGAGCTGGCGGTCGACGTCGGCGCGCAGCTGCCGCACGCCGCGCTGCGCGCCTACGTGATGGGCCGGCGCGGCGGCGACCACACGGCAGTGCCCACCGCCCCGGAGCTCGAGCAGATGGCCGCGCTGGCGTGCGAGGCGGTGCTCGCCGGCGCCATCGGCTTCACCACCTCGCGCACCCGGAACCACCGCTCGCGCGACGGCGAGCTCACGCCGAGCCTGACTGCGACCGAGGACGAGCTGCTCGCCATCGGGCGCGGCCTGCGCGAGGCCGGCTGCGGCGTGATCGAGGCCGTCGGCGACTTCGCCGACCTCGACTCCGAGTTCGCGCTGCTGCGCAAGATGGTCGAGACCTCGGGCCGCCCGATGTCGATCAGCGTGCTCCAGACACCCGACGCGCCCGGCGGCTGGCGCAAGCTGCTCGATCTGATCGGCCGCGCTGCCGACGATGGGCTGCCGATCAAGGCGCAGGTGGCGACGCGTCCGATCGGCGTGCTGCTCGGGCTGGAGACGACGATCCACCCGTTCTCGGGCCACCCGAGCTTTGCGCCGCTCCACGCGCTGCCGCACGCGCGCAAGCTCGAACAGCTGCGCGATCCCGAGCTGCGGGCGCGCCTGCTCGCCGAGCAGCCGCCCGAGCGTCTGCGCATGGTCGCCGGTCGCTTCGAGAACATCTTCGTGATGCACGACCCGCCGGACTACGAGCCCAGTGCGGAGCTCTCGGTGGCGTCGATCGCGCGCCAGCGCGGCGTCTCGCCGGCGGAGTGCGCACTCGACCTGATGCTCGAGCGCGACGGACACACCCTGCTCTACAGCCCGTTTGCAAACTACGCCGACGGCGACCTCGGCGTGGTGCGCGAGATGCTGCTCTCCGAGCACACGGTGCCCGGGCTCGGCGACGGCGGCGCCCACGTGGGCCTGATCTGCGACGGCTCCTTCCCGACGAGCCTCGTCACGCTCTGGGGCCGCGATCGTTCGCGGGGCGAGGGCCTGCCGCTCGAGTGGCTGGTGCATCAGCAGACACGCGCCACCGCCGAGCTGGTCGGCTTCCACGACCGCGGTCTGATCGCACCCGGCATGAAGGCCGACCTCAACCTGATCGACTGGGAGGCGCTGCGCGTCCACCCCCCCGAGATCCTCTACGACCTGCCCGCGGGCGGCCGAAGACTGGTGCAGCGCGCGAGCGGCTACGTGGCCACAGTGGTCTCCGGCGAGGTGACCCACGAGAACGGGAAGCCGACGGGCGCCCTGCCGGGCAAGCTGGTGCGCGGGGCCCAGCGCGCCAACGCCTAACGAAGGCATTGCCAGGCTGAGACGGCGGGAGCCACCGACGGGCCGTGCCTCGCTGTCCGGAGCGCGGCTAGGCGGCGCCGCGGGCCCGCTCGGACAGCAGCTCGCGCGTGCGCGGCGCCGAGCCCGGATCGTCCGCAACGGGTAGTAGAATGGAATTCAGGTCGGTCACGCCGCTCTCGGCCAGCCGGGCCAGCCCGTCCTCGACCTGCGCGAGCGAGCCGATCAGCGACAGCTCGCTGACGCGCTCGACCCCCTGAGCCCGCAGCACGCGTTGATAGGCGGGCAGCGCCACCGACGGCGCGATGGCCTCGTCGATCGCGAGCCCGACGATCTGCGGCTGGTCGGTGACGGCGACTGGCAGGCTCGCCACGATGCGGGCGGCGGGCGGAAGCCGCGGCCGCACGCGCTCCGCCACGTATTCGGCGCCCACGTACACGACCGTGACACCGTCGGTGAGCTCGCCCGCCAGCTCGATCATCCGCGGGCCCAGCGCCGCCAGGATCAGGCTCGGCGGCTCGGCTCCGGCGATCGGGGTGCCGACGCGCATGCGCTGATAGGTGCCCGCGTATTTGACGTACTCGCCCCGCAGCAGCGGCTTCAGCACCTCGAGCGCCTCGCGCGTGCGCGCCAGCGGATGGTCGGACTCGAGGCCGAGCTTGCGATCGAGGATCTCCGGGTGGCCGCAGCCGACGCCGAGGCAGAGCCTCCCCTGCGTCGCCAGCTGCGTCGTCAGCGCCTGCTGGGCCAGGACCGTGGGATGACGCGGCGGCAGCGGAACCACCGAAGTGCCCAGCTCGATGCGTGCGGTGCGCATGCCGGCCAGCGCCAGCAGCGTCAGCACGTCGTGATCGAAGACCTGGCCGACCCAGACGCTCCGAAAGCCCTCCTGCTCGGCCTTCGCAAACGCGTCGAGGATCGCGTCGAGGCTCGCGCTGCGGCGCGGGTTGAACTGGATCCCAATCCGCATGGAGTCGCTGAGTCTATCACGGGGCCGCTCGCCCCCAGGTCCTGCGACCAATCCTGTCCGCTTCTGGGACTGCAGCATTGACAGCCCCTCTCGTGCCGAGTAGGAATTCAAACGGGGGTTCATGTAGGTCCAGCGTTGCTGTGGACACCGGGTGGGTGGAGCCGGGCGCATGCCCGGCAGCACCCTCACGCGAGCGCTCGCCTTCCGGAGCGCACGACCGGCTCCAGGATCGGATGTCGGCCCCCAGGCCGTGGAGAGGCAGCTGATGCCGCGCCGGATCGCGTTCATCAACGAGAAGGGGGGGAGCGGAAAGACCACGCTCGTCGCCAACCTGGCCGCCCATCTGTGCCTGAAGCGCGGCCGACGCGTGCTCGCCATCGACATGGATCCACAGGGGCATCTCGGCAAGTCGCTCGGCATCGACGTCCGAGCGCAGCGCCGCACCTCGATCGAGCTGCTGATCGACTCGCTGCTCGATGGCCCGGACCGCCGGGAGCAGCCCGCCCTGCCCTCCCTGCCGACGCGGATCCCCAATCTCGACATCGTGGTGTCGAACAAGTCGCTGGCGCTGTATCCGGCCTGGGCGGGATCCGAGGGCGGAGAACCAACCGGCCGCCTGGCCGAGGCCCTCGCCGCGTCGAGCGAGCTCTCCGGCTACGACTACGTGATGTTCGACGCGCCGCCTTCGTTCGGCTCGATCACGCTCAACGTCTTGCGGGCGTGCGACGAGGTGGTGATTCCGGTGCCGCTCACCTACCTCGCGCTCGAGGGCAGCGCCGAGATGCTGCGCACGCTCGAGCTCGTGCGCACGCGCTACGGCAATCCGGGTCTTCGCGTCGCGATGGTGATCCCGACCTTCCACCGGCGCACCAAGCTCGCAGCCGAAATCCTCGCGCAGCTCGAGCGACGCTTCCCGAAGGAGCTCGCGAACACGATCGTCGGCTACCACGTGAAGATCGACGAGGCGCAGTCGCGGGGCCGCACGATCATCGAGTACGCGCCGAGCGACCGCGGCGCCCACGCGATGGCCGCGCTCGCCGAGGAGCTCGAGGCGCGCGCGCAAGCGGATCCGGAGAGCCCGCAATGAGCACTCCCACCCAGCCTCCTGCGAGCCCTTCCGACGGCAAGGCCGAGCCCACGGCGCTCGGCTCGAACCCCTTCGATCCGCCGAGCGGGCCCGACCCGTTCGTGCAGGGACTCGAGGAGCTCGGGCTCGACCCGCCGCCCGCCGCGCTTCGCCCTGTCGGCGAGCCACCGGGGCTCGACGACCGAGGCACCGCGGAAGCAACCGCGCACGCGCCGCCGCCGCTCTCGGAGCTTGGGCGGAGCGAGCCGTTGCGGGTGCTCGAGTCGCTCGTCCCCGAGGACGTGATGCGCCGGGTCGGGGCGCTGGCCTATCTCGCGGACGGCGAGTCCGCGTACGACCGGTTCGGCTTCTCGCCCGAGGTCACGCGGCGCGCGTTCCCATTCTTCTATGCGCTGTACAAGTACTACTTCCGGGTGGAGAGCGAGGGCCACGAGCACATCCCGGCTCGCGGGCCGGCCGCCCTGTGCAGCAATCACGCGGGTGTGCTGCCGTTCGACGCGGCGATGATCGTCGCCGACACGATCATGCACACCGATCCGCCTCGGCTCGCGCGCTCGGTGGTCGACACCTGGGCCGGCTCGCTGCCGTGGATCAACGTGCTCTACGCGCGGGGCGGGCAGGTGACCGGGACCCGCGAGAACTGCACCGATCTGCTCGACGACCAGCAGCTGATCCTGGTCTTCCCGGAAGGCGTCGCGGGCGTGCGCAAGACGATCTCGGATCGCTACCAGCTGCGGCCGTTCCGGGTCGGTTTCGTCGAGCAGGCACTCGCGGCGCGCGCGCCGATCGTGCCGACGGCGGTGATCGGCAGCGAGAACCAGATGCCCGTGCTCTTCAACTTCGAGGGGCTGGCCAAGCGCCTCGGCCTGCCGGCGTTCCCGATCACGCCGACCTTCCCGTGGTTCGGGCCGCTCGGCCTGCTGCCCTACCCGGTCTCGTACCGAATCGTGTACGGCGAGCCGCTCCACCTGCACGAGCGCTACGACACCCCCCCCGACGAGCTCGATTCCAGCGTCATCGAGTCGCTGGCGCGCGAGGTTCAGCAGGTGGTCCAGGAGCTCGTCGACCGCCACCGCTAGCAGGAGAGGCTCCGTGAGACGGAACGTTCTCGTCACCCACGCCGACGCGCCGATCGGTCGCCGACTGATCAAGTCGCTCTACTACGACAAGCGCGTCGACCGGATCCTGGCGGTGGGCGCGGGACCGCCGCCGAACGCGTTCGATCGCTTCCTGGCCGCGCCGGTGCAGCGCGTCGCCTACGCGCGGGTCGATCTCGCGCGGCATCGCTCGGTGCACGACCTGTTCCACTCCGTGCGACTTCGCGAGGCCAAGATCGACTCGCTGATCCACCTGCCGCCGCACGGACCGCGCGAGGACGGTCCTCCCCAGCTCGCCGGGCTCGCACAGCGGACGGCCGAGGCGCGCCTGCTGCTGCACTACTGCCTCGAGCACGGCGACATCCGCCGGCTCGTAGTGCTCGGCAGCGCCTTCGTCTACCGCCTGGTTCCCGGCAACTCGAATCGCTTCACCGAGCAGAGCGAGCTCGATCTCTCGCCCAATGTGCCGGCCGAGACGCGCGCCTGGATCGACTCCGACATGCTGTTCCACAACGAGCTCCACAACGAGCGCCTCGGCATCACGCTGCTGCGCTCGGCGACGGTCGTCGCCTCGGGCGGCTTCGTGTTCATGAATCCGTCGTTCGACGAGTCGACCGGGCGCTGCATCCGGCCGATGGGCTTCGATCCGATGTGCGCGTTGATCTCGGACAAGGACGCCGTGCGCGCCCTGGCCCTGGCCATGCACGCGAACGTTTCCGGCATCTTCAACATCGCGGGGCGCGAGGCCGTGCCGATGTCGCGCCTGGCGGAGTGGACCGCCCGCGGCGAGCTCGCACTGCCCGGCCCGCTGCTCTCGGCCATCTCGCACGGGCTCCATCTGACGCGCGGCCGACGGGCGCGCTCGCTGCTGGGGGGGGTCCAGCAGCGCTACGGCTTCACGCTCGACACCTCGCGCGCACGCCGCGAGCTGGGCTTTCGGCCGGTGTACCGCGTCGGGCGCTCACGCGATGGCGACGGACGGCTCCGCCTCGAAACCGCGCGTGCATGAGACGGGCTCCGCTGTCGGCCCACCGGCTCGAAAGCTTCGACGGCACCGAAATCGCCTTCTACCGGACGGGGCTGCCCGATGGGCCCACGATGATCCTGTGCAATGGGCTCGGCGGCAACATGGTCGTCTGGCGCAGACTGATCGAACACTTCTCTCCGCGTTTTCGCATCCTGTGCTGGGACTACCGCGGGCTCTACGGGTCGGGGCCGGCCGGGACGCCCGACGCGTACGCGATCGCCGACCACGCCCGCGATCTGGTGCGGCTGATCGAGCACGAGCGCGTATCCGACCCGATCCTGGTCGGCTGGAGCATGGGCGTGCAGGTGAGCCTCGCGCTTCACGTCACGCATCCCGAGCTGCCACGCGCGCTGGTCGCGGTCCACGGCACGCAGGGCCATGCGCTGACGACGGCCTTCGATTCCCCGCTCACCGAGCGGATTGCCCCCGCCATCTTCGCGGCGATGCGCCGGATTGGCCGCGGCCTCGAGAACGCCGGCCCCCCTCTAGCCCGCTCGCCGCTGGTGATCGGCGGCCTGGCGTGGGCGGGCCAGCGCCTCGGAGTGGTGGCGCCGTCCCTGGACACGGATGCCTTCAGCGAGCTCGCCGAGGAGTGGGTGCAGATAGACATGAGCGCCTATGCCGAGATCTTCCAGCAGCTCGATCGGCACGCGGCGTGGGACCTGCTGCCCGAGATCTCGACCCCGACCCTGGTGATCGCAGGCGCAGCGGATCGCTTTACGCCGGCGCATCTGTCGGTTCGGATGGCCAACGAGATGCCCGACGCCGTGCTCCGCACGGTGGAGGGCGCAACGCACTTCGGTCTGCTCGAGTACCCGGACGAGATCGCCGCCCACATCGACGACTACCTCGCGCAGCACCGGGACATCGCGCTCGGCTGACGCGCGGGCGCGCCGCGCGCGCTCGACTGCGGGGTGGGCGAGCCCAGCCGCGGAATCGCCGAATCGCCGAATCGCCGGACCGCCGGACCGCGCCCGGGGACGTGGGACGGGGCGTCGTGTCTCAGGCCTTGAGGCCGGAGCTGGCTCGGGCGGCGTCCAACATTTGCTCGCGGTAGGGGTGGCCGCTGCGAGCCAGCCGGTCGTCCATCCGCTCGAGCAGTGCTGCGAGCACGGGGCGCTGCGCGCTCTTGGCGGCGAGGTTGGTCATCTCTCCGGGGTCTGCCGCGAGGTCGTAGAGCTCGGCGCCCTGTCGGTGGGCCCAGTGGAACACCGCCTTGTGGCTGGCGGTGCGGACCGTCCAGCAGCGGTTCATCATGTCCACCTGCACGTCGCTCTCGTGGGGCTGCCCGGTGCCCTCGAGCAGGGCGGCAAAGCTGCGGCCCTGGATGCGCGCCTCCTCTTGCGCCGCCTTG
>JAYZFK010000069.1:0-24895 GCA_036336835.1 Myxococcota bacterium | reverse complement strand
CCGAAGACGGAGATCTATACATGCGTCTGGGACAGGCCTACGTGCAGAAGCAGCGCTGGAAGGAGGCCGACGAGGCGCTCGGCAAAGCGCTCGACCACGAGGAGCTGAAGGATCGGGGAAACGTCCATCTGCTGCGCGGCGTGGCCCGAATGAACCGCGAGAGCTGGAAGGGCGCGCGGGCTTCGTTCGATGCTGCCGCCCGATTCGACAACAGCAAGAAGTCCGCCGAGCAGTACAGGAAGTACCTCGAGGCGCGAAAGCAGCAGCTCGAGGTCCTGCGAAGCTAGTCGGGGCCGTCGACCCCATGCGCAGCCATCGCTTTCCCGTCGAGGCCGGACACATCGAGCTGTTTGCTCGCGCTCTCGACGACCCCAACCCGATCTACTCGGATCCAGCCTACGCAGCCACAACGGAGTGCGGCGGCGTGATCGCTCCTCCAACCTTCACGCAGGCCGCCGAGCACTGGGACCCCGAGTACGACCGCCGGCCCCATCACGGCAGGGCCTGGTACGGCTCCGGACGCGAGCCGATCGGTCCCGCTGAGCCACCGGGCGCGAGCGGCGGGCTCGGCTTCCACGCGGAGCAGGAGTTCGAGTACCACCGCGCCATCCGGCCGGGCGAGACGCTCTGCGCCACGATCCGCAGCGGTCGCAGCTGGCAGAAGCAGGGGCGGCGCGGCGGCACCCTGTCGTTCTCGGAGACGATCACCGAGTACCGCAACGAGGCCGGCGAGCTCGTCGTCACCGCGCGCTTCGTCGGCGTCGGCACCGAGAACCAGGTGACCTGAGGGTGACGCTCCAGGCCTCGAAGCTCCGACCGGGTGACAGCCACGAGGAAATCGTGGTCGAAGACCTGTCGCGCACACGGATCGTGATGTACGCCGGAGCCTCCGGAGACTTCCAGCCCTTTCACACCGATGAGACCTACGCGAAGGCGAGGGGCTACCCGGGCACCTTCGCCCACGGCATGTTGACGATGGGCCTGGCGGGCAAGGCACTGACCCACTTCGTGGGCGATGGGCGCCTGCTGCGCTACAGGGCGCGCTTCGTGGCACAGGTCTGGCCCGGCGACTCGCTGACCACGCACCTCACGGTGACGCAGGTGCGCGCCGATCCGCCCGAGGCCGACCTGGCCATGGAGACCCGCAACCAGCACGGCGAGCCCGTGCTGTCGGGCAGCGCCACCGCGCGCCTCGATCCCTAGCGGCCTGGCCGCCCCGGCTCAGGGAGCCCGCCGCGCTCCGGCCGCGGCGAAGTAGCCGTCCCAGAAGGCAGCGTGCTCGGCGTCCTGGATCGGGGGGACCGCTCCCCCGACTGGTCGCTCGATCAGCTGGAGACTCACCTGGACCGACTCGAGATCCGGCAGCATGCGCGCGAGATAGTCGCCCTGTGCCAGCTCCTGGAACGACGGCAGGGGGCGATAGTGCGAGAGCTCGTCGACGTTCTGCAGCAGATCCGAGACCACGATCAGGCGCCGCCGCGACGCGTCGCGGAACGGCGGCCACTCGGCGACGAGTCGGATCGCCTCCAGAATCGGCGAGCGTGGGGCCGTCGTCGCGCGCACGAGCTCGGCGAGCGCCTGCTCGACCGGCTCGCCGAAGGCCTGGTCGAACACGCGCTGGATCATGCGCGGGTTCTCGTACAGCTCGTTCGCCTGCGCACCACGGCCCGGGCTGCAACGCGAGAAGAGCGGCGAGAACTCGGTTTCGACGCGGTCGTGGATCAGGAACACCGACAGGCGCTCGCCGATCCCGAGCGAGCGCCGCGCCTCGTGCAGCTCGGCCGTCAGTGTCTCGACCCTCCGCTGGGTCAGCGGGTCCGTCTTGTCGATCAGGAACACTACGTGCGCTAGCGGCGGGGCGTCGACGGGGCACAGGGTCTCGGGGTCGACTTCCAGCTTGCCGGCCTGCAGCCAGGCCGCAGCGGCAAACGCCGAACCGACCAGCAGCAGACAGCCGCCGATCAGCACCCAGCCGAGCCAGTCCTCGCGCGTCGCTGCCAAGCGATCAGAACTCGAAGCCGTCGGGTCCGAGCTCGCCCGAGAGCAGCTCCGGCGAGGAGTAGCGCCCTTCGCCTCCCGCCGGATCGACGGAGATCTCGAGGTCGAGATAGTCGGAGGCACCGGCTACGAAGGCGTCGATCCGGTCGGAGGTCGCCTGGACCCGGCGGGCCATCTCGATATTGAGCTGCGCCACGCTCTCGACCAGCCGTTCCTGCTCCTCGTGCTCGCGGCGCAGGCTCTTCTCGGCGAGCTGGAGCTGATGGCCGAACAGCTCGCGGCCGCTCAGCGCGTTCTCGAACTCCGGGTAGCGCTTGAAGTACTCCGGCGCGGGGTGCTTGGCGAGATCGCGCACCAGCTGGTTGGCCTCGCGGTAACGACGCAGGCTGTGATGACACTCGGTCTCGAGCTGACCGCGCAGGTTCTCGTAGCCCTGCTCGACGGTGCGAACGTCCTCGAGCAGCGAGGCAACGCGGGTCAGACGATCGGCGTTGCGCTTCAGCAGGGAGGTGGTCTCCTCGCGAACGCGGCGCGCGGTGTCGATCAGTGAGCTGCGCACCTTGTCCACCTCGACCTCGAATCGGCCGCGCGCCGCCATGTAGCGCCGCTGCGCCCTGCCGAGTCCCGGGTAGCGATCGTCGGCAGTGTAGCCCTTGTAGAGACCGAGCCCAGCCGCGAGCAGGCCAACCCCGAGCAGCGTGAGGCTGTTGAAGCTCAACGCAGTCGGATCACGCATCAGGGACGGCAGCGCCTGCACCATCGCCCCGTCGAAATCGACCTCGAGCAGATCGCGATAGTGCGAGGCCGCGAGATTGAAGAACAACACGAAGCCAACGAACATCGAGAGGCCAAAGCTGGCGAGCATCACCGCGCTGGGGCGCCGGTGATTCAGGTACGGCAAAACGAACATGCCGGTCGCAACCGCGAGCCCCACGTTGGCGAGCGAGACGATCAACGCCTGAAGCAAGCCGCCGAGCAGGCCGAGCTCGCTGCCCTGCGCGAAGAAGTACATATTGGCCGCCGACTCGAGCACGATCACCACCGCGACGATCGCGAAGTGGAACACGCGCGAGCTGGGCATCTCGGCCGGCCGTGTGATGTGCTCGGCCGCGCGAAACTTCTTGAGGTACTGCCGCGCAGCGCGCTCCTCTTCGCGGCGGCGCAGCAGCTCGGTCTTGTCGGAGATGGTGGAAGCCGTCACCTCCACCTGGAGGCGGGCCATCAGCCCGGTCAGCGCGTGCGGCGTGCGGTGGGCGAGCCCGTCGAGGGCGGCGCGATAGGTCTGGCGGACGTGGTCGAGCACGCGGAGCGTCAGCGACTGGTGCTCACTCTCGAAGTGATCCGAGATCAGGCACTCCATCGCGTCCGGGACGGCGGCACCCGCCGGGGGCAGGTTGCGTCGGCCCTGCTCATAAGCGTGTTCTTCCAGATTCCGGTCGCCGGTCGCCGGCTGGAGGTCGATCTGATCCCAGCGGCGAGGCCGGCCGCGGCTCCCACGGCGAGTGGACGGGGTACGAAGCTGCATGTGTCGAGGCCCACCTGAGGTCGAGGGTCCCTGTGCTTGCGGCGCCCGATGATACCAGCCAGACGCGACCCCAGTCTAGCATGTAATTTCAATCACACATAATAGATTTTTTCCATAGATATTGTTTATTCATTATTTTCCGTGCTTATTCACCCGAGCCACCTCCGCAGCACAGCGCTGCCGAACAGAAACTTCGCGAAACGGAGCATGCCGTCCTCCGCCTTGCGCGTGTAGGGATATCCTCCGCGGTAGCGATTCTTGCTACTGCGGTCGATGATGACCGGCAGCTCGTGCGCGTAGCTGCGCAGGCCCTTCTTGCCGTTGACCTGCCCCACGCCGCTCGCCTTGCGCCCCCCGAACGGGGCCTCGGGGATGCCGTACGTGACAGCCATGTCGTTCACGCAGACGCCACCCGTCTCGAGCTGCTGCGCGATCTCGAAGCCCTTCTCCTTGTCCCGCGTCCAGACATTGCCGTTGAGGCCATACCCCGAGTCGTTGGCCAGCGCGATGGCCTCGGCCTCGTCGGCGACGCGCTGGATCGCCACGATCGGCCCGAACGTCTCCTGCTGCATCAGCTCCATGTCGTGGTTCACGTCGACGATGACGGTCGGCTCGTAGTAGAGACCCTTGAGGTCTGGATTCCGGCGGCCGCCGACGAGCACTCGTGCACCCTGGGCGACGGCATCTCCGACGTGGCGCTCGACGATCTCGATCTGCTTGTCCCAGAAGATGGCGCCGACGTCGTATTCGCCGCGGTCGCCCTGGCGCAGCTGCCGCGCCCGCTCGACCACTTTGTCGACGAAGACGTCGTGGTTCTCATCGACCACGTAGATGCGCTCGGTACCACAGCAGTACTGACCCGTGTTCATACACGAACCGATCAGCGCGCCGGCAGCCGCGCGGTCGAGATCCGCATCGCTGCAGACGATCATCGCGTCCTTGCCGCCGAGCTCGAGCGTGCACGGGATCAGCTGGCGACCGCAGGCCTCGGCCACCTTGCGGCCGGTGGCGACGCTGCCGGTAAACGAGATCTTGTCGACCCCGGCATCCACCAGGGCCGCCCCCGTCTCGCCATCGCCGACCAGCACCTGAAGCACGTCGTCGGGGAGCCCCGCCTCGTGGAACATCTCGACCACGAGCTGACCCGAGAAGGGCGTGACCTCCGAGGGCTTGAGCAACACCGCGTTGCCGGCCATCAACGCCTGGACGATCGGATTCACCGCAAGCGCGACTGGGCCGTTCCACGGCGTGATGATCCCGACGACACCCAGTGGCAGATAGGCGATCCGCAGTTGCTTGCCCATGCCGAGCAGGCCGCTGATACGGCGCCTGCGCGGCCGGAGGAACCGCTCCGCTCGCTTTGCGTAATAGGACGCCGCCATCAGGGGGGCCAGCAGCTCCATCTGGATCGCCTCGGTCCGCGTCTTGCCGGTCTCTTGCGCAATGACCTCGAGGACCTCGTCCTGACGCTCCAGGAACCGGGCGATGAAGCGATCAACGAAGCGGGCGCGCGCCTGGAACGACAGCTCTTTCCAGGCCGGCTGCGCCTTGCGCGCGCGCTCGAGCGCCGCGCGCACGTCGTCGCGTGTCGCGCAGTCGATCGTTCCGATCGACTCGAGATCGACGGGGCTGTACAGCTCGAGGCGGCGCCGGTGACCCTCACTGTCGATCGGCTGATAGATGGCCATGCGTGTCCTCCCGGTCCGCCGCAAGGGCCCGATTGCCCGGCTCGATCCTAACCCGCCGGCGTGTCAGCGTGAACTCCCACCTGACGCTGGTCACCGCAGCGCCGAGCGCAGCGCATCCCGGGCTTCCCAGAGCTGCTCGGCGAGCCGCAGCTGCGCGCGGGCGCGAGCCCGGTTGTCGCCAGCACGGAAGTAGCGGTCGCCGCCGAGATGATCGGCCAGGAAGCGCGCTGCGTTCTCGAGCGCCATCCAGGGCGGTCCGGCCCACAGCAGTGTGCGCTCACTCGGGGTCAGCACCGGGCCGACGCCGGCCAGGTATCCGTCCGCAAGGGCCTCGAAGCGGCTGGGCGAGTAGACCACCCGCGAGAGATCCAGCTCGCCCTCGGCCGCGTCGCAGGCCGCCGTGCGCACCAGCTCGCCGAAGTCGACCAGAACGGGACCCGGCATGACGGTGTCGAGGTCGACGACGCAGAGCGGCTCGCCGGTCGCCTCGTCGAACAGCAGGTTGTTGACCTTGCAGTCGTTGTGGACGACGCGCCGCGGCAAGCGCGAGGCACCGCCCCGCGCGAGCGCCCCTCCGATCGTATCGCCCAACCCGAGGATGGCGTCGCACTCCGCGGTCACCTCCTCGAGGCGGCCGACCGAGTTCGTGCCAGCCGCCTCGCGCAGCTGTCCGAGCCGGGCAGACAGATCGTGGAAGTGCGGGATCGGCACTGCGAGGCCGCCGGGATCGAGATCGGCCAGGGCCGCGGCAAAGCTCCCGAAGGCGTGTGCCGCCGCGCGCGCGACGTCGTCGTTGGGCACCGCGTCGTAGCTGCGCGTCCCCGCCACGAAGCGGAACGCGCGCCAGGCGGCGCCCATGCTGTCGCGCACCAGCAGCTCGCCCCCGGTGGCGGCCACCAGCTCGAGCGTGCCGCGCACGCCGCCACCCCGCCGCCGCAGGTGACCGGTCACTGCGGCAATGTTTCCCATCACCGCCTCGAGGTCGGGAAAAACGTGCTCGTTCAGCTGCTGCAACACGAGATCGCGGTCCGAGTCGGCGTAGATCGCATGGAACGTCACGTGGATGTGACCGCGACCCAGCGGCTCGACGCGCAGCGGCGCAGCCGACGCCTCGAAGTGCGGGGCAACGGCGAGCGCCTGCCCGGCTGCCGACGTGACGTCAGACATCGAACACCGCCTCCACATCCGGAGCGAGCACGGGCGGCCGTTGTGCGAGTGAGATGCCGAAGAAGAGCGAAAGGGAGAACAGCATCGCGACGATGCCACCGTGGATTCCGAACGGAAGCCGGACACCCAGCACCTCGATACCGACGTTGATCAGCAGGCTCACCACGATGGCGCAGCTGGCCGCGAGTGGCGTCGCCCGGCGCCAGTTCAGCCCGATCGCCACCACTGGAACCAGCGCGGCGGCAAACGTGGCACTGCCGAAGATGCCGAGGAAGCCGATCATCCTCGCGTTCACGTGGTGCGAGTACAGCGCGAAGGCCGCGCCCACCAGCGTGAGGCCGACACTCGCGATGCGAGCGGCCCGGAGCTCGTTTGCGAAGGGCCGACCTCGGACGGCCTTCGGCAGGTCGTGCACCAGCGCCGCCGCGCCGATGTTCAGGAACGCGTCGGCGGTCGACATGATGGCCGCCAGCAGCCCCGCAAAGACGAGACCCGCAAGGATCGGGTGGGCATAGCGCTGCAGGAAGACGGGTGCAGCCATGTCGGACGTGGCAAGCGGCTCATGCCCTCCCGAGACGACGAGCGCGCGCATCACCAGGCCGACACTCACCCACAGCAGTGCCGACATCGTATAGCCGGCGAGCGACAAGGGCAGGATCTGCTTCGCACTGCCTACGTGCCGCGTCATCATCAGCTTGGTTACCACGTGGGGCTGGCCGGCCGTGCCCAGCAGGTAGAGCGAGAAGAACGACAGGCTACCAAGCATGCCGAGCGTCCCCCACGGCCCGATCGCCTCCGGGTCGTCCGCCACGAGCGCGGCGCCGATGGCCGGAAATCCGCCCTGCATCGCGGCGTTGGCGGCCAGGCATACGAGCACCGCCGCGACCACCATCATCGCGCCCTGCATTACATCGGTGTAGACCGACGCAATGATGCCCCCCGTCGTGCAGTACACGACCAGCACGCCGCAGGTGATCGCGGTGCACACCTCGAGCGAGACAGCGCCCCGGTCGACCGCGAACGCGGATTCGACCGACGCACCGAGCACGTCCTGCAGCACGGTCGCCATGGCGAGGATCTGTGTAGCGAGATAGCCGAGCACGCCGAGCACGATTGCGAGCGAGACCAGCCCGCCCGTCGTCGCGCTGCCGTAGCGCGCGGTGACCACATCCGGAAGCGAGACGCTGTCCCGCGCCTCCGACAGCAGCCGCAGCCGCTTCGCGAGCAGGACGAACGCCAGCACGTAGCCGGTCACCGAGGTCACGATCAGCCAGACCGAGGTGATCCCCATGCTGTAGACCATGCCGGGCCCGCCCACGAAGCCGAAGCCCGAGAGCGTCGTCGAGAAGATGGCGATGCTGGTCACCCAGGTGCCGAGCTGACGGCCAGCGACGAAGAAATCGCGGCTCGAGCGCGTCCTCCGCATCGCCCAGAAGCCGATCGCAATGCAGGCAGCCAGATAGACGGTGACGAGCCCAAGAGTGATCTCGTTGCGCAGCGCCTCCATCAGTCCTCGGACTCCGCGCGCAGCGCCTCGAGCCGTGCCCGGAAGAGCGCCAGACGCGTCTCGTCGAGTACGTGATCGAAGTGACGCAGATAGAGGACGGCAAACACCACCGGCAGCGGCCAGATGCCAAAGAGCAGAATCGCCGTCGGCAACGGGAAGCCCAGCAAGCGCGCGGTCCCTGCCGGATCGTGGAGGTAGCCGACGTAGCTTCCGATCAGCAGCAACCAGACGATCGCGAAGGCCGCGAGACCGAGCAGCAGTGGCCGGCGCCACGGCCCGAGGCCCTCGCGACGGCGAACGCCGAGCGCGAAGCACAGGCCGAAGAAGGCGATCTGCACCAGCCCGAAGGTCGCACCGATCGCGAGCAACGGGCCCGTGAGCGCGGCGCCGTCGCCGCCGTGGCGCATGCCGACGATCTCGGAATGGGGTCGTTCGCGGGCGGCCTCGGGCTCGCCGATCCAGGCGGCGAGTCCGAGCAGCGCCGCGCTCAGCAGCGTCGCGGCGAGCAGTCCGATCGCGATGCGCGTCGCTCCGTCGTCGCTCGGCTGCTCCAGCCCCCGCACCACGCCTGCAGTATAGAGCCGATCCGCACCTCTCCGCGGGGTGCCCCGGCTCTCAGTCCGACACGTAGCGATCGCGCAGGCGCTTGCGGTAGAGCTTGCCGGCCTGGCTTCGCGGGATCTCGTCCACGAACTCGACGCTCTTCGGCGCCTTGATCGAGGGCAGCCGGTCGCGTGCGTAGGCGAGGATCGCCTCGGCCCGCTGACGCGACGGCCGCACGCCGTCGACCAGGCTGACGATCGCCTTCACCTCCTCGCCCCACTCCTCGTTGGGCACACCGATCGCGGCGGCGTCTCGCACCTCGGGGTGGAGCAGCAGCGTGTCATCGATCTCGGCCGGATACACGTTGCTCCCGCCGATCAGGATCAGCTCGGCGCTGCGCCCAGTCAGGAACAGATAGCCCTCGTCGTCGAGGTAGCCGAGATCGCCGACCGTGAAGAAGTCGCCGTCGAACGCATCACGGGTCTTCTTCGGGGCCCGGTAATACTCGAAGCGCGAGCCAGGCGCCGAGCGCAGGTAGAGCGTCCCCGGCTCGCCGACCGGCATCGGCGTGCCGTCGTCGCCGACGATCCGGACGTCGTCCGGGTTCGGACGCCCGACCGTCCCCGGACGCTTCAACCACTCCTCGGAGCTCACGAACGTCCCCGGGCCCTCCGTGGCCGCGAAGATTTCGGTCACGATCGGGCCGAACCACTCGATGATGCGGCGCTTGTCGGCAACGGGCGTCGGCGCCGCGCCGTGGATGATGAAGCGCAGGGTCGAGACGTCGTAGCGGGTGCGCACCGATTCGGACAGCGCGAGCAGGCGATGGAACATCGTCGGCACACAGAACGTATGCGTGATCCGGTGCTGTTCGATCCGCTCGAGCATCCCCTCCGCGCTCCAGCGATCCATCAGCACCACCGGCACACCCGACGAGATCGGCCACTGCATGCAGATATTGAGCGGCCCCGAGTGATACAGCGGTCCAGTCGCCAGCGAGACGTCGCCGTCGTCGGCGCGGTAACCGAACACGGCCGTCATCGCCCGGAGCCCCAGACCGGCGGTCTTCGGATCGGGCGGCGGGCGCTTCACCCCCTTGGGACGGCCGGTGGTTCCCGAGGTGTAGAGCATCACGTCGCCGAGCCGCGGATCGTCGATGTCGTGCTCGGCCAGGCCGGCGAGCGCCTCCGCGTACGGCTCGAAGCCCGGGAGCGCGCCGCCGACGGCGAGGCGCGCGGCCAGCCGACTCCCCGCCCGCTCGAGCGACCGCGCGCCAGCTTCGGGCAGGCTCGCATCCACCACCAGCGCGCGCGCTTCGCAGTCGTCGACGATGTGGGCAACCTCGTCCGGCGTGCCGTGCCAGTTCACGGGCGTGAGTCGAAAGCCCGCGCGCAGACAAGCAAACTGCAGCTCCGCGAACTCGGGACGGTTGTGCGAAACGATGGCCACGGCGTCGCCCGCTGCGAGCCCATGCGCTCGCAAGGCGCGCACCAGCTGATTGCAGCGTGCATTGAGCTCGGCGAACGAGCGGTCACCGTGCTCGCTCCGAATCGCATCGCGCTCGGGATGGAGCGCGGCGCGAAACGACAGGCTCATTCCGGCACCAGCAGCCGCCAGCTCGTCGTCGAAATGAAGATAGGAGCCACCGGAGCCGGGCATGGCGGCCACGGTAGCGAGATTCGAGATCGCCGCAGAACCCTCGCCCACCGCGAGCGGCGCCGGGTCGGCGAGAGCCCGGGCGAGCCGCCGCGATCCGCGGAGCCCAGCGGGCCGCCAAGGGTGACACCTTTCCGAGGCGGTGAGTCATAGTGCGGGCATGTCCACGGCGCGCCTCGCCCTCGTCTGCTCGCTCCTGCTCGGAGCCGCCTCTGCCGCGGCATCAGAGGTCGCGCATCCGACGCTGGAAGGTCCGATCACCGGCGGAGCGCACGGCTTTCCCTTCATCGGAACGGCTCTCGACCTGACTTCGCACGGCTACGTGGAAGAGGAGTTCTTCATCGAGGGCTCGGCCCGGGCATTTGCCAGCGACGCGCCCCTGACACCCGACGGTCGCTGGAGCGTGACGCCGGCGGGCCGTGCGCCCTATCGGACCCGCATCCTGGTTCGCAGGCCGCGCGATGCGGCGAGCTTCAACGGAACCGTGCTCGTCGAGTGGCTCAATGTGTCGGGGGGCCTCGATGCCGGGCCCGACTGGGCCTTCCTCCACGGCCTGCTCCTGCGCGACGGCTACGCCTGGGTGGGCGTGTCGGCCCAGGCCGTGGGAGTGGACGGGTTCCCGGCCGATCACCCGCGCGCCGCACTCGGCAATGCGGGTGCGCTCAAGGTCTGGGACCCGAAGCGCTACGCGTCGCTCGTCCATCCCGGGGACAGCTACTCCTACGACCTGTTCGCCCAGGTCGCCCGGGCATTGCGTAAGCCCGAGGGCGCCGACCCGCTCGACGGCGCGGAGATCCAGGAGCTGATCGCGATCGGCGAGTCGCAATCGGCGGCGCGCCTGGCCACCTACCTCAACGCCGTCCACTCCGATGCTCGGGTCTACGACGCCTTCCTCGTGCACAGTCGCGGCGGCGGGTCGGCTCCGCTCAGCCAGGCTCCCGAGCCCGAGCGCAAGGCACCCGATCCCGTGAGGATTCGCGACGACCTCACGGTACCGGTCCTCACGTTTGCGACGGAGACCGACCTGATCGGCCTGGGATTCCATCGCGCACGCCAGCCCGACAGCGACCGGTTCCGCCTGTGGGAAGCGGCGGGCACCGCCCATGCCGACGCCTATCAGCTCACCGTGGCCATGCGCGACAGCAACCGAGTGCCTCAGGAAAACTCTCCGATCGCGAGCTGCGCCCTCCCGATCAACGATGGACCTCAGCACTACCTGCTGAAGGCCGCTGTCCACCATCTGCGTCGCTGGGCGCGCGACGGCTCGCCACCTCCGCCGGCGGCGCGCCTCAGCGTGGTCGCAGGGGATCCCGGCCGGATCCTGCGAGACGGCTTCGGCAACGCGCTCGGGGGCATCCGCAGCGCCCCCGTCGACGTACCGGTCTCGACCTTGTCGGGCGAAGGAAACTCGGGCGGGGTCTTCTGCCGACTCTTCGGAATCACCGAGCCCTTCTCGCCGAAGGCCCTGACAATGCTCTACGGGAGCCCATCGGCCTACCAGGAGGCATTCGATCAGGCGGTCGAGGACAGCGTCCGCGCGGGCTTCCTGCTCGCAGCCGACGCCCAGCCGATGCGCGACGAGGCGCGCCGCGTCGCGATCGACGCGCCGGATGCCGCCGCACCGTAGGTGTCCTCCAGCGGAGCCGTCGCCACCGGACCGACTCGCACCAACCGCAGGGATCGGTGATGTCAAACGGCGACACGAGCGCACGATCGCCTCGACAACGCCGTCGGTGACGGACACCGCCCCGCGGCATGGCGGGTCTGCGTAGCGACCTCCGTCTCAGCGGGCGATGGTCTGCGACGAGCGACCTCGGGAGGGGACATGGCGCGTCGGCGAAAGCGGATCGCACTTGTGGGACTCGGAGCATGGGTGGGGATCGCGCTCGCGTGCGAGGGGCCCGAGCGGCCGGCCGGCACGATCGAAGGCCCGAGGATCTCGCGGGAGGCCATCGCCGAGCGGCAGCGCACCGTGGCCCGGGCCGGAGCAGCGCCTCCGCGCGCGGAGAAGCAGATCCTGTTCGGGGATCTCCACGTTCACAGCACCTATTCGATCGACGCCTTCCTCTACTCGCTGCCGCTGTTCTCCGGCGAGGGGGCGCATCCACCAGCCGACGCGTGCGACTTCGCCAGGCACTGCGCGGGGCTCGACTTCTTCTCGATCAACGACCACGCCGAGGGGCTCACGCCCGATCTGTGGCAGCGGACGAAGCAGAGCATCCGCCAGTGCAACGATGTCGCGGGGGCGGGCGCCGATGGCGACCCCGACCTGGTCGCGTTCATGGGCTGGGAGTGGACGCAGACGGGGCCGAGCCCCGAGACACACTTCGGGCACAAGAACGTGATCTACCCGGGCCTCGCCGACGACGAGCTGCCGGCGCGGCCCATCACTTCGCTGGCAGTCGGCGACCAGGCGGCACCGCCGAGCTGGGCCATGCGCGCAGCGGCCGGTGCCGTCGATCTCTTCGGCTATTCCGAGTACGCGGACGTGCTGTCGTTCATGGCCGACATATCCGAGATCCCCGACTGCGAAGCGGGCGTGCCCGTGCGCGAGCTTCCAGCAAACTGTCGCGAGAACGCGGCAACGCCCGCAGAGCTCTTCCGCAAGCTCGCGGAATGGAACCTGGAAACCCTCGTCATTCCCCACGGACTGGCCTGGGGCGTCCACGCGCCGCCGGGCGCTCGCCTCGACGTGCAGCTCACCCGGGCGCAGCACGATCCCGCGATGCAGCGACTCGTCGAAATCAGCTCGGGCCACGGCAACGGCGAAGAGTTCCGCGACTACGCCGAGTACCTGACCGACTCAGCGGGCGAGCGCATCTGCCCTGCCCCGACCCCGGACTACCTGCCGTGCTGCTGGCAGGCGGGTGAGATCATGCGTGCCCGCTGTGGCGACCTGCCGTCCGACGAGTGCGACGCGAGGATCGAGGAAGCCCGGCAGCTCGTGCTCAGCGCAGGCGTGACGCCGGAGTGGATCCTGCCCGGCACCACCGCAGAGGACTGGCTGGACTGCGACCAGTGTCGCGACTGCTTCAAGCCGGCCATGACCTTGCGCCCCGGCCAGACCGCCCAGTACGGAACCGCCATCTCGAACTTCGACGAGCTGGGGGCCGATGGACGTCCGCTCCGGTTTCGCTGGGGATTCATCTCCTCTACCGACAATCACGCGGCGCGCCCGGGCACCGGATACAAGCAGTTCGATCGCATCGTCATGACCGACGCACGCGGCGTCCACGAAAGAGAGACCTTCGACACGGTGCGCGGTTTCGTCACCGGCGAGGTAGAGGACCCCCGGCGTGCCCAGCCAGTCGAGGACAACCGCATGGGCCAGCTCTTCGATACGGAGCGCGAGGCCAGCTTCATGTATCCCGGAGGCATCGTGGCGGTCCACGCGACCGGCCGCGGCCGCCGTTCGATCTGGGACGCGTTGATGCGCCGCGAGGTGTACGGCACGAGCGGACCGCGCATCCTGCTGTGGTTCGATCTGGTGAGCGAGGCGGGCGAGCGCACGCCGATGGGCAGCGAGATCGCGACTCGCGGCGCGCCGAGCTTCGTGGTACGGGCCGCCGGCTCACTGGTGCAACAGCCCGGTTGCCCGGACGAGAGCATCTCGGCGCTCTCCGCGGAGCGACTTCATCACCTCTGCCGCGACGAGTGCCACCACCCCGGCGACACCCGCCAACCGATCGCTCGAATTGACGTCATCCGCATCCGATTCCAGCAGCGACCGGGCGAACCGGTCGCTCCCCTGATCGAGGACCCCTGGCGGAGCTTCGACTGCGCGCCCGACCCCGACGGCTGTCAGGTGGAGTTCGACGACCCGGATTTCCCGGCGGCGAGACGCGACACGGCCTACTACGTGCGCGCACACCAGATCGCGACGCCGGCCATCAACGCCGCGACCCTGCGGACCCGGTTCGATGCCCGGGGCAACGCCATTGCCGTCGCCCCCTGCTACGGCGACTACCGTCTCACCAGCGAGGACGACTGCCTGGCACCGGCCGAGGAGCGGGCCTGGTCGTCCCCCATCTACGTCGACTACGGGGGCGAAGCGCCCTAGAGGCGGCTCGCAGGGCCTGGCTCAGGGCAGCGGGCGAGCCGCTTCGAACGTGTAGCGACCCGACCCGACGTCGTAGCGCACGTAGCCATTTGCACTCTCGACGAAGCGAACGCCTGGCGCGTCAGACGCGGGTTGGCCGCCTTCCTGGACCGAATCCGCGTCTGGCGTCGGAACGAAGATCGCCGCGCGCGAATTGGCCGGGATCTCGACCACGAGGGTGAGCCTGGCGCCGTCGATCTGCCACGCACTGGCGATCGTGCCGCGGATCGAATCGTACCTCGCTCGCGCACTCTGCATGCCAGGGGGCACGGAGGGTTTGATGATCACGTTCGCCCAGCCCGGTGCAGCCGGATCCGGGTTGATCCCGGCGATCGCCTTGTAGAACCAGGCGCTCACATCGCCGAACATGATGTGGTTGAGCGACTGCGTTCCCTTCCAATCTTCCCAGAGGGTCGTCGCGCCCTGCTGCATCCAGTAGCCCCAGCCGGGCAGCGTCTTCTGGTCGACGACTTTGTACGCCAGATCGGTTCGACCGTTCGCCGTCAGGGCCAGCAACACGTACTTCGCGCCGAGGACCCCGGTGTCGATGTGATCGTCGTGTTGCGCAATCGCCTGCACCAGACTTTGGGTCACTGCCCCCCGATGTTCGGGTCCGACGAGCCCCTGGTACAGCGCGCAGCTGATCGACGTCTGGCTCCCGTTTCCGTAGCTGCCGTTCGCGGGATCGAAGAACCGCTCGTTGAACGCGTCGAAGATGCGCTGAGCCAGCTGCCGGTACTGCTCGGCTTCGTCATGCTTGCCCAGCAACTCGGCGGTCCGTGCGACGATCTGCGCGTCCCGGTAGTAGTACGCGGTGGAGGTAATGCCCGCAGGCGTCCTGGTTTTGTACGGAACCCAGTCGTTGAGGCCAAAATTGGCAATACCGCCGGGTGCACGGCTCGTGACGTAGTCGACATAGCGCTTGAACGCGTCGTAGTGGCGCGTGAGGATTCGCTCGTCGCCGTAGTACTGGTGCATGTAGGCCGGGATCAGCAACAGGGCGCTGTCCCAGGCCGGCCCGTTGAGCCGCCCGTAGCCCCACCCGGACGTCGGCGCGATGCCCGGGAGATCGCCCTTGGCTCGTTGCGCATCGACCAGGTCGTGGAGCCACTTGCTGTAGACGGCAGCGGGCTTGAAGTTGAACAGTGCCTGCTCTGCGGCGAGGTGCGCGTCGCCGGTCCAGGCATTCTTCTCGCGCTGCGGGCAGTCGGTGGGAAGCGAGACCAGGTTGCTGAGGTACGACCAGCGCGTCGCCGCCTGGATGCGGTTCAGCAGCTCGTTCGACGACACGAACTCGCCAGCCGATTCCACGTCAGTGTGGATGACGAGCCCCGCGAGCGTGTCGAGCGACGGCTCGCTCGGCAAGCCGCTGACCTCGACGTACTGGAAGCCGTAGTAGGTAAACCGCGGCGACCAGGTCTCCGGTCCCCCGCCCGCGGTGGTGTACTCACTCGTCTGAAAGCGCGGGGGCTTCTGGCGCTGGTGACGCATGCTCTCGGCCACGTCGAGCGAGCCGTCACTCGCGACGCGCTCGCCATGCCGCAGCGCGATCGTCGTGCCAGCCGGCGCGTCGACCGTCAACTCCGAGACGCCCGCGAAATTCTGCCCGAAATCGAAGACGTAGACACCCGGACGCGGCTCCGTGAGCTTCTTGGGAGTCAATCGTCGGACTACCCGCACTGGAGGCATCTGCTGCGAGACCAACTGGCCGCCCGGCGGGGCGACGAGCAGAGCCGGTTGCCACGACGAGTCGTCGAAGGACGCGGTGTCCCACCCCGACCGCTCGAGACGTGCATCGTAGGACTCCCCGCCGTAGATGCTGTCGTACGTGATCGGGCCGGTCGACGTCTTCCACGTTTCGTCCGACACGATCGTCTCGCTGCTGCCGTCGTCATAGGTGACGCGAAGCTCCAACAACAGCTTGGGCGCGGCCCGCCACGGAGCCTTGTCGAAGCCCCAGACAGCCAGGCTGTGCACGTTGTACCAGCCGGTGCCGAGGACAACGCCGACTGCGTTGGCGCCGCGGTGCAGCTGCGCGGTCACGTCATAGCTGACGTAGAGCACCCGACGATCGAACGCGGTGTAACCGGGGTCGAGAACGTGATCACCAACCTTCGCGCCGTTCAAACGCAGCTCGTAGTAGCCGAGGCCGCTGATGAAGAGCTGTGCGTTCTCGACCTCGCGTCGCAGCTCGAAGGAGTGGCGCAGCAATGGAGCGGGCGCGTACCGGGTGTCTTCGGTGCGACCGATCCAATGCCCGTGCCACTCGTTCTGCGTGAGCAGACCCGTCCTCCACGAGGCCGGCTCGCTGACCGTCATCGCGCCAGCCTGATCCCAGACACGAACCTTCCAGCTGTAGCGCTTCGACGACGCGAGCGGTGGTCCGCCGTATTCGACGTGCAGCGACTGATTCGACTCCACACGGCCGCTGTCCCACACGTCGGGCTGATCGGCAGCGAGGCCCGCATCTGTGCTTGCGACCAGCACCTGGTAGGCCGTCTGCGAGACGCCACGCTCGCCCGATTTCAGCTGCCAGCTCAGTCGTGGCCGGACTGCGTCGACGCCGAGCGGGTCGTGTAGATACTCGCAGATCAGCTGCACCGGCTGCATCTGCGCATGCGCGGCGAACGGCACGAGCAGGCCGAGCAGCGCCCAGACCCCGAGCCTCACGCCCCGTGTGCAACGCAACGCGCGGCGCCCTACTCGAGTTCTCCTGAAAATGCCTGCACCGCCTTCGCCAGCCGCGTTCTCGTCTCCTGCGAATCCCGGTCGTCGATCAGATTCGAAAGCTCGTCCGGGTCGTGGTTCAAATCGTACATTTCCTCGAAGATGATCTCGCCGGGCTTGCGAAGCGAGAAGTACCGCATGTACTTGTACCGCTCTCCGATGACGCCTTCCGTACTTGGGATGTGAGGCCGCGCGGTCGGAGGCCAGAGATTCTCATAGAAGAAATCCGTACGCCAGGACTCCGCTTCTCCAGAAACGAGTCGTGTCAAATCCTCTCCCTGCATCGCTGCCGGCCGCGCAACTCCAGCAATCGAGAGGATGGTCGGAGCGATATCGATGTTGAGCGCGATCTCGGAGACGCGCATTCCTCGCGGCCCGCCGTCTCGCGGGTCGAAGAGGACCAACGGCACCCGTACCGAGGGCTCGCTCCCGTACCATTTGCCAGCGAAGCCGTACTCGCCGAGGTAGAAGCCGTTGTCGCTGCTGAACAAGATCACAGTGTCGTCGGCAATGCCCTGTCGCTCGAGCTCGTGTAACAACTCACCCACGACCACGTCCACCCCGTGCACCAGGCGGTAGTAGCCCTCGAGGCTTGCGTCATAGCGTTCGGGAGTGGAAAAACGCTGCCGCCAGCGAATCCGCGCCTCATTGCGCCGGGTGAAGGCCGGGGGAAAGTGATCGAAGTATCGCTCGGCGGCAGCGGCCGGTCGGTCCCAGACGACGTCCTCGTACTCGTCGGCGTACCTGGGATCGGAGGCAAACATCTTCTCGGGTACCGGAGGAGCGCGATCGTCGACATGAGGAGCCTTGAAGCCAATCGACAACAAGAACGGCTTGCGCTCGTCGCGGCTTCGCAGGAACTCGAGCGCCTGGCGTCCGATCTTTGCGGTCAGGTGGACCCGGGCTCCCGGCTCGTCTCGCTGGAAGTAGCTGCCCTGACGTTCGAACCCTCCCCAGTAGTCGAACTTCCGGGCGGGCAACTCGGTCGAACCAACGCCGTACTTCCCGATGTAGCCCGTGTAGTAGCCCGCCGCCTTCAGCAGCATCGGGTAGGTCTGCGAGAACGCCTCCGCCGAAAAAGCCTGCAGGAGACCCCAGATCTGGTGCCGCCGTCCGTACTGGCCGCTCAAGATGCTCGCCCGGCTCACTGAGCAGATCGAGGTCGTCGCGTAGGCATTCTCGAAGAGCACCCCTCGCTCCGCCAGGCTGTCGAGATTCGGAGTCTGCAGGGTCTCGTTGCCGGCGGCGCCGAGCATGTCCCAGCGCTGGTCGTCCGTCAGCAGGAAGATGATATTTGGCGCGATCGCGGGGTCGGCGTCTCGCTCGGTTCCGTGACATCCGAGCAGCAGAGCCAGACACACACTGAGATGGAGCGATCCTCTGCACTTCAATTGCAGGTCCTCATCCGCGCCAGAAGCCGCTCCCTGTATTCTACCCTCGGCAGCAACTGGAGCATGGCGAGATGAACCCTGGTCGGATGCAGCTGGTACTGGCACTGGGGATCGCGACCGCGAGCGCTGCCCACGCCGGAGAGGGCTGGGTGTCGCTCTTCGACGGCCAGACGTTGAGCGGCTGGAAAGCCAGCGAGGCGACTGACAGCTTCGAGGTCGTCGATGGCGCAATTGTCGCCCGCGGCAAGCCGCGCAGTCACCTGTTCTACGTCGGCGACGGCGAGGCCTTCGAGAGCTTCGAGCTAGCGCTCGAGGTCAAGGCCGGGCCCGGCAGCAACAGCGGTGTCTACTTCCACACGCGCTACCAGGAACGCGGCTGGCCCCGGCACGGCTTCGAGGCCCAGGTCAACGGCAGCCACCGCGACCCGGTCAAGACGGGCAGCCTCTACCACGTCGTCGACGTCGAGAAGAGCCCGGTGCCCGACGACGAATGGTTCCGCTACACGATCCGCGTCGAGGGCAAGCGCATCGTGATCCGGGTCAACGGCAAGACGACCGTCGACTACACCGAGCCCGAGGGCAAGCGACCGGGCCCGCGCTTTACGAGCGTCATCGATCAGGGGACCTTCGCCCTGCAGGCCCACGACCCGAGGAGCGTCGTCTATTTCAAGAACATCCGCGTCCGCCGGCTACCCGACTGAATCCGAGCTCGAGGCTCAGCGGTCCGGCACCCGGTTGATCGTGAGATAGGCCTGCTCCGCGAACGCCTCGCCCGCGGCACTCTCGAGGTCGAGCTTCATCCGGATCTGGTGGACCGGCCCCAGCCCGGGGATCGAGAGGAACACGCCCCGGCCGTCCGGATCCACCTGCACGGAATCGATCACGACCGGGTCGCTGCCCTCGCGCGTCGGATCCACCACCGACCACTGCGCAGAGCCGTAGCCGGCCGTCCAGCGATAGTTCCACTGCTGCAGATCGTATCGGCTCGGGTCGGCTGCGACCGTCTCCTCCAGCTCGAAGTCGAAGCGCAGGGCGATCCCACTAGGGCGCACCGCAAAATCGGTCAGGAAGCGACCCGGCTTGCCCGTGTAGCGCACACGCTGGATGCCGCCCTCTGCCAGGCCCTTGCGGCCGGTGGCGTTCCAGCCGCTCAGACCCGTGGCGTAGACCTGCCCATCGGCCGGGTTCACTCGCGCGCGATGGATCCCGCTGTCGAAGTCCAGCGCCAATGCCACGATCGCCGCCTGAGCCACCTCGCCAAGGTCCTGGATCATCAAATAGTAGAGCCGGCCTTGGCCGAAGCTCGTGTGCAGCAACCTGCCGGAGAGCGGCCCCCACCGCTCGTCGTCGACGTAGAGCTGCCCGCCGGAGGAATTGTCGAACTCCTGGGGCATCCAGATGATCGGTGGATCGAACGAATCCGGCAGCGCGACCTTCTTCGGATCGATACGGCCGCCGTCGGGCGCCCAGTGGCCGCGCGACATAAGCGTCTGCACATAGCCGTAGAAGCCGCCGGCAGTGCACAGGCTGACCTTCGACGCCGGGATCCAGTGGCCCTGGTTGTCGCTGACGGTAAGCCGATCACCCGGCAGCATGCCCAGGCCGTTGGGCATGCGAAAGCCGGTGCAGTAGACCGCGCGCTGTGCACCGTCTGGCGTGAGCTTGATCACGGCGCCCGGCTGCGCGTAGTCCGTGAGCTCGCCGGCCTTGGCGTAGTACAGGTTGCCGGCCGTGTCGGCTTGCAGGTCGAAATTGTACGCGTGGAAGAAGCTCGACACGTCCGTGTCGGCACTGAAGCTCTCGTAGAAGTCGGCCTCGTCGTCGCCGTTGCGGTCGTGCAGGCGGACGATCCGGTCCTTGCAGGTAACGTAGACCTGGTTGTCGATGACCTTCACGCCCATCGGCTCGTAGAGGCCCGCCGCGAAGCGCTTCCAACGCAGGCTCTCCAGCTCGTCGTCGACGCCCGAGACCAGCCAGACGTCACCGCCGTACGTGGTGACCACCAGGCGCCCATCGGCGAAGAAATCCAGCGCCGACGTGCGCAACCACGCGCCCCACGGGTTGGACTCGGGCAGCACGAGCGTATCGAGGGTGTAGGGCCGGTCGTCCCGACCCAACACGCCCTCGGTCTCGAGCCGCTGCGCCCAGCGCGCGGGACCGCCGGAGAGCAGCGCCTCGGGGTCTTCGGGCGCACCCCGAGCAATCGTGTGGCGCACCAGACCATCGAAGGATTGGAGGGCTCGGGGGCCTCGGCCGCTGTAGCGCAAGACCTGCACCACGCGAGCGTCGCGAGTCGCCGGAATGTGAAGCACCAGGCCGTGGTCGGGGTCAACGGACCAGGTCAGCCCGGAGACGTCGCCCAGCGCGGCGGCGGCGCTGAACTGGCCGATTGTGTCGCCGTCGGCCGAGCCACTGATCGCGAACACCCCGGCGACCTGCCCCGACGGGGCGGCGGTCTTCGATTGGCCCAGGGGCACCACACCCGCGATCGGTCCGGGCACCTCGGGCCTGGCCACGGCGAGGACTAGCGCCGGACCCGGGCCAATCCGGAGCGTGTGAACGATTGCGTCGAGGCCCCGCTGCTTCTCGGGCCGCTCGAGGATCCGGCGCCCGTCGATCCGGTATTCGAGCGCCAGGCGGTCGCCGTGCAGGTGGTAGCCGCGGTACTCGAGCATGTCGGCGGGCAGTGGCCCGCGCGCCGGCTTGCGATCGGCCGCATAGTCGAGCTTGCCACCGTGGCCCCAGCGCCAGCCGTCCAGGCCCGCGAGCAGCTTGCCGGCGGGCCGCGGCTGGCCTTCTCCGCGCAGGCGGTGGTGCTGCGTGGCGCGCAAGTCCAGGAATCCCCCGCTCCACACGCCGACCTGGTCCATCGTGTGGAGGTCGTAGCTGATGGTTGCGCCGCCGCCGAGCGCGACGGTCAGTGCACTGACCGCGCGATCTTCGATCTGCGACCCCAGTGCGAGGCCGAAGGCGCGCGCCTTCGCGGCCTCGTTGGCGGCAACGGTCTGTTCGGCGACCGGGCGTGGCAACGCTGCCAGGTACGCGGCATCGGCCGGCTGATAGCCCGGATACATCGGCTTCACGTAGGTCTCGCGGATGTAGTGGACGACGTCGTAGCGCTCCTGCTCCGTCATCCAGGTCTGGGGTCCCATCGAGCCGCGACCCTCGGTGAGCGTGTCGAACAGCGACACCGGGTCGGACCCGAACAGGAAGGGCCCCGAGCCAAATGCCCGCGCCACCGAGAGCGTGGGCTCACGGCCATCGGCGCCGTGGCAGTCGACGCACAGGCTCTGGTAGAGGCGCTCGCCGCGCCGCAACGCGAGCTCGTCGAGGCCCTCGATCATCGCGACGTGATCGACACTCGCCAGCGGCCGGGCCCAGGCGTTTGCGAAGCGGACGCCTTCGCCCGAGAAACGGACCGATTCGCGCGCCACGCCGTCGGCGAGCGGAAACAGCGGCTCTCCGGTCTGCCTGCTCTGCCACGACCAGGCGGGCTCACCCGAGGCGGCGTCGACACCGCGGCTGAGCGCTACTGCATCAGCCGCACCGCGGTAGACGCGCACGAAATCGATCTCGCCGCCGAAGCGCCCGCTGAAATCGCTCGCGGCCTGTCCGACCTTGAGCCGATGGCCATCGACGTCCTCGGAGCGGAGTGTCTCGCGTGCGACCACTTCTCCGTCGACCGCCATCACGACGCGCCCGCCGGCGTCCGAGCTGAGCGCCACAGTGTGCCACCGGCCGTCGCTGAAACGCTGTCGCGAGGTCGCTTCGCCGACCCCGCCGACCGCATAGACCAGGTGCCCCGCTCGCGCGAACAACGCCTTGCCGCCCGGCACCCAGCGCCCGGCCGACGGGCTCTTGGCGAACAGCGTGCCCCCTCTCTTGAAGGCGAACCGCGCAACGGCGGTGAAGCCCTCGTCGAGGTCGAGGGCAGAGCTGGTCGCCGCATCGGCCACGAACCACGGCTCGCCCACGGGTTGCGCCGCCACCGCGTCGGGCGCGCGGGCCAGGCGCACCCGTTGCTGCACGAGCCGTCCGTTGAGCCAGGCCGAGACGACGGCCGGCTTGCCCGGGTACCTCGTATAGGAAGCCTCCAGTACCTGCCAGGCACCGGGCACGCCGGCGGCATCGACCGCGGGCGGGCGCTCGCCCTCGATTGCGCCGCTCGAGGTTGCGTCGAGCCCTCGCCCCCCGGAGTCCGAGAGCAGCAGCACGGCGCCGCCGCCCAGATCGACCGACCCGCGTCCGCCTGGCGGCAACATGAAATCGACGTGGAGCTCGTAGTTGCCCAGCGTGCGTCCCTCTACCACCGGCCAGGCACCGGGCGGCAGCGCCACGGGCGGCGTCCCGCGCGCAGCAAGAGCCGCAGAGAGCACGAGCAGGACGAGCAGAGGCGTCGAGCGCGCGGTCATTCGGGCGCCTCCTGCGTCGCGATTCGCCTCCTGCGAACCCCCCGGCCCCGCCTCGTGTGTAGCCCGCTCGGGGCACCTGTGGCGAAGAGAACGCCTCGCATGACCGGGCAGCGCTGAAAACCGCGCTGCGCCACGCCGGGCCCGCCGAAGTCTGCGCGATCCCCGCTAGACTCCCACGGTCCGCAAGCCGGTCCACGCCGCCAGCCGGCGGCGATTGGGAGAATGCGATGCGAGAGATCCCCTTCTACTTCGACTACGCCTGACCCTGGGCCTACTTCGGCAGTTGCCGAGTCGATGCCTACTTCGAGGACCTGAACGTCGAGATCGACTTCCGCCCCGTGAAGCTCCGCGATCTGATCGAGCTGCCGGACGGTGCGGAGACGCGCCCACCGCGCCCCAAGCTGGGTCCGCGCAAGAACGCCGACTACCAGAACAGTGTCCGGCACTGGGCGGAGCTGTGTGACGCGAAGATGTCCCCCGATGCGGCGAGCTTCATGCGCTCCGACACGAGCCTTGCGCTCCGTGGAGCACTCGTCGCCAAGGACGAGGGGCGATTCGCCGAGTATCACCATCCGATGTACCGGGCGCGCTGGGCAGAGCCGCGCGATCTGTCGGAGCCTGAAGTCGTGGAACAGTTCCTCTCGCAGGCGGGCCTGGACGGCGCAGCCGCGCTGTCGCGCGCCGAGTCGGACGAGCTCGTCGCCCGCCTCGAGCGCGACACCCGCGAAGCGATCGAGCGGGGCGTGTTCGGCGTGCCGACGCTGTTCGTCGGCGACGAGATGTTCTGGGGCAACGACCGCTTCGAGCTGGTGAGGCTCCATCTGAAGAAGACCGCCTGAGGCTGGGCCCGGACGGACAACCCCCGGCCTGTTCCGATCGACATTCCCCGCTCGCGCGCCAGAGCCCCCGGCTCGGGGAATCTCACTCGTCTTCTTCTGCCCCCAGACCGTGATCGATACGCGGGTCCGTTCCATCCAGGATGCGCTCGAGACGCGCAGCCACCCGCTGCCTGGCGTTTCGGTGTGTGAGGATCCAGAAGCGTTCCTCGCGCACCGCCTCCAGCACGCGCGCGGCAATCTCGGAGGGCTCGACGGCAGTCGCCTGCAAAGCCTCGGTCGCACCACTCCAGCCCCCGCTCATCGGACGCGCCGCGGGTGCGCCGTCTGCGCGCAGGCCTGCCGGACGGTTGCGCTCCGCCTCCGCGATGCGCGTGGGCACGAAGCCGGGACACAGCACGGACACACCGATCGGTGTATCGGCCAGCTCGTGGAAGAGCGTCTCCGCCAACGCCAGGCTGGCGTGCTTCGACATCTGGTAGGGGCCGTTGCCCGGAACCACCGTCAGGCCGGACATCGACGCGGTGATCACGATGTGCGCGGGACGGCGGCGCTCGAGCATGCGCGGTACGAAGCTGCGCACACAGTGCACGACGCCCCAGGTGTTGACGCCCAGCACCCACTCGTAGTCCGCCAGTGGACGCTCCCAGATCGGTCCCACCGGCTGCATGACACCGGCGTTGGCGCACAAGACGTCGACTTCGCCGGCCGCAGCGGCCAGGGCCTCGACCGCGCCCGGCGAGGCGACATCGGTAACCTGCCCGTGGGCATCGACTCCGGAGCCGCGCAACGCAGCGACCGCAGAATCCAGCGCGGCGGGTTCGATGTCGGCGATCAGCAGCCGCATGCCCGCCTGCGCGAACACATCGGCGAGCGCGCGGCCGATGCCGCTCGCGCCACCCGTGATCACCGCCAGCCCGCCCTCCAGGTCGCGCATTGCGGCGTCGAGTCTACTCTACGCACCCGTCTCCCTCCCTCCCGCCCTCACTCTCTCCCGCCCGCCGGCCGGCGCCGCTCGATCGGGGTCAGCTCGCGAGGTCGGCCTCGCCCCTGCCGAGCGCGTCGGGCGGCGAGCGGCGAGCCGATCGAGTCCGTCCCCGCGATCGGCTACCGTCGACGAAGCTTCCCGAGGCACCCATGCCGGACTCAGCGCTCCAGACCCACCTCGCAGCCATCGCGGATGAGGGCTTCACGATTCTCGAGAACGTGTTCTCGGTGGACCGTGCCGACGCCTTCCGCAAGCGAATTCGCCAGATCGAGCGCGAGACCCTTCTCCCGCTCGAGCCCGGCGAGACCGAGGAGGACAGCTCCTTCTACCGGACCGCCGGCCTGCTGCGCATCGACCC
>JAYZFK010000068.1:0-2079 GCA_036336835.1 Myxococcota bacterium | reverse complement strand
CAGTTCGATCGCTTGATCGGCTCGTTCCAGGCCGTGAAACACATGTGCGCGGAGATGATCGCCGAGGTCGAGCCCGCGCGGTCGCTGCTCTGGTATGCCGCGCACAGCTTCGATGGGGTCCCGGACGAGGCTCCCATGCTGGCGTGCCACGTGCTCGCCCATGTTTCCGAGATCGCTCGCGAAGTCGCGAGCGTCTCGACGCAGGTGCACGGCGGAATCGGCTGGACGGACGAGCAGAATCTCCATTTCTGGTATAAGCGCATTGGCAACGCGCGCCACCTGCTCGGTGGCCCCGAGGCGCTGCGGCAGCGCGCCGCGGAGCTACAGGGCTTCACGGCGACTGCCTGACGACGCCCGAGCGAAGGAGTCCCCATGCGAACGAAACTTGCGGAAGAGCTCGGACTCGAGTTTCCGATCTTCGCCTTCACCCACTGCCGCGACGTCGCGGCCGCGGTCTCGAACGCCGGCGGGCTCGGTGTGCTCGGCGTGGCCGGTCACTCGTCCAAGAACCTGAAGATGGAGCTCGAGTGGATCGAAAAGGAGGTTGGAGACAAGCCCTACGGCGTCGATCTCCTGCTGCCTGCGAAGTTCGCCGGCAGTGACCGAGGCGGATTCGACGCGGCTCAGATGGACGAGCGCATTCCGGCGGAGCACCGCAAGTTCCTCGACGACCTGCTCGAGCAGCACGGGGTGCCGTCCCTGCCTCCCGACGTACAGCCCGCGCCGGAATTTGCGGTGGGGTACGAGCAGCAGCGCGACGTGATCGAGTTCGTGTTCCAGCACCGGATCAGCCTGATCGCCTCTGCGCTGGGGCCGCCGCCGCCGTGGATGGTCGAGCAGGGCCGCGAGCACGGCGTGAAGGTGGCCGCCCTGGCCGGCACCGTGGAGCACGCGCGGCGTCACGCCGAGGCGGGCGTCGACATCGTGGTGGCGCAGGGCTACGAGGCGGGTGGACACACGGGCACCGTCTCGACGCTGGTGCTCGTGCCCGAAGTGGTCGACGCGGTGAGTCCGATCCCGGTGCTGGCCGCGGGCGGCATCGGCAACGGACGTCAGCTGACGGCGGCGCTCGCGCTCGGGGCCCAGGGCGTCTGGACGGGCTCGGTCTGGCTCACCACGGAAGAGGCCGAGACGCATCCCGTCGTCAAGGAGTAGTTCCTGAAAGCGCTCTCGGTCGATACCGTGCGCAGCCGTTCGCTCACGGGCAAGCCGGCGCGCCAGCTGCGCAGCGCGTGGACCGACGCCTGGGAAGATCCGTCGAATCCGGATCCGCTGCCCATGCCGCTTCAGCCGCGGCTGGTTAGCGAGGCGCAGGCCCGCATCAACCGCACCGCCCACAACAACCCGGGCGCCGAGCAGCTCGCGAACTATTTCGTGGGGCAGATCGTGGGGTCGCTGAACCACGTGAAGTCGGTGCGCCCGGTGATGGAGGAGTTCGCGGTCGAGTACGCGGACACGATGGAGCAGCTCGACGAGCTCGCCGAGGGAGAGGATTCGTGAAGATCGACGCAGGTCTTCTGAACTCGCTCGGCAAGGTTCCCGCGCGGGCTCGAGAGCTCGAGGCCCAGGGATTCGACGGGCTCGTGAGCGCCGAGCTGAGCAGCGACCCCTTCTTTCCTTTGTTGCTGGCTGCCGAGCACACGGAGCGCATCGAGCTCATGACGTCGATCGCTGTGGCGTTTTCGCGCAACCCGATGATCCTGGCGAACATCGGCAACGATCTTCAGGCTTGTTCGAAGGGCCGCTTCATCCTCGGGGTCGGTTCGCAGATTGCGCCGCACATCACACGGCGCTTCAGCATGCCCTGGTCCCAGCCCGCGGCGCGTATGCGCGAGTTCATCCTGGCGATGCGGGCGATCTGGCGCTGCTGGTACGAGGGCGAGAAGCTCGACTTCCGCGGAGACTTCTATACGCACACGCTGATGACGCCGATGTTCGCGCCGAACAACAACCCCCACGGAGCACCGCGTGTGGTGCTGGCCGCGGTCGGTCCGAAGATGACGCAGGTGGCGGGCGAGGTTGCCGACGGAATGCTCGTGCACGCGTTCACGACCCGGCGCTACCTGCAAGAGGTGACGC
>JAYZFK010000067.1:0-21070 GCA_036336835.1 Myxococcota bacterium | reverse complement strand
TCCGACCTGCGCCAACTGCCACAGGATCATGGATCCGATCGGCCTGGGGCTCGACACCTTCGACGCCATTGGCGCTTACCGGCCAACAGAGAATGGCGTCGAGATCGACACCAGCGGAGACATCAGTGGCGACGAATTCGCCGATACCCGCGATCTGGGGCGTCTGCTGCACGACCACCCGGCCGTGCCGGCCTGCCTGGTGGAGAACCTCTACCGCTATGCCGTCGGACGTGACACGGTGTTGAGTGAGCGGCAGCTTCTGCGCTATCTCGAAGATCGCTTCGAGGAATCGGGCTACGGGCTTCACGCCCTGCTGAAGTCGATCACGACGAGCCAGGGCTTCCGCACGGCGTCCGAGGCGCGATCCGTCGAGACGGAGGCAGGGGGAGAGACATGAGTGGACTCGATCGCCGGACTTTTCTGCGAGGCGCGCTCGGCGGCGTCGCCGTCACAGTGGGGCTTCCGCTGTTCGACGGCTTCCTGAACGGCAACGGGACGGCTCTCGCCTCCGGGGCCCCGCTACCGCTTCGCTTCGGCACCTGGTTCTGGGGCTGTGGAATGAATCCCGGGCGCTGGAACCCGAACGCCGTGGGTGCAGGCTACGAGCTGGGCCCCGAGCTCCAGCCGATCGCGGGCGTGCAGCAACACGTGACGGTGTTGAGCGGATTCAGCGTGCACCTCGACGGGCGGCCCAATCACCCTCACAAGAGCGGCGTGATCGGCACGCTCACTGGCGAGGCGCCTGCCAAATCGAAGGACGTCCCCGCGCCAACGCTCGACGTCCTGATCTCCGACGAGGTGGGCTCGTCGACGCGCTTCCGTTCTCTGGAGCTGACGGCCACGGGCAGCGCGAAGGACAGCTACAGCCTGCGCGGCCAGAGTGTCATGAACTCGAGCGAGACGTCGCCGATCGAGCTCTACCGCCGCGTCTTCGGGTCGGGCTTCCAGGACCCGAACGCCGCCGGGTTCGTGCCCGATCCCGAGGTGATGCTGCGCCAGAGTGTGGTCTCCGCCGTCAAGGACGATCGCAAGCGGCTCGAGACGCAGCTCGGCACCCACGACCGGCAGCGGCTGGACGACTACCTGACCGCGTTGCGGCAGCTGGAGCGACAGCTCGAGCTGCAGCTCTCGGCACCGCCGCCGCTCGAGGCCTGCCAGCCTCCGGGAGCGCCGGCCGAGGGTCGTGGAGGCTCCGAGGTCGGCCATGCGGAGCAGACCCACGAGCTGATGACGAAGCTCCTGGTGATGGCGCTGGCTTGCGACCAGACCCGTGTGTTCAACATGGTGTTCTCATACGGCGCATCCAACCTGCACCTTCCGGGGAGCCAGACGGGGCACCACCAGCTGACCCACGAGGAGCAGCTGGACGCGAAGCTCGGCTACCAGCCCCGGGCAAGCTACTTCGTGGACCGCAGCATGGAGACCTGGGCCGCTTTCGTGCACGAGCTGGCGGCGTTTCCCGAGGGCGATGGAAGCCTGCTGGACAACAGTGTCGTGATGGCGCACTCCGAGACCTCGTTCGCCAAGATCCACGACGTGCTGGGCCTGCCCATCATGCTCGCCGGCCGGGCCGGCGGTCGCATCCAGCCGGGCATCCACGTGACCGGCGCGGGGGATCCGGTGACCCGCGTCGGCCTCACGCTGCAGCAGATCATGGGTGTCTCGGTCGATCGCTGGGGCAGTGGCTCGATGGAGACCAACCGCGCCATCAGCGAGATCTTCGCTTGATCGGGGGGGCTGCGACGTGATCCAGCGCTTTGGAATCCTGCTCGCTGCATGCCTGGCGTTCGGAGCGATGGCCCCGGCGCTTGCCGAGGAAGTGGTCGATGCCTCGCAAGCCAGCACGAGCGCGCAGCCGCGCATCATGTTCCCGGCGATCCACGTCGCCGACCTGACCCGCTCGCTCGCGTTCTACACGAGCATTCTCGGCATGCGGGAGTACCAGCGCTATCCGGGCGGACCCGGCGTCGTCGAGGTCGCGCTCACCTACGCCGCCGACGTCCCGGACGAGCAGCCCACCGACAGCGGCTCCATGCTCCTGCTGGTGCACCGCGAAGACCGCGACGAGCCCTATCGGCTCGGGGACGCATTCAGTCGCCTTGCGATCGGCGTGCCCGACGTGCGCGCGACCGTCGCCCGTGTCGCGGATGCGGGCTACGCGATCGTTCGGCCGACGAGCCGGACCGCCGACGGCAGCCTAACGATCGCAATCGTCAAGGATCCGGACGGGTTCGTGGTCGAGCTCATCGAGGTCAAGTAGGGCGGTCGCGCTCGGGCCCCCGGCCGGTAGAATGGGCCGAACCGATGACGCACGACGGAGGGACCCAGGTGGAGAAGCGCATCGTTGCCGTGGCTCGTGCGCACTGCTCTCGCGTGGCGCGCTGAAGTGCGCGACGATTCCGTGCCCCCGCTGGCGCCCGAGGTCGAGGCCTTCCTGGCAGGCAGCAGGCGCAGCGTTCTCGTCACCCTGCGGCCGGACGGCTCGCCCACCGCCCACCCGATGACCGCTCTCTGTGCGGGCGGCCGGCTCGCCTACAACACGTATCGCAAGAGCGCGAAGGCCCGCAATGCGGCGCGCGACCCGCGCACCTGCTCGCTGCTGCTCGCGGGCTACGACGATTCCCTGGAGCGTGCCCTCGTCTACAAGGGCAGGGTGCGGATCCTCGACCCCGCCAGCCTCGAGCTCACGAGCCCTGCCCGTGCGCGGCCCTCGGGCGCGCCCGCGTCCGGGGTCCCCGACCGTGCGGTCACCCGCTTGCAAGAGGGCAAGCGGGTGCTGCTCGGCGTGGACGCCGACGAGACCGTGATGCTCGATCGCAGCAGCGAGGGCTAGGCGTGGCGCGCGAGCAGATTGGCATGACGGCCGCCGAGGTCGATGTGTTCTTCGCCAGCCAGCGCTGGGTTGTGCTCGCGACACTCGACGCCGACGGCAGCCCGTGGGCGGATCTGGCCGCCTGCGGTCTCGAGCAAGGCGAGCTCCACTTCCTCGTCTGCCGCGGAACTCGTTCGCACCACAACATCGAGCGGGACGCGCGCGTCTGCGCCTCGATCGACGTCTACCCGAGCTACTACGCGATCCGGGGTGCGACGGCCCACGGGGCGGCGCGGCGCGTGGACGATGGGTCGCTGCGTGCTCGCATCGCGCGGCCGGGAGTTCCCGTGGCCGACGACAGTGGCGAGCGCAGCGATCTCTACGCCCTTTCCCTCGACGACGTATTCAGCTTCGACTTCGCAAAGATCCGGAATCAGTACTAGCGGGACGCGTGGCGCCAGAGCTCCAGGACCAGGGCGCCGAGTACCCGGCGCTCCCACAGGTCGGCGGGCTCGCACACGTGGCCGTCGGCATCGACGATCAGCTCTTCGTCCGTCGCGCTCGTCACAGCATTGCTCTGCCGGCTCGATCGCCAGCTCGAGGCCCGCCTCGCGCTCGGCGTGCTCGACCAGGTTGCTCCAATCGCGCCCGCCGAGGCCGCCCTCGACGGCGGCGAGCAGGATCTGACGGATTTGGGAGCCGATTGGCACCGGGACATCCCGCTGGAAAAGCTGTCCAGCTGATCACGCGTCGCCGGTCGCCGCGCGCTCTCGCAGGAAGGTGACGTCTGCGAGGGCTCGCAGCAGGTCGTTCAGGTGGGTGCAGGACTCGGTGCTCACGAGTGTCTCGCGCACACTGCGGCGCAACCCCGCGACGGCGAGACCGTCGAGCTTCGACACGTAGCGCGCCGCGGCGGGGCACTCGCCGAAGGGCAGCACGCGGGGATCCGCCGAGATCGTCTGGATGCGCTCGCCCGCCGGGTCGAGCGTGGCCTCGACCGTGTACTCGTGGAGCACCTCTTCGCGCCCCTCGAGATCCATCCAGGTGTCGCGAAACATGGCGTCGATGCGCAGCGAAGCAGCGGCGTCGCTGGCCGGCACGACGTCGATGCGGCGCCGCCGGCGCATGGCCCCCGGCGGCAGCGGCGGCTCGGGGTGCCAGCCCTCTGGATCGTCGGGCGCGGGCCGCGGTGCCAGCGGGCCGCGCCGGTAAGGGATGCCCTGCCCATCCAGAATCGACCGGATCATCGTGCCGCCAGCCGCCCAACCGGAGCACAGGTCCGTCTGGTGGTCGGCCGCAGCGCGCGGTGCCAGGTCGCCCGGGTGCGCGCCCGCTGTCATTGCCCGCCGCACGCGCGCGTAGCCCGAGATCAGCGCGGCGACCGGAAGGTCGTCGATCAGCAGACCGAGCGGTGTGCCTGCCTCGCCCGGAAACGCCGTCTCGGCCCGCTGTCGGAAGCCCGCTCCCACCCGCACACCGAGCAGTGCCGCGACGTCTCCGGCGCGCGGCGCGGTGTGCAGTGCGGCGAGCCCGCCCTCGTCGTCAACGCGCGCGTCGATCTGCGCCTCGCCCAGGATCTCGCTCGCGCCCACGCCGCGCGTCAGCAGATCGCGCGCGCTGCCGCGCAGATGGAGACCCGCCGTGGCAAAGGGCTCCGCGTCTGCCGGCAGGTCCCAGTGCATGTCCACGTGCGAGGTGCGCCGCACGGAACCCGCAAGCCGCTCGGGAGGGGCTGGCGCCGGGCACGAGGGCGCCGAGCGCCCGGCCACGGCGAGGTCGGACTGGTCCCGGCTGCTCCTGGTTCGCTCGTCGTCCAATGGGTCCCCTGTGTGCATCGGTGGCCGCACGGCGGCCGATCGCCTAACGAGGTTCGCGCGCGATGATCTGGTCGCCGTAGCGTTCGAGTGTCTCGATGGCACCGTCGATGCTCTCGCCCGTGGTGCCCACACCGACCCAGGTCACTCCGAGCTGCGCCAGCTCCTCGAGCCCTTCGCGGTGGGCTGCTGTGTCGAAGTCGGCCCGCGACGGCGAGCCCCCGGCGTTGCACACGAAGTGGATGTCGATCTCGCTGCGCGGTCGGCCGGCCTCCTCGACGTGTCGCCACAGGTCGTCGAGCAGCGTGCGCAGGTCCGCGAGGCTCTCGAGGGGCGGCGTCTTGGTGGTGCGCGCCACCCGGCCTCTCGCCGGAAACGGCGTCCAGCCCTGGGCGTGTCGAGCCACGCGACGCCGCACGATCCGGCTGTTGCCGCCGATCCAGATCGGCGGATGCGGGCGTTGCACTGGCTTGGGGTTGGCGGTCTGACCGCTGGCGTTGAAGTGCCGCCCGCGGTAGACGAAGTCGTCGGTCGACCACACGCCCTTCATCACCTCGAGGGCCTCGTCGAACAGCTCGTTGCGCTCACCGAAGTCGACACCGAGCGCCTCGTACTCGCTCCGCAGATAGCCGGCCGCGGTCGCCAGCGTGAAGCGGCCGCCCGACAGTACGTCCACTGTCGCAATGGACTTCGCCACGGTGAAGGGATTGCGGTAGGGCAGCACGATGATGTTGGGCATCAGCCGGATGCGATCGGTCACTGCGGCACAGAAGGCGAGCGCAGCGAAGGGGTCGAGCGCGTCGTGCCCCCCGGCATCGAGCCAGCGCTGTGTCGGCGCGGGGTGGTCGGTGAATCCCAGCCCGTCGAAGCCCGCCGTCTCGGCCGCCTGGGCGAAGCGGATCAGGTTCTTCTTCTCGAGGAAGGCCGGATCACAGGGGTGAGCGATCAGCGGATAGGTGACAGAGAACTTCACGGCAGATTTCAGGCCTGCCGGCAGCGGAGCTCGGCCTCGTAGTCCGCTACGAGCTGGCCGTGCTGCGTTTCGACGAGCGGCAGGGTTTCCGGGTGGGTGATGATGTAGGCCCGGTTCTCCCGGATGCCTCGCACCACGATCCGTCCGCACTCCTCGGCCGACATCATCTTCGCCTGCAGCGTCGCGTCGGCTGGGCCGGGCTCGGGCAATGGGCCACCGTACACGCTGGGGCGGTTGCGGGCCGAGGTGGCGGCCAGGTTCGAGACGACCATTCCAGGACACAGCACCGACACGCCGATGCCCGCGTCGGCGAGCTCGCCCCGCAACGAGAGCGAGTAGCCCACGCAGGCGTGCTTCGAGGCGGTGTAGATCCCGATTCCGCGCACCCGGCTGACCGTGATCCCGGCCATCGACGCCGTGTTCTGGATGTGGGCCTCACCGCCCTGGGCCCGGATGCGAGGCAGAAAGGCCTGCACACTGCGCACGATTCCGTGGAGGTTCACCGACATCACCCACAGCCACTCGTCGTCGCTGCGCTCTTCGAGGGCACCGAGTGTGGGTACGACGCCGGCGTTGTTGGACAGCAGCTGCACCGTGCCGAACTCGTCGTACGCCTCTGCTGCGAGCTGCGCGAGCGAGTCCGGCCGGGTGGCGTCGGCCGCGACGGCGATGGCGCGCACGTTCACCTTGCGCACCTCCTCGGCGACCGCCTGAGCCGTGTCGCGCTCGATGTCGGCGATCACGAGGTTCATGCCCTCGTCGGCCAGCGCCAGTGCAATGCCGCGTCCGATTCCGCTACCGCCGCCGATCACCACTCCCGTTCTGTCTGCTAGCTGCTGCACGGTCTCTCCCCTTGCGGCTACCCGATTGCCCTGGATTCCCTGTGGGCAGCGATCTGGTCCCAGGAGAGCCCGAGATCGAGCAGCACTTCTTCCGTGTTCTGACCGTGCTCGGGTGCCGGCTCCAGGGAGTAGGGCTCCTCGTCGTACTGAATGGGGTTGCTGACCAGCTTGAAGCTCGAGCCGTCGGCTGCCGCGACCTCTCCCAGGAAGTCGTTGGCGACGACCTGCGGGTCGTCGTGGACCTCCCGCGGCGTCTGGACGGCCGTCCAGGCACCCCGCAGCGTCTCGAAGCGCTCGCGCCACTCGGCCAGGGGGCGCTTGGCGAAGACCTCCTCCAGCACCCGGACGCAGTCGGCGGTGTTCTCGCGGCGCAGCGCCATGCTTGCGAACCGCGGATCCTCGATCAGGTCCGCGCGATCGATGTGCTCGCAGAAGTCGGGCCAGTCGCGGTCCGCCTGCAACATGATGAGCTGCAGCCAGCGACCGTCGCCCGTCTGGTAGTTGTTGACCAGCGGGTTCGCGGGTGCGCCGCGACCGCCCGAGAGCATGGTGTCGGCAGCCGGACTCATGGCGATGTCGGGAGCGAGTTGCCACATCGCCGTGGCGAGCAGGGAGACGTCCACGGTGGTGGCTTCTCCAGTACGCTCGCGGTGGAACAGGGCGCCCGCAATCCCGCCGGCGATGGTGAGTCCGCCGACGCCGTCGCCGAAGGCCGGGCGCGGGCCGGCGGGGATCTCGGCATCCCTGCGCGTCATCGCGTACGCCATGCCGCTTCGGCACCAGTAGGACGTGCCGTCGTAGCCGGCCTTGTTGATCTCGGGCCCGCGCGCGCCCTGCCCAGTGCCGCGCACGTAGATGATGTTCGGATTGCGCGCGCGAATGTGCTCTACGTCGATCTCGAGCCGCTGCCGCAGGTCCGGCAGGAAGCTCGTCAGAAAGACATCGCACGTCTCGGCCAGCTTGTAGAGCAGCTCGATTCCGTCGGGCGACTTGAGGTTGATGGCGACGCTCTTCTTGCCGCGATTGGGCTGCTCCATCATGAAGTTGACGCCCGTGCCGCCGGCCACCATGCCACTGGTCATCAGGCCGCGTTGCGGGTCACCCACCTCGGGATGCTCGACCTTGATGATCTCCGCGCCCCAGTCGCGCAGCGCCGCGCCCGCGGAGGGTACGAACCACCACTGTGCGACTTCGAGCACGCGAATACCCTGCAGGATCTGTGTCATGCTGCCACCTCCTCGTAGTGCGGCCCGTTGGCGCCGCGCGCCGCTCCCATCTTATGCAATCGTTTGCGGGAGCGGCGCGGAATTAGTGTCGGGTGCCGGTCCGAATCCTGGGCGCGCCGAGGCTCGCGCTCTGTCCGCCGTCGGCAGTCAGGGTGGTGCCGGTCACGAAGGCCGCCTCGTCGGAGGCCAGGAACAGCGCACAGCTGGCGATCTCCTCGGGCTTGCCGAAGCGGCCGAGGGGAATGATGGATTCCATCGCGGCGCGGGCTTTCGCGTCGAAGGCAGCGTCCCCCTGCTCGGTGGCGATCATGCCCAGGCACAGCGAGTTCACCCGGACGCCGTCCGGCGCGGCCTCGATGGCTACCGCCCGGGTGAAGCTCTCGAGACCCGCCTTGGCGGCCGAGTAGCCTCCGAGACCCGCGTCCGACATGTGGGCTGCCAGCGACGAGATGTTCACGATCGCCCCCCTCCCCGCTGCGGCCATCCACGGCAGGGCGGCCTTCACCGCGACGAAGACCGCCTCCAGCCCGACGCCGAGACTCTGGCGCCACTGCTCGACGGTCATCTCGGCGACGGGCTGGATCACCATCTGGACGGCGTTGTTGACCAGTACATCGAGGCGCCCGTGGCGCGTCGCGGTGTCGTCGACCAGCGCGGTCACGTTCTGCGGATCGATCAGATCGGTCGGTACGGCGTGGGCCTCACCTCCCGAGGCGCGGATCGTCTCCACGACCGCTTCGAGCGGCTCCCTGCGCCGACCGCAGATCACGACCCGCGCGCCCTCCTGCGCCAGGCGCCGGGCGATCGCCGCGCCGATCCCCGTCCCTCCGCCGGTGACGAGCGCAACCCGGTCTGCCAGCGGTCCGTTCATTGCCCCTCCTTCGGCTCGACGAGGTCGGGCCGAAATTCCGGATGGTCGGCCAGCCACCGCGAGAAGCCGCGCATCGACGCCTCGTTCTTGCGGTTGATCGAGCGGTAGATCGGTCCCTCGAACCACTTGCGCGGCGCGCGAGTCAGGTGAAAGCGCTCCTCGAAGTCGAGCCGTGTGCGGTTGGGGCCGAGCGGCACGAGTCGCACCGCCCCCGTCTGGCTGTTGGGCCGGTCGAAGCCCATCTCGAAGCGGTAGCCCCGCTCGGGCTCGACATCGCTGACCCGTTCGCGCGCGGTACCACGCCGCCCGAAGGGCAACCTGAACTGGAGCACTCGCACGAGTCCGTTGCCGTGCTCGTCGCCCGGCTCGGGAACCTGCATCTCGAGCACCATGGGCGCGTACTCGGTCCAACGATCGAGTCCCGGAGCGACCGAGAAGCACATTGCGCAGTCGCGCATCAGGGCCCAGATGCGCGCTGCCGAGTGCGGCATCTCGAACGAGTGGCGGTGTTCGCGCATCGGCGGCTCCTCTCGGGCGGCCCAACCTATCAGTCCGGCAGTGGGATCGGGGCACCCTCCGCACGGAGCCCCCTCCGGCGCGCGTCGGCGGTGCGCCGGCCCCGAGCGACCTGGCACGGGCTGACCGCCTGTCGGTTTGCAGCAGAAGGACGATGTATCATGCGATTGGCATCGCACCGGGAGGGATCGATGGAAGAGCTGTTGCCTTTCCAAGAGCCGAAGTACATCGCCGACCCCTCTCCGTTCTGGGAACGCCTGCGCAACGAGGCGCCGGTCTACTGGAGCGAGACGAACCAGTTCTGGGCCGTGACCCGCTACGACGACGTACTGGCGGTGCTCCACGATCCCACGCGTTTCTCTTCAGGGGGAGGCCCCATGGGCAGGTCGGCGGACGCCGATACGCCGCACTTGCCGATGATCCAGGACGACCCGCCGCACCACGACCGGCTGCGACGCATCCTGTCGAAAGCCTTCGTCCCGCGCACGATTGCGCGACGCGAAGCGCGGATTCGCGAGATTGCGACTGGGCTGATGGCAGAGCTGCGAGCGCAGCTCGAGGCGGGCGAGGAGGTCGACCTCGTTCGAGCGTTCAGCAGTCCGTTTCCCGTGAGCGTGATCGCCGAGATCCTGGGGATCCCCGACGAAATGCACGATCGACTGCGACTCTGGAACGCCACGACCAGCGTGACGGGTGCCGCCGAGCTCGGCGACGCCCACCCACGCAACATGATGCGGGAGATGTACGACACGCTCGCCGAGTTGATCGAGACCAGGCGCTCGGTTCGTCGCGACGATCTCTTCTCGGCGCTGATCGACGCTTCCGAGAGCGACGAGAGTCCCCTGCAGCCGGGCGAGCTCGTGGGCCTGTGTCAGCTCCTGTGGGCCGCCGGCAACGAGACCACCACGAATCTGCTCTCGAACGCCGCGTTGGTGCTGCAGGAACGCCCGGATCTGCTCGAGATGGTGCGCGCGGAGCCCGCGAAGATCCCCGCGATGGTCGAGGAGATGTTGAGGCTGCAGTCTCCGGTCAATTGCCTCGCGCGGACCGCGAGCCAGGACGTCGAGCTGGCGGGCGAGAAGCTGCGGGCCGGCGATGTCCTGATGCTGATGTACGCCGCAGCCAACCGCGACCCGCGCCACTTCGAACGGCCCGACGAGTTCGACGCGGACCGAGTCCCGAACGATCACCTGGCTTTGAGCCACGGCATCCACTTCTGCCTGGGCTCGCATCTCGCGCGCCTCGAGGCCCGCGTCGGGCTCGAGGCGTTGGGAGCGCTGCTGCCCGCCGTTGCGCTCCGGCCCGATGCGGGCGCGCGAATCCCCGTCGGAGTCCTGCGCGGGTGGCTCCGCCTGCCGCTCGAGTCGCGAGCAGAAGTCGACGCCGGTTCGACGGGCTCGTCGCCCGCGCCTGACTAGTAGGGCGAGTCCAACGGGTAGGGCTCGAGCTCGGTCAGCGCCTCGGCGAGATCGCCCGCGCTCCAGCGGGCTTCGCGCGATGTCGTCTGCTCGACCGACAGCGGGCGGAACAAGCCCACCTCGGTGCCGCGCACAAAGAAGAACTGTCCGCTGATGGACGCCGCCTGCTCGGAGCAGAGTGCGACGATCAGGACCGCCACCTCCTCGGGCGCCTGCAGCACGGCCTTGAGGTTCGCGGCTCGCTCTGCCATCGCCCCGCCGCCTCGCTCGGCGGCCTCGATCGCCTCGCTCACCATGCGCGTGTCGGTCGAGGAGGGGTTGACGCCGTTGACAGTGATTCCGAATGCGACGAGGTCGCGACTGACGACGTTCGTGAAGCCGAAGATGCCGCCCTTTCCCGCGCCGTACGCCGCGCTGCCGGCGACGCCGGTCAGTCCGGAGCGCGAGACCAGGTTCACGATGCGGCCCCAGCCCTTGTCCTTCATGTGGGGAACGGCGTGCCGCGTGCAGTGATAGGTGCCCTGGATATGTGTGGCGGTCACCCGATCGAACACGTCCGGTTCGAGCTGCCAGATCGGAGCGCCGGCCGAGAGTCCCGCGTTGTTGACCAGGATGTCGATGCCGCCGAAGCGTTCGACGGCAGCGCCGATGATGCGTCCGGCTCCCTCGAAATCGCTCACCGATTCGGTGCTTGCGAGCGCGCTGCCTCCCGTCGCCTCGATCTCGCTCACCACCGCCTGGGCGGTGGACGCGTCGCGACCGACGCCAGCGGTAGAGGTGCCGATGTCATTGACCACCACGCTCGCGCCGTGCCGAGCGAGCTCCACGGCGGTGGCGCGGCCGATGCCGCGTCCCGCGCCGGTGACGACTGCGGTCCTGCCAGACAGTGAAAGACTCAAGCTGCAAGCTCCCGCGCCGCATGATACTCGCACGTGCGGGGTTCTCCCAGACGCGCGCGTTTTGCCGGGCGGCTTGTCGCGCAGCGATTCGGCCCGCGGCGCGCGAGGGAGAGGGCGCCGCGAGGTTGCCTGCAGCTACACTGGCGCGATGAGGAGAGGCCAGATCATCCGCATTGCGGTCTTTCCCCTCGCTCTCATCGCTGCCGTGGCGACTGTGATGATCGCGATGGACCGCGGCATCGACCCCGTGGGTGCGATGTTTGGCGTCTACCTCGCGGGGATGATCGTGGTGACCGCGCTCGAGCGTCTGCTGCCGTTCGATCGCGAATGGAACCACTCCACCGGCGATCTCGGGGCCGACGCCCTGTATCTGCCGACGACGTGGCTGGTGGGTGCGTTGATGCAGCCCGCGAGCGCCGCGCTCGCTCTCGCGCTGGCGAGCTGGCTCTCGGTGTCGCTCGGCACCGGACTGTGGCCCATGGAGTGGCCCTTGCTGGCGCAGGTGGCACTGGCATCGGTCGTGGCGGAGCTGTTCGACTACTGGGCGCACCGCGCGATGCACGAGAGCCGGACGCTGTGGCGCTTCCACTCGATTCACCACAGCGCACCGCGGCTCTACTGGCTGAATGCAACGCGTACCCATCCCGGCGAGACGCTGTTCCGGGGCTTCGTCGGTGGGCTTCCTCTGGCGATCCTCGGAGTTGGCGCGCCGGTGCTCGCAGTCTGGATGGTGATTGGGCGCGTGGCGGGCCTGTTCCAGCACGCCAACATCGACTTCGAGCTCCGTCCCTTCTCGTGGATCTTCAGCATCGGTGAGCTCCATCGCTGGCACCACTCGACGCTGGCGCACGAGGCCAACCGCAACTATGGCAACACCTTCATCTTCTGGGATGCCGTCTTCGGAACGCGCTTCCTTCCATCGGATCGCGCCCGGCCCGAGGAGGTCGGCATCGATGGTCTCGCCGGATTCCCCAGCAGCCTCCCCGCCCAGCTGCTCGTACCCTTCCGCTGGAAACAGCTCGAACGAGCGGGCCGCAGCGCGCCCGTCTGATCAGCCGCCTTCTGGCTGCTTGAACTCGACCAGGATCGCGCGGTAGCGGCACTTGCCCGTGTTACGTGCAATCTCGGTCGAGCCGCTGATCCCAGACTCGAACCTCGTCGTCTTCGTAAAGGATCGTCGTGGCGATCGGTCCGAGCTCGGTCATGGCCTCCCCTCCCCGATCGAGGTCCTGGCTACCGTCGATCGAAACTGCGTTGACATTCCAGGCAGAAGGGAGCCTCTGGCTTGGCGTTCAGGCGATCGATGCCGATGGGCTCCTCGCATCTCCGACAGGATCCGTACTCGCCTCGTTCGACCGCCAGCAAGGCGTGCTTGCATTGACTGAGGCGGATCTCCGTCGTGCGTCGCGTCGCTTGCGCCATGGCCTGGCTCTGCATGGCGTCCATCCGGGATAGTCGCCCCACGGCGGTCTGGTCGAGTTGGACGGGCCTCGCGGCTTCGGACCCGCTATCGAGACGCGCCGTCAGGTCGAGCTTCAGCTCCTCGAGCTCCGCTCGCAGGGCCTCGACCTGGACGTCCGTCAGTGCCTCCATGAGGTCGACAGATTACCAGGCGCTCCTGATCGACTGGCGCAGAAATGCACCGCCTCAGCCCCCGGTGCATCTGGGGGCTGGGCGTGCAAGCCACGTTGTCGGATCGAGGTCCGACAACCGGCGTCGTGTCAACGAGCCGGCTCGAGCCGGCGGAGCGACCGCCTAGAGGACCGTCAGGTTCTCCGCAGCCGGACCCTTCTGGCCCTGGACCACGTCGAACTCGACCTTCGCACCCTCCGACAGGCTCTTGAAGCCTTCGCCCTGGATGGCGGTGTGATGACAGAAGACGTCCTTCTCACCATCGTCGCGCGTGATGAAGCCGAAGCCCTTCTCGTCATTGAACCATTTCACTGTTCCGCTAATTCGCATTCTTGGGACCTTTTACATTTGTGGGAGGACGGCGTGTCGTCGATCCTGCATCATCCGAGACATTCCAGACGCTCGTTCACGCAGCAGACCGTAGCGCTCTGCTGCTCCCCGTGTTGAGGAACGCGCCAGAGAGCCAACGTGGCCCGCAGAGCGTCCCCCCCTTTTCTTTCAGCCTTTCGTGTCGCCGGCTGAGGGGCGATTGCAGCTTCCGGCCGGGTTGGGGGCCGGGTTTGCCAGGACCCCTGGGTCCTGGCTCGAATCGTTTCCTAGCAGGGACCTGCGTGGCCTCGAGCAGCAGACCCATGCTGGCTGCCGGATCGCGGCGGCACGTGGTGCGGTCCGCGTCTCCCGGGGGCTCCACTGGCCGGCCGATGGCCCCGGCGTGCGTGGGCACGAGGCGTTCGGGCGTCGATCTGGCTGTGGAGTCGGTCATCGGGGTCGGTGGTGCCTTGCTGGGAAGGAGTGTGCAGGCCAGCTTCACTCTGTTGTCGGGTTGGTTTGGCGCGACGCTCGTTCCAGCACGGGACAGTGGGGCGGAAGGGCGTTGGCGCTGACGCGTGGAAGGGTGAAGCGGAGGTGTCCGCGAAGCGAAAGACCATACCACTGATTGCGCTCGAGCCATAGCCGCGGCAACTCGGTCCGATCCTCATGAAGCGCAACCCGCCGGCGGGCGCTCGGGAGCGCACCCGCGGATCTCGGGTCGCGCGGCCCGTGCTGCATCGTGGTGCTGGGTGCGACAGCGCTGCAGGAGCACGCGGGGGCGCATCCTCAGCGGACCGGGGAGCGCCCAAAAGGTGGCTCTCGCAGCTCTACCGTCGACGACGGCCCGGCCCGCGGCGTGGCGTGAGCGGGATCACGGAGTTCGGGGCCCACCGCCCGAAACTCTCCCCAGACGTCGGTCTGCTGAGGCGCCGGTTCCTGACGAAGAGGATTGCCCCAGCCGAGCTTCCAGCGACGCGCGAGGTAGCAGGATCATGCGGCGATTGTTCCGACTTCTCATCCCGGCCAGCTTCGCGCTGGCCTCCGTCCTGATGGCTTTCGATGCTCACGCGATCACGCGAGAGCTGCGCTGGACCCACCCGCAGCCGGATCTTCCGATCCTGCTGGTCGTCGTCGCGGACGGCGAGAACCTGACCGAGGTGCTGGTCGAAGACCCCGACGCGAACGGCGTCTTCACCAATCCTGTGGTCCTTCCGTTCGGCGCCGAAATTCAGATCCAGGTACAGGACCAGACGGGCGCGGTCAGCGAGCTCTCGAACGTGCAGGTCTACGGCGACGATTGCCGCGACTGGGACATCAACGGCGATGGCCTCATCGGCTTCCGGGACTGGCTGCGGTTCCGGACCGAGTTCGACGAGGGCACGGCATCGACAGCCGAGTACGAGCTGTTTCGTGGCTTCTTCGGCCAGCGCTGCGAGTAGGTCGCGCTCTGCCACGTGCTGGCACTACGATGAGTCCTCGTAGCCATCAGGGCGAATCTTCAGCTTGCGATTGACCCGGAGGTAGCGCAGGTCGACTTGCTCGGGGAGATACGGGAGCACGACGTCCTCGTTCAGGCAGTTGACCAGCGCCCGAGCCCGGTTGACGCTGCTCTTCTGCGATGCCAGCTCCCGGGTGCAGCGAGGGGAAGTCTTCGCGAGGCTCAGGATGCGGAAGATTGCATCGAGCCTGCGCTTGTCCCAGGGGCCGTCCGGGCGGGTGCCGAAGCGCTGGGCACCGTAGCCGTGGTCCGAGGCGACTAGGACCCACGCGTCGGGATCCCTGCGGCCGATGGCCGCCGCAACATCGACGATTTGCTTCAGGAAGCAGAGGTACTCGGCGCCGTAGCGCGTGTAGCTGAAGTCGGCCAGGCGGTCCTCGCCCGAGCGCTGCTCGAAGAGGTTGAGAGATTCCGTATCGCAGTTCTCGTCGTAGAAGTTGCTCGGATGAGACGCCTGGAAGTGTGCGTAGGTGAATTCCGGCCGATCGGAGATCGCCTTCGCCTCGAGGTAGTCGATGAACTGAGCGGGTTCCTGGAGCTTCGTGGTGAGCAGCCTCGCGGCTGCCCTGCGAAGCAGGTTGGAGTTCATCGGTGTGAAGAGGCTCCTGTCGAGATTGAAGATGAAGTAGGTGGCGGGGGTCGATGCAGCCAGCATCGAAACCAGTTGCAACTGATTGGCATTCTCATAGCAGTCGTCGAACTCTTTCGGGCACGGTATCTCGGTTTGTTTAGCGATGATGCGGTACCCGTTCTCCTTGAAGTACTTGAGCATCGCACTCTCGCGGAATCCGTAGTAGGTGAGATTCCACCGGTAGGCATCCCAGGCGTGGTAGTCGAAATTGAAGAACGACGACATCGACGGAATGGTGCGTTCGTAGTTGCTCCAGGAGCTCGCGAATGGCGTGTACCCGAGCTCGTCCATCGCGTGGTGGAATCCGTCGATCCGCTGCCTCGAGCTCGAGGTGGAGTCGATGTGCTCGAGGAACAGGTCCGTGCTCGTCATGCAATCGAAGATCAGTACGTAGACATTGGGCGTGAGCCTCGCGGGGCGTTGGCCCAGCGCCGCCATCTTCAGCGTCGAATCGACAGAGATCTCTGCGCTCTTGCCCGGTAGCTGGACGCCGACGATCGTGTAGTAGGCGATTCGGCCGAGTGGAATCGCGGCGAAGACGACAAGCATCGTCGCGAGGATGCGCGTGGCCTCCTTCGATCGGGTAGCCCACGCGGCCGCCACGAAGGCGACCGAGACGATGGCGAGATAGACGGCGACCCCTTCCGATGCACGGTTCTGGATGAGCTGCAAGATCGGGTTCCACAGGAACAGCAGCAGAATTCCGAAGTACAGCAGGACATGAAGGCGCGCGCGCCCCCGCAGTGCGTAGACCAGCTGGTTCAACGCAAATAGCGCGAAGAAGAAACCGAGCAGCATCTGGATCTCGTCGGTCAGCGTCCCCATCAGGATGTCGGGGTTCGCCGAGAGGAGCGTCGTCAGCGGAAAGAAGGCGACGATCCCATTGAAGATCGTAAAGGGCAGGAGCGGTATGTCCCGGTCGGCAGCCGTTCGTCTGGCACCAGGAGAGCTGTCTTGCTGTCGTCGCCGGTGCTGCAACCGAGACCTCAGAGTGTCCTTGGTTGTGGAGGTGGCCGGAAAGGGGGTTCCAGACCTGCTCGCAGAGCCGGAGGTGGCCGACCCACGCTGCTCCTTCCCGGCAACGCCGGGCAACCCCGAAAGGAGAGGCGATCGAAGAAGATCGGCTTCGAGACGCGAAGCTCACTCGGCGGCAAGCGCGAAATTTAGCTGAGAACGATGAGTGAATCACCCTGCACTGCCGGGGTCGCAGCGATCCGGTCGCGGTCGCGACCGGCCGTGCCGTCGATGCCCGCTCGATGGAGTCGACGATACGGCTCGAGGGAGGATGCGCTCGCGCGATCGATCGACTCGCGCTGCGATCGAGCTGCCGGGTAACAGGACATCGCGGATCCAGCCTTTCTTGACCTGATCCGCGGATGCTCGTAGCCTCGTCGCTCCGGCCCACGCCGGACGACGTCCCCATGCGCAACCGCTACCTGCTCGTCTGTCTCGTTGCTTCGGGCTTCGCGGGCTTGGCCTATGAGCTCCTCTGGGTACGGCTCCTCTCGTTCTCGTTCGGCTCGACGACGCTCTCCTACTCGACGGTGCTCGCGGTCTTCTTTGGCGGACTCGCGCTCGGTGCCTTTCTGGGAGGCCGCAGGGCGCAGTCGCTGGCGCGCCCCGCGGCTGTCTACGGCTGGATCGAGCTCGCCACGGGCGCGGCGGGTCTGGTGCTCTACCCAGTCCTGGCGAATCTCGGATCGTTCTTCGCGCTGATCGATCCGGGATCGGGACTTGGAGGCGCCGTGGCGCGCGCGCTGGTCTCGGCGCCCCTGCTCCTGGTTCCCACGGTGCTCATGGGAGCGACACTGCCTGTGGTCTTCGCGGCGATGGTCGCCGAGGACCAGGAGGTCGGGCGCGGGAGCGCGCTGATCTACGGAATCAACACGCTCGGCGCCTGCCTGGGCGCGTACGCCACCACCTACCTGCTGCTGCCCCAGCTCGGCCTCTTCGCGGCGACACTCTTCACTGCGCTGGTGAACTTCGCGGCCGGCGCGTTCGCGCTTGGGATGGATCGGCGCGCTCGCACGCGCTCGCGGGCGCGTCCGGCAACGGTGTCCGCGCCCTCGGGCGGTCAGGGCGCTACGCCGCGCATCGTCGTCGTGGCCTCGGTGATCGCCTTCCTGGTGGGCTTCGCGGCCATCGCGCTGCAGATCGTCTGGGTGCGCCTCTTCTCGATCTTCCTGCACGGAACGATCTATGCGGTGGGCTCGGTGCTGATCTCGGTACTCGTCGGCATCGGGCTCGGTAGCGTGCTGGTCGCGACAGGTCTGGGTCGCCGGAGGCGCGACGGGCTCTGGCTCTCCGTGCTGCAGTTGACTGCGGCCGGCTCGGTGGTGCTCCTGAGCGGCGCGTTGCCCTATCTCTCCCACGTCTTGCGCGCCGTCGAGACGGGGAGCGCTGCGGGCCTGGGTGTCCTGAACACGCAGCTGAGCATCGTGCTCGCGGCCCTGGCGTTGCCCACGCTGTGTTCGGGTGCCTCGTTTCCGTTGCTCGTCGACGCGACCGAGCGATCGGCCGCACGCGGAGCTGCCGCGCTCGGTCGACTCTACGCGGCCAATACCGTCGGCAGCATCGCCGGCTCTCTGCTCACGGGTTTCTGGCTGCTTCCGGGTCTCGGCGCCGATCTGACCATCCATCTGGCGCTCGGGCTCACGGCGATCGCGGCCGCACTGGCCGCTCTGGCGTTGGGCGACGTACCGCTCCGGCTCGGGATCGCACTGGCCACCGTGGGTGTCATCGCCGTGGTGAGCTACGGCGGTCTCGACGTTGCCCGGCTGAGCATCGTTCCGGACGGCCAGGCAAGCTACGAGCGCGCAGAGTCCCGCCGCAGCGAGCAGCTGGGCAGGCTCCTGTCCTTCTCGGAAGGCCGCGTGGCAAACGTCGCGACCTTCGAGTTCCAGGGAACTCGTCAGCTCCGCGTCAATAACATCCCGCAGGGCACGATTACGCAGGGGCCGCCGCACTACCCGCTCGATTCGCTGCTGGTAGCGCTGCTGCCCTTTCTCCACGCAGAGGACCCGAAGTCGGCTCTCGTGGTCGGACTCGGCGCCGGCGTCAGCGTGGCGGCCTATCTCGATCTCGGAATGGAGCGGATCGAGGTCGTCGAGCTCGAGCCCGACGTGCCACCGGCCGTCGAGCGCATCTTTGGAGGTCACTCTCCCGTCGGCGATCCTCGAGTCGATCTCGCGATCGACGACGCGCGGCACCGCCTGCTGCTCGAAGCGGCGCGCGGTGAGCGCTTCGACCTCATCACCTCCATGCCGTCCCACCCCTGGGTGGCGCCCAACATCTTCACACAGGAGTTCTTCGAGCTCGCCGCACAGAGCCTGGCGCCTGGCGGCGTCTTCTCGACCTGGCTCGGCTCCTCGCGTGCCGATTCGCGAATTTCCGCCAGCATCCTGCGCGCGTTTGCCAACGTGTTCGAGAGCTATCTCGTGTACTTCGTGCCGAAGATCGGCTCCTACTTCATGATCGGATCTCACGAGCCGCTCGGCTTCGACGCCGAGAAGGTGGAGAGACTCATTGCGCATCCGGTGACGCGAGACCGTGAAGACCTCGGCGGGGCCGTACAGATCGCCAGCTGGATCCAGGCTTCTGCGCGGTCGGGCGGAAGAGCCGTGAGCGCAGGCCCGGTCAACACCGACGACTCGGCCTTTGCCGAGCTCTTCGCGCCGCGAAGCCGGCGCCGCAGCCGTGTCGCGAGGGGGGTTCTGCCGCACGAGGTGTTGCTCCCCGAGCTCGTGCCGGAAGACGCGCGGCCGGCATTCTTCCTCGCGTTGATCGAACGTCTGCTCGGAACCCCGGACGGCGCGATTCCCACGCGGAAACCGATCGCATCGCTCGAGCGCGCCCGCCTGAGCTTCGAAGCAGCGCGCGCCTTCTTCGATGCCGGCGAGCGCGCGTATCTCACGGGACGCCTGCTGGACGCCGACGGTCGCAGCGACGCTGCTCGCGAGTTCTACGCGCTCGCGAGAGCCTCCGAGTCGCCGGTCGCCGAGCGGGCGGCGCGCTTTGCCGCGCTCGTCGATCCCCGCGGCTCGCGCGCGCGTGCAAGGGCGCTCGAGAGGCTTTCGCCGTCGAGCGATGTACTCGCCGCACAGCTCGCGATCGAGCCGGAGCGCGCACTGGCTCGCGTGCCGCCGACACCGGTCGATCCAGAGCGATCTCCGCTTGCCTGGCTCCTGTGGTGGGGTGCGCACGGGCGGGAACAGACGGTCGATCCCGGCGCGATGACGAAGCAGCTGGGCGCGCTGCTTCGCGAGACGGACAACGTCGAGCTTCTGCGTCTTGGGATCGAAGCCAACGAGGCACTCGGGCTCGGGGACAACGCGATGCTGTGCCGTGTCTGGCACCTCGCGGCGGCGGACCGGGAAGGGAGGCGTCTGTGGCGCGCGGGGCGCGGCGCACTCGACGGGGGCGAGTTCGAGCAGGCCGCTGAACAGCTCGCGCGCGCACTGGCGCTGCGACCCGCCCACGCGCCGACCGCGCGTGCGCTCATGCGGGCTCTCCGCAGGCTCGGGCGGGACGATGAGGTGGAGCGCCTGGGGCGTCACCTTCTCTTCGAGGGTGCGGATCCCCGCTATCTCGACTTTCTCGAACGCGCGACACGCTGACGGCGCGCCGCGGGGCACATCTGCAGAGGCTGCTAACGGATCTGCCTTGCGCTCGTCTCCCGGACATGGGCGGGCGTGATGGCGGCGATGCTTGGCGTGCCCATCTGTCTCATGATCGTTTCGAGCTCTCGGCGGAGGATCGACAGCACCGCTTCGACCCCTCGCTGTTCGAAAGCGGCGAGGCCCCAGATGTACGGACGGCCGACGCAGACAGCGGAGGCGCCGAGGGCCAGGGCCTTGAACACGTCGGTTCCCCTGCGAAAACCACTGTCGATCAAGACGGGAATGCGCCCGCCGACTGCGGCGACGATTTCCGGCAGTGCCTCGATCGTGGACCCTCCGCTGTCCTCGGCACGGCCTCCGTGATTCGAGACGATGATCCCGTCGACGCCGTGTTCGGCGCAGAGGCTGGCGTCTTCGTGGGTGAGGATTCCCTTGATGATCAGCTTCATCGACGTGGTATCACGGATCCGGTCGACGATATCCCAGTCGAGCATCATGGACTCGGCGATCAGCCCCATTGCATCGATGCCGACGGAATCCGCCACGCGCGCCGCGCCGCGCAACAGGCTCTCGCCGGCGGAACGATGGCACGACTGACAGTCGGGGTTGTCTGCTCTGCGGAAACGATCGATGCGCTCTCGGTTCGTGGGGAGGCCCACGATATCGACAGTGAGGACCACCGCGGGGCATCCGGCTCTCTCGGCTCGTCGCAGGAACTGTCTCGTGACGGGCCAGAAGCGCTGCGCGTAGAGCTGATACCAGACCGGCGCCTGGCGAGCCTCGATCACTTCCTCCAGCGGGGTCGATGATCCCATCGACAGGATTTGCAGATGGTCCAGTCGTCTCGCAGCGCGTGCGACGGCGATTTCGCCCTGGGAGTGATACGTCCTCTGGCTTCCTATCGGAGCCGGGAGAATGGGGCAGGACAGCGGGGTCCCAGGAGTTCCGTCCGGGTATCGAGATCCCGTACGTCCACCAGGCGTCGCGGCCGAAGCTGGAACGTCGCG
>JAYZFK010000066.1:0-10907 GCA_036336835.1 Myxococcota bacterium | reverse complement strand
CAGCATCATCTCGTTTCGTCGCCATCTTTGGAGCGATGGTCGCGATCCGCAGCGCATGGGTGAGCAGCAGTTGGAGATGTGGGTACTGGCGCTCGAGCGGGTGATCGAGTTCCGCGATCGCAACGGCGACGAACGTTTCGCCGATTCGTACTTCCAGGATTTGATCGACGACCCCATCGGTGCGATCGAGAGCATCTACGCTCGTCTCGGTTTCGAGCTCTCGGCGCCTGCGCGCGACGCCATGGTGGAGTGGACGGTCTCACGCCCGCGCGGTCGTCACGGCGAGCATCGCTACAGTCTCGAGGCGTTCGACCTGGAAGCGAATCATGTACGCGACCGTTTCGCCTTCTATCTCGATCGCTTCGACGTTGCGCGCGAGATCGAGCGGTAGGTTCAGAACGCCCGGCCCGGAAGGGTGAGGCTGGATCTTGCGACGTCTGGGACGACGCAGCCATCCTGAGCGCCGAGGAGCGCGAGGAAAACTGGATCCGGCTCGAGAAGGGCACTGAGCATCTCACGATGCGCGAAACCTTCTCCGACCAGCGCAGCGAGATGGCTGCGGAACTCCACAGCGAGCGACTCGAGCGAGAGGCTCCGCCGCCGAAAGTCTTCCTGTTCACGGTGCAGGCCAGCTCCGGTCGACCCACACGCCGTCGATGACCGCGGGCGCACAGGCCGACAGGCTCGTGTAGATTGGCGGATCCGACAGGAGGAGAGCATTTCGTGAGCAAGCGTCTCTTGATGGGCCTGGATGTCGGCGGCGGCAGTGGTCGGTGCCTGCTCGCGGACGCGGACAATGGAGAGGTATTCAGCGCCGCCAGCCCCTGGAGCTACCCCCGCAGTGGGGGCCTCGGCTTCGACGCTGATCTCGATGTCATCTGGCGGAAACTCTGTGATGCGGCGCATCAGGCGCTTGCTCGTGCCGGCTCGACTCCAGACGACGTAATTGGCGTCGCGGTGACGAGCATGCGCTTCGGTGTCGTCGTAGTAGACGATGGCGGACGACCGCTCTATGCCGGCCCGAATCGCGACGCGAGGGCCTTCGCCGAGTCGCTTCAGCTGGCGAATGAGTACGGCGACGCGCTCAACGCGCAGACCGGCCACTGGCCGATGGCCGTGATGGCCGCGCCGCGCCTGCAGTGGCTGGCAGCGAACGATCCCGACGAGTGGCAGCGCGCGTCTACCGTTTTCGCCCTCAACGACGCCGTCACGCAGCGGATGTGTGGTGCTGTGGCCACCGATGCGTCGCAGGCGGGAGAGACACTGCTCTTCGATCTCGCAAGTCGCAGCTGGGCCGACGACTGGATCGAGCGCTTCGGGTTCCCGCGGCGGCTCTTTCCCGCTCTGCGCGAGCCCGGCAGCAACCTGGGCCCGCTCGCCTCGCGCGCGGCCAGCGATCTCGGAGTTCGTGCCGGTATTCCGGTTGCCCAGGGCGGTGGGGATACACAGTGCGGTCTACTGGGTGTCGGTGCGGTGAGCGACGGTGACGTCGCCATCATTGCCGGCACGACGGCTCCTGTCGAGATGGTGTTGTCGCGGCCGGTTGCAGATCCCGACGCGCGTTGCTGGCAGGGCCATCACCTGCTGGAGAATCTCTGGGTGCTCGAGAGCAGTGCGGGGCCGGCTGGCGAAGTGCTCGCGGGCTTCGCCCGCATGCACTGCCCGGACTCGCCTCGGCCCACGGCGGCGCTACTCGCCCAGGCCGCAGAGTCCGAGCCCGGTGCAATGGGTATGCTGTCGACGCTAGGTGCGCAGGTAATGAACGCTCGCGCCCCGGGATTGCCCGTCGGAAGCGTGACGCCGTCACACTTCGTGGCGACCGGAGATCCCGACCCTCGCCGCCACCTTGCGCGGGCAGTCGTCGAAGGCATCGCCTTCTCGATGCGTGCGAACATCGAGCAGCTCGGCGAGCTGACCGGGCGAAGCTCCGACCAGGTTCTGCTGGGCGGCGGCCTCTCGCAGAGCCCGACGTTCGCACAGCTGCTGGCCGATGTGTGTGCTGCAACGGTGCGGGCCCCCGCGACGCCCGAGGCCTCGGGGCTTGGTGCTGCCGTCTGCGCGGGGATGGCGGCAGGGGTGTACGACGATCTGCGAAGCGGCGCCGACAGCGTCGTGCAGCTGAGATCCGGCGCCCGAACTTTCGAGCCAGACGCGGAGCGCTCGGCAGCCTACGAGGAGATCTTCGCTGGGTGGAGCGAGCTTCGCCTGGCTTCCGCTCCTGCCGACGCGGTCGCGCAAGGTCTGGCGGGTCGAGCGCTGGCCCGCACGATGAGCGAAGGAGCTGCCAGCGGACCCGTCGCACACGCCGAGCGTCCGCGCATCCTCGTCACGGCAAACATCGATGAGAGATCGCTGGAGCAGCTCCGCGAGCTCGGAGACGTGGAGCACGCGAATTATCGCGAGCTGCGGCGGCTCTTGAAGAAGGACAAGCTGGTCGAGGCGCTGCAGGGCGTCGACATCTTTGTCACGGAGGTCGACCTCGTGGATGGCGCCTCCCTGCAGCAGCTACCGGAACTTCGCATCGTTTCTTCGTGTCGCGGAAACGCGGTCAACGTCGACGTACAGTCGTGTTCGCTGCTCGGGATTCCCGTGTTGAATGCGCCCGGTCGCAACGCCGATGCGGTCGCCGACCTGACTCTGACCTTCATGCTGATGCTGGCTCGCAAGTTTCCAGCGGCTTCCTCCTTCTTGCGGGAGACCCCCCACGAGCCCGGCGAGCTGCGCGCGAGCGGACTCGCCCACGCGACGCTCCAGGGCCGCGAGCTATGGTGCAAGACGATAGGCCTGATCGGGCTCGGCGCAGTCGGGCGCGGGGTTGCACGGCGCGTGCGTCCGTTCGGCACGCGCATCATCGCCTTCGACCCGTATGTCGATGCGGAACGGGCTGCTCTCGACGGAGTCGAGATTGTTTCGATCGATGAGCTGCTCGCTGAGAGCGATTTCATCAGCCTCCATGCCCCCGTAACGGACGAGACGCGAGGTCTGATCGGCAAGCGCGAACTCGAGCGCGTCAAGCAGGGAGCGTTCTTGATCAATACGGCTCGCTCGGCGCTGATCGATGAGCAGGCGATGCTCGAAGCGTTGCGCGAAGGGCGGCTCGCTGGCGCGGCCACCGACGTATTCTCCAGCGAGCCTCCTGGCTCGGACAGCGAGATGCTGGCGGTCGACAACCTGATCGCAACGCCGCATGTCGGCGGCAACACCGAGGAGATCGCCGCTCACCAGGGACAGATCATCGCGGATGACCTGGCTCGTCTGCTGCGCGGTGGCGAGCCGCGCTTCGCATTGAATCCAGAGGTCGCGCGGGCGCTCGACCTCTCGGTGCCGCGAGCCGAGCCCGATGCTGACGCGCGTGAGCAGCTGGCCGAGCTCGCAAAGGGCCCGGGCCCGTCGGTCACCAGCTAGCCGCTCCGGAGCTTGCTAGAGCGTAATGAGTTCGCAGGTCGGGCTCGGGGGCATGCTGGCCGGGAGAACCCAGCGAGTCAGCACGCAGCTCGCAGGACTCCATCCGCGGGCCGACGAGCACGATCCCCCAGGTCGGGAGCGCCGCCCTTCGCGAGGTGGATCGTGAGCCGCAGAGCTTGCCCCGGCTCGAGCTTCCAGTTCCCGCTCCCGTAGGCCATTTCGGGTGCGGCCCCGGGTCCACACCCCTGGGCGGCCCTTGTGGCAGTGCGGCCGGAGCGCTACTACGGGCGCGAACCCGAGCGACCGAGGCTTCCCGTGGCCGATCTGACGGTGCAGGCCGGCGAGGTGGAGTGGCGCGTGCGTTGTCTCGAGATTGAGGAACGCCGCGTCCAGACCGCTGAGCTGCTGCAACTCGCTCTCGAATCCCGCCCCACGCCACTGTTCCACCCTGCCCAGTGCCGGTCAAGCGACCGCTGCGGCAGCGGCAAGCGCGCCGTCGAGTGCTGCGCGGCTAGCTTCGTCGAGGTATGAGGTTTCGGATCGCAGGGTTCGGGATCGGCGTGCTCGCGGCACTCGCGATCGCCGAGCTTGGCGTTCGCCTGTTGCCCTCGACGGTGCTTGGCTTCGACTACCGCGACGGGCTGTTTCTGCGCGCGCAAGAGTTCGAGCAACAGATCGAGCGCAATTCGCTCGGTGTTCACGACGTCGAGCCGGCGCGCCGGCGTGGTACACGCCGACGCGTGTTGCTGCTGGGCGATTCGTACGTGGCGGCCAGCTCCGTGCCCATCGAGCAGGGCGTTGCTCGCCGGCTGGCTCAGCATCTCGAGCAGCGGGTGCCCGGCGGCTACGACGTCGTGTCGCTCTCCTCGGATGGTTGGGGACAGCGAGAGGAGCTGGCGGCGCTCTCGCTGCACGGCGGCGTGCTGGCGCCGGACCTGGTGCTGCTGCTGTTCACGGCGCGCAACGACCCCTTCAACAATGCACGCGATCTCGAGGGACGGGACGAAGACCGCCGTACCCGTCAGGCGATGATGCGCGACGGGCGCAGCTGGAGCCGCTCCTTCCGCAGCGAGGATGCGCGGGGCCTGTGGCTCCCTGCCTCGGCACTCAACCGGCTGATTGCGCATCGCCTCACGGTGCGGGCACTGCTGCCGCGCGATCCGGTGCCGATGCCGTTTCTGGCCTTCTCACCGGAGCGCGCGGCGATGTGGGCCGGGCCGTGGCGCGAGACCGAGCAGCTGCTGCGGCAGCTGCGGCGCCGGGCGACGACACTTGACGCGGGCTTTGCGGTCGTCTCCGCGTCGACGCCGGAGGGCGTGATGGAGCCCGCACGAGGGGCGGCGAGGTTTCGCGCGGCTCACCCTGCGCTCGCCGATCTCGAGTTCGACGTCGATCTGCCGGATCGCGAGCTGGCCTCGATCTGCCAGCGGCTCGGCATTGCCTTCCGCGCGCTGCAACCCGAGCTGCGGGCGCTCGAGCGCGAGGAAGGTCCGCTCCACTGGCGTCACGATGGTCACTGGAATGCGAAGGGCAACGACGCGGCCGGACATCTGCTCGCCGACTTCGTGATCAGCGAAACTTCGCTGGCTCCTTCGCGCAGACCCTGAAGAACCCGCGAGGTCGAGCTCACTCGCTCAGACGTTGCGTCGCAATCGCAGGCCGCTCGGGGCCTCGGCTGGAACCGGCCCTTGTACCGCTAGGTACTCGCTCGAGGGCATGGTCCGGGACTGTGCGGCGGACGCCTATCGGCTCGCGACCGGTCCCGGCGGTGCTTGGTCGTAGCGCACCTCCGGGAAGTCCTTTCCGAGGGTCTCGCGCAGGAAGGTCGCGTGCGCGGCGCGCTCGGCCGGATCCGCGGCGAAGTGGCTGCCGAAGAACGCGAGCGTGGTGAGGCGGGTGATCATGAGCTGGCGGCCCGGTGCGAGCGGCGCGTCGGGCAGGCCACGCTCGCACGGCCGCTCCGGCACCCCGCTGAGCACGATGCCATCCTCGGGACCACCGATCTGCGCGAAGCGGGCGGCCCGGCCATCATCCGACCGCTCGAAGTTGCGGTTGAGCATGTAGCAGCCCATGAAGTCGGGCTGGCTCAGCAGACGATTTGGAAAGGCGTCCGAGACGGCCGTGAAGCCCGTGTGCGTTCCGTTCTCGATCGTGAGGAGCGCGCTCCCCGCCACCCGGTCGAGGATTGGCCGCGCGTTGGTCTCGTAGGCGACCAGGGCATCCTCGGTGCCGGCGAGCATGAGGAACGGGATGTCGGCGTTCGCGTAGAAGCGCTCGTCGAAGAACGCCGCGAGGCCTGCGATCGACAGCGATGCCGCGATGCGCTCGTCGCGGACTCGCGGGTGGTGCGTCACGAGGATCGTCGTGAGGCCGCCTAGCGAGACACCCAGCGCACCGATCCGATCGGGATCGATCGAGCCGTCGAAGGGGCGCTCGGCCTCGGCCCATCCGAGCATCTCGTCGATCACGAACGAGAGATCCCCGGGCTGGTGGATCACGTCGGCCGAGTTCGCTCCTCCCGGCGCGAGAAGGTTCGTGAGCGGGAAGTCGACGGAGGCCACGACATAACCATGGCTCGCGAGCAACTCGGCGAGCGCGGCATGCTCGGTCCGCCACGACATGAAGCCGTGGCTGTAGACGAGCAGCGGATGACGGCCCGCATCCCCCTCCGGATACCAGAGGGTGGCCTCGAGCGTTCGCTCCGGTGCGCCGGCGAAGTCGTCGTTTGCCGCGGTCGGACGCGAGCGGTCGACGAAGGTGAAATCCGTGATGCCGACGGGAAGCGGGCCCGGGGCGAGAAGCTGTGCGCTCTCGCTGCCCGCAGGAGGGGACTCCGGTGCGCCGAGCACGAACGCGATGCCCAGCACTGCGACGAGTGCGACGACGACGACACAGAGGATGCGAAGGATCTTCATGGCACGACAGCATACCCGCTCGGCGCTGGCGGAGGTCTACGCCTCGCCCGCCGAGGCGGTCCCGAACTCGCGCTGAATCGTGGGACGCGCATGGCAGCCCGTCCTCGACACCTCTTCGCAAACTAGCTGGCGATCAGCAGACGCAGTCGGTTGCCCACGCGCTCCGCGTAGTCCGCTAGGTTGGAGACCCAGCCCACGATCTGGTTCCAGAACACGATGCCCACACCGAGCTCCGACTCGAGGGCGAACAGTTTGCGTTGCACGCGTTCGGTGAGCTCGTCGGTGTCGCTCTCGATGCGAGACAGCTCGTCGATCATCTCTTCGACGCGGGCTACTTCTCGACCGCGAAATCCCGTCTCGACGAGCTTGTCGAGCTCGTCGATGATGCGGCCGGCAGCCTCGCAGGCGGCAATCGCGCGGCGAACGAGATCGAGCATGGAGTCCACGAGAGTCTCGGGAATCGTCATCGAGCGGATCTCGACGAGCTCGGCGATGTCCTGCGCCACGTCAGCGATGGAGTCCTGGAAATCGAGGATCTCGAGCATGTCGCGCCGCTCGATCGCGAGCATCAGGCGCTTGGGGAGTTGACTACGGATCTCGTTCTTGATGCGATCGGCTTCGTGCTCGAGGCGGTCGATTTTATCACGGCGGGGGAGGAGTTCGGACACGTTGCCAGCCGCCATGGCCTCGAAGAGCGGTAGCACCTCGCGCGCACATTCCAATGACGCTCGCATGTGTTGTTGCATGGGGCGGATCGGCGATTTGCCGAAAAGGTCTCCCATCAGCGCCATGGTGATCCTCCCGTTGCTAGGTGAGCAGACCTTTGAAGAAGTAGAAGAAGAATACCGACAGGGCGGCGGCGATGGGCAGTGTCGCGACCCACGAGATGGCAATGTTGCCGACCACTCGCATGTCGAGCGCCCCGATTCCACGCGCCAGCCCGACGCCGAGGACGGCGCCGACGAGAGTGTGCGTGGTCGAGACCGGGATTCCCATGCGCGACGCGAGAACGATCGTCGTCGCAGCCGCGAGCTCCGCTGCAAAGCCTCGGCTCGGCGTGAGCTCCGTGATCTTCTTGCCGACGGTCTCCATGACCCGATAGCCCCAGGTCGCGAGTCCGACGACGATCCCGGCCCCACCTACCGCGAGCATCCAGGGTGCGACCGGCGCCTTGTGTGCGAGTTCCCCTCCTTCCTGGAGAGCGGTCGCGATTGCCGCGAGGGGCCCGATCGCATTTGCGACGTCGTTCGAGCCGTGGGCGAAAGCGACGGCGCAGGCCGTCAGGATCTGGAGGACGACGAATACGCGCTCGACCTGGCTGAACCGATGGTCCGACTGGTCGGCACGGTCGCTCTTCGCGACGCGCGAGAGGAAGAAGGCTCCGATGAGGGCGCCGACCAGGCCGACGAGCGTGGACGCGGCGATCGCCTCGGGCAGATTCAGGTCGAGATTCAGGTTCTTCAGCCCCTTGAAGAGCGTCACGAGTCCAATGATGAAGAAAACGTAGAAGAAGAAGATCGGTCCGAGCCGGCGTACCTGCTCGAGCGGCTTCTCCCGGTCAAGGATCGTCGAGCTCGTGATGTGGAAGATGAAGAACGCGAGGCAGCCGGACAGGAGCGGTGAGGTTACCCAGGAAGCGGCGATACTCCCGACCTGCGGCCAGTTGACGGCCTCGGGCCCGATGCCGACCGCGCCGAAGCCGACGATCCCACCGACGATGGCGTGGGTCGTCGAGACGGGCAGGCCCAAGCGAGTGGCGCCGAGGAGCAGCGTCGCGGCGGAAGCCAACGCCGCCAACATGCCGTACAGGAGATACTCGCGGGACACGAGGTCCATGTCGAGCATGCCCTTGCGCACGGTGTCGGTGACGTGACCGCCCGCGAGGAACGCTCCGCTGAACTCGAGCAGGCCCGCCACGATGATCGCGTGGCGAATCGTGAGCGCGCCCGAGCCGACGCTCGTGCCCATGGCGTTCGCGACATCGTTGGCGCCGATGGCCCACGCCATGTAGAGGGCGAGGCCGCCGGCAATCAAGATGACCGGAGAAAATCCGAACCAGCTTGCGTCCACTGCCCCCCCACGAGGCTGAGCCCAAACCGATTGGGCGATCGGTCTGGGGAGTGGAGTCAACGCGACATTCATTGGGAGCGCAAGGGTCTGGGCGAGCATTGAACTCTTCGAGTGGCGTTCTCGCTCGCGCGGCGAAAAGGCACCACTCTGGGTGCTGTGCAGCAACCTGGGAAGCGGGCGAGTCGGACGCTAGGTCAGGCCGTTGCCAGCGCGAGCACTGTGTCGACGGCGCGCCAGGCTGGCGCGGATAGAAAGTACAAACGGGGTTTTGGGGTCATGCCCAAGTATGGAGGGTATGGAGGTTATGACGAGTCCCGGAGGGAGCCGGTGCGGCGGGCGACCCGGCGGGGATCAAGCCGGCGGCGATCTCCGTGTCGGCCGTGGCCATCGCCACCGCTCCGCTCACCTCGATGCCGTCGAGCGGCAACGTGGTGAGCGTCGGCGATGAGTTGCAGCGAAGGGCCGAAGCTCTCGCGCAGATGCTCCAGCCGGCGTTGGATCGAGGTGAGGACCAGCGGCAGCGCCTCGGTGGCGACCCCCGGGCTGCTGCCGGTGCTGTGGATCGACGAGTTGCCGCGCTCGCACGCCTTCTCCACCCGCTCTCGCAGCGCGGCATCCATGCTGGCGGGATTGTGGAATTCGCGGCGCGTCGTCACGATGTTGGTGCCGGATTCCAGCAGCCGGCAGACCGCGTCGTAGTTGCACTCATGTGGCATGTACAGGACGCAATCCGGCCGGAGGGCGATGATCTCCTCGATATCCTGGGTGGCGGCGACGCCGACCGGATCGATCCCGCAAAGTTCGCCAGCGTCGCGTCCTACCTTGTCTTCGCTGTGTACGTACACTCCCACGAGATCGAGCCCGGGATGTTCGATCGTGCGGCGCCAGTTCTTCCTGCAGGGTGGCGGGATGGTCGCCCTGGATCGGCCCTGGAACAACGGCCCCTTGGCGGACACACGACTGACCTCGGTCATGTCGCGGATAGGAAGCATAAGCGGCGTGTCGGGAGCACGTCCGAGTATGGACGTCATGACGAGTCCCCGAGAGAGCGGGTTGCGGCGGGCCTGCCGGGGCGTGCTCCTCAGCCTGGGGTCAGCCCCTGCAGCATGTAGAGGCCGGCGATCTCCAGGGTCGACTGGGCCTGACTGGGCGAGAAGCCCAGCCGTCCCATCTCGCCGTCGAGGTAGATCGTCACGGCCCCGTACACCAATGCGAAGCAGACCAGGGCCATCTGGCGGGCATCGCCCTCCCGCACCTTTCCCTCCTGCTGCGCTTGGGTGATGGCCTGCGTCAGCATGTGAAACCCCTCGAGGTCCAGGTCGCCGAGGGTCGGATGGGACGCCCGGTCCGAGAGGTGGGGGCCGTACATCAGCTGAAAGTGTGACGGATGCAGCGCGCCGAACTCGACGAAAGTCACTCCGAGCTCCGCCAGGGTTGCCAGGCTGTCGTGGGAGTCGCGTTCGAGCTTGGCCCGCATCAGCGGCAATAGGATTGCGAAGCCCTCTTCGGCCACGGCAACGAGCAGGGACGCTCGGTCGGCAAAGTGCCGGTAGGGGGCAGCGGCGCTCACGCCGGCTCGCTTCGCGGCCTCCCGCAACGTGAACCCTTCGACGCCCGACTCGGCCACCAGGTCGATGGCTGCGCGGATCAGCGTGTCGCGCAGGTCGCCGTGGTGGTACTGGCCCTTTTTCTTTCGAGTTACATTCGCCATGAGAGATTCAAGTGTTATCATAGGATACATTGAAGGAGCCGTCAGCCCAGGCGCGCGGCACCCCGGCGGCTGCGCGGGCGGGCTCCCCACGGCCTCGGCGGCGGTCTTGCGAGCCGACGGGCCGGTCCTCGCGACGGTCGACCCGTTCCGGCTCGCTGGCTCCTCCAGGGGCGGTCTCCTGGGGTTGTAGGCCACAAGTGGGTGTGGAGGGGGCAGGGGGGATCTTCGCCGAGCACTCGTCGGACGGGTGACGAGAGCCCCGAGGCCTCAGCCGAAAGCGCGGCCTCGAGGCGCCCCGGGTTGCTTCCACCGCCCCCCGAGCTGGAGCAGGAGACCCGCCACAGTGGCCCTTCCGAACCGGAAGCCCCAACTCTCTCGATAACATGTACTTATTCTTTACATAGAATTGATGGAAGAAGGTCCGCTCGGCCTGCGGGCAGTACCGGCCAGCTTCTGGAAGAGAACGGGGCGGCCGCCCCGAATCCGCATCGCGACGCCAGGCGATTAATTCTATAACTAGCTGTAATATAATATTAATTTAAATAAATGGGGAGAGCCGCCGGTTCGCGCCTGCGTGGGCCCGCGACTGATGTCCCCGGTCGGAGAGGGCGGTCAGCACGCAGTTCGGGTCCGATCAAGAAATAAAGTTGCTCATGTTTACATAGTAATATATGTTAATACGAGTTACTTCACTTCTCCCGAAAGGAGCCTCTGATGCGGAAAGAACGCGTGAATCCCCGGCGGTGGCAGGAACGAATCGCGGGTGCTGCGGCACTCGGCTTGCTCGTCCTGAGCGTGGCCGGGCC
>JAYZFK010000065.1:0-27453 GCA_036336835.1 Myxococcota bacterium | reverse complement strand
GCAGAGGGGCTCTCGAGCAAGGAGGTCGCGACGCGGTTGTCGATCTCCGTGCGCACCGTCGAGTCCCACCGCTCGGCTGTCATGGGGAAGCTCGGCGTGCACAAGGTCGCTGGGCTCGTCCGCTTCGCGATTCGGGAAGGCGTGATCGCGCCGTGAGTGTCGCCGCGACAGATCGCCACGGGGACCCCGAGAGTCGCCGCTCGGCCGGCTGCGCGGTCGGACGTTGGTGTGCGCAGTGTCGTCGGCCCGTGTGCAGGGCTCGTCGCAAGGGCTGCTCAGGCTCCAGTCGTCTCGGCGTGTACCGCGTCTTCAGCGTTGGAGGGGACCGACGTGCTCGATGACGTTGGCAGCAAGACGGAGAATCGGCTGCCCCGGCGGACCTCGCTCTGCACGTGAATCCTTCCACCGTGTGCTTCGACCAGCAGCTTGGAGAGGGCAAGCCCGAGTCCACTGCCCGCGTATCGGCGACCCTGGCTCTCGTCGACCTGGCGGAAGGGTTCGAAGAGGAGGGCAAACTCCTCCTTGGGAATGCCGATTCCGGTATCCCAGACATCGATGCGAACGAACTCGGGGTCGCTCGCTGAAACGACGAGACCGATTTCGCCTCGTTCGGTGAACTTGATCGCGTTGTCCAGGAGATTGCCAAGAACCTGGCGGATCCCCGCGGCATCGGCGGGAATGTCTGCAATGGACTGGTCCTCGATTTCCAGCTGCACTGCCAGCCCCTTCTTTGCTGCTCGTGGCGTCGTCGCTTCAACGGCCTCTTTGCACACCTGTACGATGGATACATCACTGAACGCAAGCTCTACGGGTTCGATCTGCATCTGGGATATCGTCAATATGCTATCGATCAGCTCGAGGAGCTGCGTACCACTCGCCTCGACCTGGTGAAGAGCATTTACTTGTCTCGCAGTGAGATCCCCATAGATCCTTCGGAGGAGTATCTCATTGAATCCCAGGATCGCACTCAGCGGAGTGCGCAGCTCGTGACTGATGTTGGCGAGGAACTCGTCTTTGTGACGGTTGGCGTGATCCAACAACACGTTTGAGTTGCGCAGATTTGCAGCCTGCTCTTCCAACAGCATTCTCCGATGCTCGGATTCTCCTTGTGCATTGAGCATCGCTCTTCGCATGATGATGCTCATGGCGAAGACGGCGGCGGCGGAGAGAATTTGTGCGACGACGTAGAGAACACCAGCTTGTTGAGTGGCTTCGACCCAGAGGACGCATCCCGCATAGCTAACGAGAGACGTCGCACTTGCAACGACATTGATGCGGTTGTCTCTCGACGGAAAGATCACCGCGGGGAGGAACACGAGAGGCAGGTACCAGAAGTGGATTCCCGTTGCCGAGCCGAGGTACAGCGTCTGCCCTGTCACAGCCAGCCACGCAGCTACGGTGAAGACACTTGCGGCGGCCGTATGACGTCCTCGTCTCTGCAGCCAGAGGACGCAAGCCATCGACAACTGAAACACAAAGTTGACCGGAAACGCTTCCGGGCGACGGTCGATGAACATTGCGGGCATCGAGAGGATGCTGGCGACGATGGCCATGAGGGCCAGCCCGCTCAAGGTTCTTACCCGCTGCGCTTCGTAACGGCTGAGTCCGTGCGTGATGGCGAATGTGGGCAGGATGTTGAGTTTTTGCATGACCATGGCGATCTGTTCGAGGGACGCGGGGATGTGGTGGGAGATCTCGATGGTACGCGCTGCGATGGGATCAGGCACCCCGTCGTTCGTGCCCCTTGCGCCGGAACACGAGCGCTCAGCCGGTATGGTCGCTGTACCCTCTCGTGGTCGAAGTTGCACCCTGCGCCGAGTCAGCGAGTGGCTCCGTGCGAACTCTGCTGCCCGGAACCCCGATGATCTGCCCTTCCGCAGGTCGATTCTCGGCTCTCTCGTCCTCTCCTCACCGGCCAGAGCGGCAGAGGTGTCATGCGAGCCTGATGAGTTCTCGGGACCAGATCACGAGCAGAGACTTGTGAGGAAGAGCGGCCGTCGTATCGGGGCCTGGGGTCCGCGCACAAAGCAGGCCCCGTAGCAACGAGTTCTGGATTCGAACGCGGTACCTCGATGCACTAACAGGAATCGTGGGAGTCTTCGAATTCTTCGGCCTGGCGCTCCGTCCGGAAGCAGAGCGCGGCTTGGTTCTTCTCTACGGCGTGCTGCCGAGCGCCCGACTCGTTGAGCTGCTCCAGCCGCTCATGGAGGCAGGAGGTGCAGACCCCGTGCGTGATCCCGGAAGCCGCAGCCCCAGCGCTGTGACTCCCCTGCTCGCACCAGGCACAGACCTGGAGCATACGCGGGCTAACGAGGCCCCGCTCCGATTCGATGGGTTCTGCCGACGACATTGCCGGTGTTTCGCCTGTCTCGGGACGCCGCGCAATCCTTCTGGCCGAGCTTCACGAAACCTTTGCAACTCATCTCGGTTGCCGGATCTGTGTGTCTCATCCGCGCGAACTCTACTGGAGGGTACGTTCCATGATCGCTCAGACGGTCACACATTGATGGCCCAGATGGCGCGGCCCGTCGACTAGCGTGAGGTGTTCCGCGCTGGATGCAGACCCTGGAGAGGATGCGGCTGGCGACTCGTTGTCCCCCCAAAGGCCGAGTCGCCCGCCCCTCCGTCGGAGCCTACGACGGGTGATTCGTCACACGCTGCGAAGGGCTTCGGCCAGGCCGCAGCTCTGGCAAGGATGTGGGTGACGATTCGTACCCCCCCAAAAGGTCGAATCGCCACCCTCATCCGCGTCGCGCGAAGCCCCCCAGCTTCTCACCCCGAGCACCTGGATTCCATCTCTCCAACTTTTCCCCAATCAGGGCCCGGGACGCGCGTGTCAGCCGCACGTCCAGCATTCTGCTCGACCGGCTCGAGCGTCGCAATCGCTCTGCGCGAGGATCACAAAAGCTTCACAACTCGGAAAAGCCTCATAATTCGCCCACTCAGCCGCGTGAGCGGTGTCTTCCTCCTACGAGTTTCGACCGAGTCGCCGCATCTCCGGACGAACGCCACAGACCGGCTTTTCCCAGCTACGGCGGCGTGCGCGTTCATCGTACGGCACCGCAGAGCCCCGAACGCGACGTTCACGAGGACCGCCTGCAGCGTTGTGCAGACCTCGTGGTCGGATGTCTGGCGGCACCGGAAGGGCAATGAGAAGCGAGATCGGCCAGGCCGGTCCCTTGCTTGCCCTCGCTAGCCATTTCACGGCATATTCTCGTCGCGGAAGACCATCGGGGCAGTTGCCGCGGCTCGAGAGCCGCTTCGACTCCCTCGAGTTCCTGATTCGCGTCGGGAATAACCTCGGAAAATGGATCGCGATGTACGGGATGATCAATCAGGCCATCCTCGAATTCCTCTGTGAGGAGTACGGCACCGAGAGGAGCGACGCCGTGCGGGCACGCGCGGCGTGCGAAGAGAAGAATTTCGCCAGCATGCAGCAGTATCCGGACGAGGTGTCCTACGCGCTGATCGGGGCGGCCTCAGAGATCCTCGGCGAGCCGGCCGATGTTATTCTAGATAAGGTTGGCGAGTACTGGGTCGGGTTCGCGCTCCGCAGCGACTACGCCGATCTCCTGTGGATGGCTGGGCGCACGTTGCCAGAGGTCCTGCAGAACCTCGATCACCTTCATACCCGCATCGGGCAGTCGTTCGAGGAGATGGAGCCCCCGTCATTCTGGTGTGACGACATCACCGAGGGCTCTCTGGTTCTGTACTACGCGTCTGAACGTGCCGGCCTCGGACCGATGGTCATCGGGCTCGTGCGGGGCCTCGGCCGCATGCTCGGCTACGAGACGAAGACTGAGCCAGTCGCTACCGAGTCGGAAGAGTCGATGAAGTTCCTCGTGCAGTTCGTGGAGAGCCAGGAGGTCCAGGGGTTTCCCAACGATCGGTCTACGGCGCCCGAGGAGGCGGGGCGTCCGGTGAAAGCTGGCGAGTCCATACGAGACCGCGGCACCGGGCTGCATACTCGATCGTGATCCACCGATTCGACGACGCACTGGTCGCGCGCCTCTTCCCGTTCCATCTCGTGCTCGACTCCGAGCTGCGAATCGTGGGCCACGGTGGCTCCGTCGCAAAGATCGATCCGGCGGTTACCGAGCGCCCGGCCTTCGGCGATCTCTTCCGTATCCGCACCCCTCGGATCGCCCCGGAGTTCGAGGCTCTGTGCCGCGCGGCGTACAGGGTGGGCGGCCGCGACGCCGCGCACAGTCCGGAGACGCCGCACCTCGGATCCAGCACAGAAGGGTCGGCGGACGTTTTCTGGTCGGCAGAGGGCGCCGGCACCGCGGGCGCGACATACGTGCTGGAACACCTGGCGAGCGGCTTGTTCTTTCGGATGCAGCTGCTCGCTTCGCAGGCGCCCGCACGTCTCGCCTTCATCGGATCGCCGCTTCTGACCGCCAGGGAACAACTCGTCCGCTACGATCTCACGCTCTCCGACTTCGCGCCGTTCGACTTCGTGGTCGACTATCTACTCGCCCTGCGAATGAAGGACTCGTTGATCGAGGAGACGACGCAGCTGGCGAGCAAGCTCGAGCAGGTGAATCGAGACCTGGAGGAGCAGATCGTCGCGCGGCACGCCGCCGACGAGAGCAAGGACCTCTTTCTGACGAGCATGAGCCACGAAATCCGAACGCCGATGAACGCCATCACCGGGCTGACGAGTCTCCTGCTGCAGATGGATCCGGTGACGGCTCGGCGCCAACATCTCTCCGCGATCGAGACGGCGGCGCGCGCCTTGAACTCGCTGCTCGACGGGATCCTCGAGTTCTCGAAGCTCGAATCGGGGACATTCGATCGGGTCGAAGAGGACTTCAATCTCCACAGTGTGGTCACGCACGTCGTACGTCTCTTCAGCCCCATTGCCCACGACAAGGGGCTCGATCTTCGCAGTACGATCGACGATGATGTCCCTCGTTCTGTGCATGGAGAAGTCGACCTGTTCAACCGGGTGCTCGTCAATCTCACTCAAAACGCCATCAAGTTCACCGAGAAGGGCAGGGTCGAGATCGCCGTGAAGGTGGCGCCCGCAGCGCAAGGAGTGCTGGTGCGTGTGGAAGTCGCGGATACGGGGATCGGGATCGCTTCCGCGGACCAGATGCGGGTCTTCGACCGCTTTACGCAGCTGCGCGAAGCTGCGGGGCCTGAGCTTGGGGGCAGTGGCCTCGGACTGGCGATTTCGCGGAAGATCTGCGAGATGTGTGGGGGGCGTGTCGGGGTCGAGTCGACGCCGGGGCAGGGAAGCCTCTTCTGGTTCGAATTCCCACTTGGGACGCAAGTCACAGCGCCGTCGAAGAGTACGACGCCCGAGCGGTCCGAATGGCTCGAGACCCTCGGGAATGCGTTCGACACGGCGCTGCCGATCCTGGTAGTCGACGACAACGAGATCAACCGGTCCATGGTCATCGACATGATCGCGTGGCTGGGCATCGAGACCGAGTCGGCGGTGGACGGAGAGGCGGCGATCGCCATTACGGCCGAGCGCGACTTCGGGGCAATCCTGATGGACATCCGGATGCCCGGCATGGACGGGTACGAGACTACCCGCACGATTCGCGAGCGTGGCGGACACAACGCGGCGACCCCGATCATCGGGCTGAGCGCCAATGCGTTCTCGAAGGACCGGGAAGCTGGCCTTGCCGCCGGAATGAGCGACTACCTCGCCAAGCCGATCACGATGAACACCCTGGTGAATGTGCTGGGTGGCAAGACCCGTACTGGGCGCTCCCAGGGCGTGAGGCACGCGCTGCGCGATACCTCCGTAGAGACTCTTGACGCTGTATCCCCGAGTACCGACCTGGCCGATTTTGTCGCCTCGTCCCCGCTCCTGGAGATCGGCGACACCAGCAGAGCGATCGAGTTCCTCCGTGACTTCGTGGCCGCGGCGCCTGCGACGATCGCGAAGCTCCGGCAGTCGCTCGACAGGGAGGACTTCGAAGAGGTCTCCCGGCAGGCTCACAGCCTGAGGGGAAGCTCACTCTTCCTCGGGATCGACGCGTTGAACGATTTGACCGTGCGACTCGAGGAGGTCGCCGAGCGTCAAAACGCCGGTGACGTTGCCGGCGTGCTCTCGCGGATCAAGGCGCTGGTCATCCAGATCGAAGCGAGCATCCAGACGTCGACCGCGTCGCCCACGAACGAAGATCCCCGAGGGTCTCGATGATGCCGCGGCTTCTCTTGCGCGGCGCTCGTCTGTTGCTACTCGAGCCGGGAGGAGGGCGCTGTCCGTGACGGTTCATAGAATTCTGGTGGTCGACGACGATCCGCTGATCCAGACGCTGCTCTCGCGGATGCTGACGGAGGGAGGCCTCAGTGTTCTGCTGGCCGGCGACGCGCGCGAGGCCCGGGGCCAGCTCGCGGTGGAAACGGTCGATCTGATCGTGCTCGATTGGATGCTTCCGGAGATGAGCGGGATCGATTTTCTGAAGTGGCTGAAGGAGGAGCCGCAGCTCAAGGAGATCCCAGTGGTGATGGTGACCGCCAAGAGCAAGCAGGAGGAGGTGCTCAAGGGCTTCGGCTCTGGGGTGGACGACTACGTCCGGAAGCCCTTCTCCTCGAGCGAGCTGCTGGCGCGGGTCCGCGCGGTGCTGCGTCGGGTCTCGCCGATCGACGAGACGGGCGTGATCTCGGCGGGGGAGCTGCGGCTCGACGTTCGCCGCAAGGCGTTGTTCGTGCACGGGGAACAGGTTGTCCTGCCTCCGATCGAATACGGCCTGCTGGAGTTCTTCCTGCGCCGCCCCGAGCAAGTGCACGGACGCGACGAGCTGCGCCAGGCCGTCTGGGGTGCGGACGTGTACGTGGCGAAGCGCACGGTCGACGTCCACATCGCGGCGCTGCGCCAGACGCTGCAGCCGTGGGGCTATGACCGGCTGCTCGAAACGCGCCACGGTGTCGGATATCTCTTCTGCCTGCCCAAGGAAGACGCCGCGGGGGCTGGGCCGGAGCCGAGTAGCGGGTCCTGACCAGCGACCGGCGACACGGCCGTCGGTCAACCCGAGTGCCCGCGAGGTTGCCAGCAGGCGTGGCCGCGACTACGCCGAGTAGGGGATCGACGCCATGCCGAGCCCCCAACGCTCGATGCCCGATCGGGTACTCGCCCGGATCGGCCTTCCGAGCACTTCCTCCCGGGTTGCAGTGGCGACCGTCGCGGCCTTCGTGGTCGGGTCCGCGGTCTCCATCGAAGCCGCGAGCGCGATCCTGGTGGCGGCCCGGGACTGGGTGATCCACTACTTCGGCTGGCTGTTCGTCCTGGTCGCAACGCTCGCGGTGGTCGTCGTCGCGGGCCTTGCGATTCACCCCCGCGCGGGCGAGCGGCTGGGGCCTGCGGGCTCGCGACCGGAGTTCGGCAACCTGGCCTGGTTCGCGATGTTGTTCTCGGCGGGGCTCGCATCCGGGGTCCTGTACTGGGCGACCGCCGAGCCGATCACGCACCAACAGGGCAACCCATTCATCGGAGGTTATGGCGGCGAGGGCGGAAGGGCTGCGGTGACGACCGCGATGCGACTGACCGTCCTGCACTGGGGACTGCACGGCTGGGCGTTCTACGTGCTGGCCGGCCTCGGGATCGCGATCTACAGCTATCGCCACGGACGTCCGTTGACCTTCCGTTCCGCGTTCTACCCGCTGCTCGGTCCGAAGTACATCGACCGTTGGCCCGGGCTCGCCGTGGATCTGATCGCGGTGTTCGGGACCGTTTGCGGTGTCTCGACCTCGATCGGGCTCTCTGCTGCCGCGATGAACGCGACCCTCGGCTCGCTCTTCCAGATCGACGTGGACATCTCCAACCAGATCGTCATCGTCTTCGCCGTCTGCCTGTTGGGCACCCTCTCCGCCGTCTCCGGACTCGCACGGGGAATCCGCCGGCTCAGCGAGGCCAACGTCTGGCTCAGTGCGCTGTTGCTGATCGCCTTTGCGGTCGTCGGACCGACGACCTTTCTTGCGGGTCTGTTCGTCGAGACCCTGATCGACTATGTCGTGCACGTCCTGCCCACCGGCATGTGGCTCGCAGAGACGCCGGAGCACGAGGAGTGGCAGGCCGCCTGGACCCTCTTCTACTGGGGGTGGTGGCTCGCATGGACCCCCTTCGTTGGCCTGTTCATCGCGCGGATTTCTCGGGGCCGAACGGTTCGCGAGTTCTGCGTCGCCGTGATGCTGGTTCCGACGCTCGTGACCATCGTGTGGATGTCCGTTTTCGGAGGTACGGCCCTCTACCAGGAGATCGCGAGCCCGGGCTCGGTGAGCGCAGCCGTGAACCAGGACTACAGCCTCGGAATCGCGACCGTGATCGACAACCTGGGGAGGCCGACGATCGGCGTGCTCCTGACGGGCACGGCGGCGCTTCTGCTTCTCACCTGGCTGATCACCTCGCTCGACTCCGCCACGCTGGTGATGTGCCATCTGCTCGGTACCGATGAGGCTGCCCCCGCGAAGGTCTTCTGGGGCGTCGCGCTGGCGATGACCACGACGGTACTGTTGCTCGCGGGGGGCCTGCCGGCGCTCCAGGCCGCCTCGATCGTGATCGGCCTGCCACTCGCGCTACTCATGGTCTTGCTCATCGGCGGAATCCTGCGCGATCTCGCGAAACGCAGGCTGTAGCCTACTGGAGGTCGGGGTGCTCGCGGACGTCGCCCTGCACCTCGTACACCTCGATGATGTCGAACTGGCGGTTCGCCGTGGCCCAGTGCTTGTTGCCGCGCCCCGTATGGAAGTATCGCGCCGTCCGATTCGGGATCGGGTGTTGAACCGGGTCGCGCTTGATCTGTGGACAGCCGCCCAGCGCCGAACAGATGAGAGCCGCTACGTCGCTGTTCTGCAGCACGATCCCCGATGTCTCGAGGCGTCCTCTGCGACGGAAGTCCTTGACCATCAGCATCGGGTTGGCCGCGCCCACGTGCCACCGTTGCCCGTAGTCGTCACTGCCATGGTCGGCGGCGATGATGATTTTCGTGTTGTCGTAGACGCCGTTGGCCTTCATCCAGTCGAACCAGCCTGATAGCGCATCCAGGAGGCAGCGGGTGCTGTCGGTCCTCGCGTCGTTCGAGTACAGCTGGTCGCGGCCCGCTGCTAGCGGCTCGCAGCCTTCGTTGAGGTTGAACGGTGCGATCAGCTGGGGGCTCCAGAGATGGATGAACTGGGACCGGTCCTGCTCGTCGATGGCGCTCATCCGCGGAAGCGCCCGCAGGAACAGGAACTCGAAGAACCGCTCGTTTACGCTCGCGGCAAGCTGCAAGTCGCTGTCGAGCCTGTTCTTCCAGCCTTCGCTCGTATAGAGCGCGCTCTTCAGCGAAAAGGGGAGGGCCTTGAACGCGGCAAAGTACAGAACGGATTTCTCGTCGAAGACCTCGAGTGGCTCGATGTCGGAGCGGCTCTCCAACCCCTGCTTGAATTTCGACGACTCCACGCAGCGCCCGGCGTGGTCGATGTCCGCGCACTTGATGAAGCTCGGGTTCACGAACGTTGTCTCGTAATCGTGCTGACGCAGCGTGTCCGCGAGCCAGTTGTAGGCCTCCTTGATGTGTGCGCTGAGGGTCTGGTCGTTTCGCTCGTTGATCCGGTCGGGGAAGTACCGGTCCCCACCGATCAGTGCAGCCAGGCTGGACATCGTGTAGGAGCCCACAGAGACGGTGTTGCGATAGTTCACGAATCCGTCGAAGCGTGCGGCGCGGTCGTTCTCTTCCATCAGCTGGGGCACCACGTAGCCGGCGGCGGCATCCGGGACGAACAGGACGATGTTCGGCTGCGATGCCGAGAACCGGAGCAGCGTCTTCGGCGGCTCCCGCAAGGCACGGCGGTTGCGCCACTCCTGATTCAGGCGATACGCATTCGCCTCGCTCGCAACCTCGTATCCTACCGTCAGCAGAAGAATCGCGTAGAAGACCGCGAAGAACTGCCGGTTCCTGTAGAAGACCAGCCGGACCAGCAGGAACGCGAGTACGAGTCCGACCGGCTCGATCCAGTAGGCCAGTCGGGCCGTCTCGAACAGGGCATCCTCGTTGCTGAATCGATTCCCTCGAAACAATCCGAACCCGATCTGGATCACGTAGCTGTAGAAGAACACGACCAGTCCGCCGAAGACCAGTGCCAGCGCGTAGCGTCTTCCCAGCTTGAAGACCGGGAGCGCGAGACCGAGCGCGACGCAGGTTGCGACGAGCAGCTGCTGGATCACGAAGCGCGAGGGCAGGATCCCCAATCGCCCGGGATCGGAGAAGTAGACGAGCATGGGGTTGAAGAGGATCAGGGAGAACGAGATCAGCAACGCCGCAACGATCGCGGTGAGGTTCTTCGTCAGTGCTCGGCCGACGCCGGCCGGGGCGGAGCGCATCGTTTTCCTTTTCGCTTCTTTGCTCGAGCAGATCCGTGCGCGCCGGGCAACGGGTCGCCCAGGGTAGTACAGCGACACGCCACGCAGCACCGACAGCCCGGGCTACGTCCCGCTCGTGCGTTTTCGACGAGCGTTCGTCAGTCAGGGTGTCGAGGCGGTTCGGACGCTCGACACGGTGCTGCGCCAGGCGAGGTAGCCCAGCCAGTACACGAGCGCCGCGAGTACCAGCGTCGCGCGGAAGCCGAGCGCCATCGCGACGAGCACCGCCGTCACCGAGGCGATGACGGAGAGGCATGCGTTGGCGCCCCAGGCCCATGGCACCAGGGCGGGCGTCTCGGCTTCGAGCGCGCGGATGGCCGTCGGGAACGGCATGCCCAGTGCGAGACCGGCGGGCAACAGCCAGGCGGCCACGATTCCGGCTCGGGCGAAGAGCGACGCGCCGATCACCGCGTCCTGCAGTGGCTGAAGCAAGGAGACAGTCGCGCCGACCCAGAGGGTGATGCCTACGACCGCGCTGCCGACGATCCGCGCCGGCGCCGCGGTCCGGCGCCCCGCCCAGATCGACCCGAGGCCCGTCGACACCAGCAGCGCCGCCAGCGAAATGGCCATCGAGTAGATGGGATGCCCGAGGAAGACCGTGAACATCTGGATGCTGGTGATCTCGATCGTCATGAAGCCAACGCCCAGCGCCGCAAAGAGCCCGAAGCGGCCCGCCAGACCGGCCTGACCACGCAGTTGGCTGCGCTGCGACCAGAGCGGGCCGAGGATGCAGACGCCTGCGAGCAGCGTCATCTGCAGCAGGCTGGCGAGCAACACCGCGTAGCCCGCTGGGATGCGGGTGATGCTGTAGCCGCCCATCGTCTTCTGCGGCTCGATCAGATTTCGCCACTTGTAGAACTGGAAGAAGAAGGGCGAGTCGTCGGTCACCGGTGAGACGTCATAGAGGTATTCGTCGAGGAACGCTTCGCGCATCGATTGCGTTCCCGACACCACGCTTCGGAAGCTCCGCTTGCCCGTGCCATCGGGGTCGAGGACGACTCGCCAGAGGCGTGCGGCCACGAAGTCGCGCAGCACTCGCAGCTCGGCCTCGCGGAAGGGCCGCCGGGAGAGCAGCGTCGTGCTCCACCAGTTCGCCTGGACGACGAACAGATGACGCGCCGGGTCGGAGAACCCCTCGCGGCGCAGGGCCTCGGCAAGCACGGCTACCAGCCTCAGTGTCTCGCGCGGAGGTTGCAGGATCCAGCGCGAGTTCGTGAACAACCCGTCCGGCTCGAGCGCGTCGATCACCGCGCGCGCCGCCTCGACCGTGTAGAGGTAGCTCTCGGACATCGCATAGGCGCCGGAAGAGAGCGCGCTGAAGGTGTCGACCCCGCTCATCTGGATCACGTCGAAGGTCTCGGTGTTGCGGCCCAGGAAGTGGCGGCCCTCGGCGACGATCGGCTTCACGTCGTCGCGCTGGAAGAGGCCATGGACGAAGTCGGCGTAGCGCTCCTCGCCGAGCTCGAGCATCTGGGGATTGAGCTCCACGGCCGTCACACTCGTGGCACCGTGGTGCAGGGCGATCAGCAGGTCGGGTCCGCCGCCGGCCCCGATGACCAGCACACGGGGTCGCTCCCGAATCTGGTAGGCGAGGCTCTGGTTCGTCAGCCCGAGGTAGGCGGCCCGCTCCGGCTCGGCCAGCTCGATGAGATGGGTGGGCGCGGCGGCGTCCTGGTACACGGTGCGCGCCGTCACGGCTCGCTCCTCCGGCTGGGTCGCGATGTGGCCTCCGAAGGCGAACGCCATCTCGTAGGGCTTGCTGACGTCGAGCCGGATGGTGGCGGACGAGACGGTGTAGTCGAGATCGGGTGTCTCGCGCAGCGCGCCACTCGGCTCGTAGTAGATATTCGTCATGTCCTTGCTCGGCGCGGGTATGAACGGACGCGTACCGGCCCAGCCGCTGGCGAGCCCGAGTGCCAGCGCCGCGAGCACGATCCACGCGGGGGCGGCGCGTCTTGCGGGCGCCCCGACTGCGAGCAGTGCTCCCGACAGCGCCGCGGCGGCCGCCCACGCCAGCAGCGCCACCGGGGCCGAGAGCGCCCCGAGCAAGAGCAGCGTCGCCAGGCATCCCAGTCCGGCTCCAATCAGGTCGGCGGCGTAGACGCGATGCGCATGGGAACGATAGGCCGCGAGGATTGCCCCCTGGGCCAGTCCCAGGGCGGTAAAGGGCAGCAGCATGAACCCGTACAACAGGGCGAGAACGAAGAACTGGTCGGGGCTGGACAGCAGCTCCAGCGGCCGGAAGAGGAGATGAGGACCGACGAGCAGGTAGGTGGCGACCGCGAGCGCGGCCCCCGTGGCCGAGGGCACTGCGACGGACAGCGCATCGTCGGTGTCCGCCAGCCCGCCGCGCCGGGCCAGCAGCGCTCCAGCGGCGCCGAAGCCGAGCATCCCCATGCCGATGATCATGAAGGCGAAATGGTGCCAGTACAGGAACGAGAAGTGCCGCGTCAGCGTGACTTGGAGACCGAGAGTCGTACCGGCCAGCAGGCCCATGGCGAGCAGCGTGCGACTCGGCGGCCGGGCCGTTCGGATAGTGAGCGGCATCGACAGCCCTCGAGCTTCGGGAGACCGGATGCTACCACCGTCTCCGCCGATCGACTCGCGTCGTCCTGGGACTGCGTTGTGCGGCGAGAGTGCACCCCCAGGTCAGTCGAGCGGAGGACCCCGGGAAAGCGTGCGCTCGAAAGCGGGCAGCGCCTAACGCGGGCGTCGTCGGGTCTTGCAGGCCCGCGTCACCTTGGCGAGCTGGCACGTCTCGAGCTGGCGATCGCTCGGGGGCTCAGCTGGCCGCGACTCCGAGAGTCCGATCAGAAGGGCTTGATGATTGCGAGCCAGGCAGCGAGCGCGCCGAGCAGGAAGACCACCAGCCATGCCGGGCCCTGGGGCACGAGCTGGCGACGGACGGCCACGGGAAACGCGCCGATCACGAGCCAGACACCGAGCTTCGCGATCAGCCAGCCGGGCCACGGCCATTGGACGCCGAGTCGCGCCATCATGCCGAAGCCGCCGACCAACATCGCCAGCAGCCCCACGCCGTGGAGGATCGCGGTGACCTTCGGCGCGCGGCCTCTCTCGGAGTCGGCACCGAGCAGCTGTCCTCCCATTCCCAGGAAGAGGAGCAGGAGTCCGATCACGTGCAGAAGCTTGTAGATTTCGTAGGGCATCGAGATATCAGCTCCTGGTGGGTTGCTGAAACGACCCTGGCTGTCTCTCGCTCTTCGGGCGCCCCACGGCTCGACTGTAGGCGCTGGCGGCTCCGCCTTTAGGGTGTGCTGCTGGGCGCTCAGCGGTCCGGGGCGCCTTCGGGAGCGAGCGGCGCGGTGAAGTGCGGCTGCGAATCGAAGCTGCGGTGAAGAGCCCGGCGGTAGTCGTCGGGCACACCCCAGTTGAACTCGGCGTTCCAGGACAAGCTGCTCGCGAGCGTGGCCGGGATCGAAGCCGCGAGCAGAGCCGCCGCCAGCCAACGCCAGGTTGCGGGTAGCCTCGCGCTCACTGCAGGCCGGTGGGCGAGCGCGAACGCGAAGAGCACCGCGAGCAGCGGCAGCACCTCCGTCACGTAGCGGTGCGAGATCCAGTAGTAGGTGAGGATGACGACGAGTTGGCCAGCGAAGGCCAGCGCGACCAGCGCTTCGAAGAGCAGGCGACGCCGGATCAGCGCGCCTGCCCCGAGCCCGGCGCCGACCAGGAGCCAGCCAGAGACCAGCCACAGCGAGATGTTCCACTCGCGATAGCCCGGAATGTAGAGCGCGTCGCTCAGACCCTGATTCAGCTCGAAGTGCACGAAGGGAGCGGGTCGACCGATACGGCCGAGGGTTCCGAAATAGTTGGCGAAGTTTGTCGGCACACGCCGCGCGTTGAAGCCGCCGATCTGCTCGACGTGGGCGAGCAGGTCCGGATCGACCTGATAGGCCAGGTACTTCGAGATGTCGGTGTAGGTAAACACGCCGCCGAAGCGCTCGACGTTGTACCAGGCCTGGAAGGCGAAGCTGATGGCGAGTGGGACGAGCAGCCCCGCGAGCGCACTGGGCCGGCGCAGTGAGGCGGCCAGACGCGCCCGGTAGAGAGGGCGGAGCACGGGGAGGCGCCGCGCCGCGGCGGGCCCGAGCGCTGCATTCGAGAGCAGCGCCAGCACCACGAGCAGGTGCGGGACCGCGAAGGTGAGGCGCGTCAGATAGGCAGCCGCCACGAACGAGCCGTAGAGCGGCCACGTCCAGCGGGAGATGGGCCGCCCCAGCAGCGCCGGCACCAGCACGGAGATGCCGCACAGACTGGCCGCGAGTGCGATCGCGAGCGTCTCGTGGAAGACGTACGGACACGACAACAGGAAGACGACGGGTGTCCCGAGAGCAAAGGCGAGATACAGGAGCGCTCGCTCGCCGCGGCCCGCCGTCGGTGCAACCGCGCGTACCAGTCGCATCCAGGCGACGAGCGCGACCATCCCGGCGGCGAGGGTCGCGATGCGGCTCCACTCGCCAAACGCCCCAGGCCAGAGGGCGTTGAGCGGGATACGCAGGAGTGCCGGGAGAGGACCGAAGTAGACGTAGTCCCGACCGTCGACGCGGAAGCTCTCGCTGCTGGTCGGAACCGTGGCCTCACCGAGCAGGAAGGAGTTGCCGAGATAGTCGTAGACCTTGCTCAACCGCTCTTCGGCGAAGAGTTCCAGGCTCCCGTAGGTGACCAAGAGCAGGTAGACGCTGCCGGCCAGTGCCAGCACCGTCAGCTCGATGGCAAAGCCCTGCAGCCGTCCTGGTGCTCGAGGGACACCCGCCATGACACTCAGCCTAGCTCGCTCGCGGGGGAGATCAGAAGCTCAGCACGGTCCGGATGCCACGCCCTGCCCGCATGTCGTCGAGGCCTTGGTTGATGTCTTCGATCTGGCGGCGGTGGCTGATCATGCCCTCGAAGTCGAGCTTGCCGCTGCGCCACAGCGCGATGAAGCGCGGCACGTCGCGGTGCGAATTGCAGGAGCCGAGCAGCGAGCCCGTGAGTTTCTTCTCCTGGGTCAGGAAGAGCGCCGGGATCGGGATCTCGAGCACCGGATCCAGCGGCGCTCCGACCATCACGATGGTCCCGCCGATGCGGCAGGCACTGATGCAGTCCTGGACGATCTTCGCGGCGCCGGCGCCGTCGAAAGCGTAGTCGACGCCGATGCCGCCGGTGATTTCCCGCGCCCTGGCGACGATGTCGTCCTGGGTCGGATCGAGCACGTCGGTGGCGCCGAAGTTCGATGCGTGGTCGCGCCGCTCGGCGAGCGGATCGGAGGCGATGATGCGCGAGGCGCCGGCGAGCCGCGCGCCTTGCACGATCGAGACGCCGATACCGCCGAGCCCCGCTACGAACACGGTGGCGCCCTCGGGTACCTTGGCGGTGTTGAGCACCGCGCCGACGCCCGTCTGGATGGCGCAGCCGATCAGGCACACGATCTCGAGCGGCGTCTCGTCGGGCACCGCGATGGCACTGTTCTGGCCTACGACGGTGTACTCGCCGAAGCCGCCGGTGCCGAGGCCCCTGTAGACGAGCTTGCCACCGCGCGACAGCGGTGAGCTGCCATCGGTGCGGACGCCGGTCATGAAGTTCTGTGCCTCCACGCACAGGCTCGCCTGCCCGCGCACGCAGTAGTAGCAGTGGCCGCACGGAGGCAGCGGCGTGAGCATCACCTTGTCGCCCTTCTTCAGGCGCGTCACCCCTTCGCCCACCTCTTCGATGGTTCCCGCGGCTTCGTGGCCGAGAACGGTCGGCAGCTGACCGCCACCGGGGGTGTCGATCATGGTGAGGTCGGAGTGGCAGATGCCGCAGTTGGAGATCTTGACCACGACCTCGCCGACGCGCGGATCCTCGATCTCGACGTCGTCGACGATGGACAGGGGCTTGTTGTTCTCTTCGAGCAGGGCTGCGCGCATCGTTCTCTCCTGGTGTCGGGGGATTGGCCTCGCTAGTCGCTCAGGCCACCGTCAGCGGCGCCGTCCGGGTGTCGCGACCGGATCGCAGGACTCGGCCGGCGAGCTCGCCGACGGGTTCGCCATCGACGATCGAGGTCCGGCCGTTCAGCCAGACGTGTCGCACACCGATCGAGCCTGCCGTCAGGCGCCGGGACTTCGCCGGAAGGTCGGCCTGGAAGCTGATCTCCTCGGCTCCGACCGTCTCGGGATCGAACAGTACGAGATCCGCGCGGTAGCCCTCGCGCACCAGCCCGCGCTCGCGGAGCCCGAACAGCTCGGCAGGCACCGCCGTCATCATCTGCACCGCGCGCTCGAGCGACACGAGCTTGCGGCCGTGTAGTACGTCGCGCAGGAACACCGTCGGATAGGTCGAGCCGCACATCCGATCGAGGTGCGCGCCCGCGTCCGATCCGCCCAGCATCACGTACGGGTGCTCCCACGTCTGCCTGCGCAGCGCCCAGCTCTCGCGATTCTCACCCGGCTGGGAGGGCCACAGCACGGTTCGAAGATCGTCGGCGATCACGATGTCGAGCAGCGTGTCGAACACGCTGGTCCCGCGCTCCTCCGCGATGTCCCCCACCAGGCGGCCTTCGAGGCCCTGGTTGTCCTGACCGAACGTGGTGCCGATGCGATACCCCGCCCAGCCAGCGAGACCCGCGAACACACCGGCCTCCTTGCTGTGGGCACGCTCGTCGAGTGTTCGGCGGATCTCCGGGTCACGCAGCTTCAGGATTCGCTCCGGTACCGGCAGTCCCATCACGAAGCTCCAGCCCGGGATCGAGTGCAGCGCGCTGTGCGCTCCGAAGCTCGCGCACATCCCGGCGATCGTCGGCATCGTGAGAGCGACGACGCGCGCGCCCTTCTCGGCCGCGCGCTCGGACAGCTCGAGCTGGCGTGCCAGCCGGTCGGGGCTGCGCGCCTCGACCGTCAGCACGTTCCAGTTCGCTGGCCGCTGCGCGGCCAGTGACATCTCGGTCACGAGCTCGATCTCTTCGTCGGTGAATCCCTTGAGACACCCGTCCAGGATGAACTCGAGCGTCGTACCCTCGTGGTCGCGAAGCGTGCGGCACAGCGCGAGCACCTCGTCGTGGCTCGCCCAGCGCGAGGGCACCGGCTGCCCGTCCCAGTCCGTGTGGGTGAACGAGAGCGAAGTCGAAAAGCCGAGGCCACCCGCCTCGAGCGACGCGTGCAGCAGCTCGACCATCTCGGCAATCTCCGCATCGCTGGCTTCGTTGCCGACCGCCCGATCGCCCATCACGGTGTGGCGCAGCGCGCAGTGACCGACCAGGAAGGCGGCGTTGACACCGATGCGTCCCTCGAAGCGGTCGAGGTAATCGCCAAAGCCGGCCCAGTCCCAGGGCAACCCCGCTTCGAGGGCCGCCAGGGGCATGCCCTCGACCTTGGCGAGCATCGTTCGGATGTAGCTGGGGTCGCCTCCGGGGGCCAGCGGCGCGATCGTGAAGCCGCAGTTGCCGCCGATCACCGTCGTCACACCGTGCAGCGACGAAGGCGTCGCAAACGGATCCCAGAACAGCTGTGCGTCGTAGTGGGTGTGCGGATCGACGAAGCCCGGTGCGAGCACCAGCCCCGCGCCCTCCACCACCTCGGACGCCGCCCCGGCGTCGAGCGAGCCCGCCTCGGCGACCGCCGAGATCTGGTCGCCGGTGATCGCGACGTCGGCGGGCCGCGCCGCCGCACCGGTTCCGTCGACCAGCGTCGCACCCCGGATCAGTGTGTCGACGGAGGCCATCGTTACAGCCCGTACAGCCGGGCGACGTTGTCACACACCATCTTGCGCCGATCCTCTGCAGGAACCCCCGCGAAGTGACGCTCGATCGATTCGCGCGAGCGAGGCCAGCTGCTGTTCACGTGAGGGTAGTCGCTCGACCACATGATGTTGTCGACTCCTATGATGTCGCGATTGCGGACTCCCACCTCGTCGTCGATGAACGTGCCGTACACCTGGCGGTGGAAGTAGAAGCTGGGCGGCTCGCTGAGCGGTGAGTCGAGGTGGTAGCGGTGCTTGTGGAATGTCGCGTCCATCCAGGGGATGAGGAACGCCATCCAGCCGATCCCGCTCTCGACCGAGACGATCCGCAGCTCGGGGTGTCGCTGCAGGACGCCCGAGAAGATGAAGCTCGCGATCGGCTCCGACATCATCGACTTGTTCACCGAGATGAAGACCATCAGCTCCTGTCGCAGCCCGCGGGTCAGCGGCAGCGTCCCGAGATGGAAGTGCACGGCGAGATTCATGTCCTCGAGCGCGTCCCAGAGCGGCTCGTACGCCGGGTCGGTGTACGGCTTGTCGCCAGCCGGCGAGTCGGCGTAGGCGGGAATGGCCGGGATCAACACACCGCGCAGCCCGAGGTCCGCGCAGCGCTTGGTCTCCTGCAGAGCGAGGTCGAGATCCCAGACCGGGATCTCGCCGATGCCGAGTAGTCGCGAGGGCTTGCTCTGGCAGAACTCCGAGAGCCAGTCGTTGTAGACCTGCATCATTGCGAAACGCAGCGGGCGATGCCGCGCGCTCAGCTCGATGCCGCCGCCGTCCCCGCTGCCGAACAGCACCTGGGCGTCGACTCCGTCGAAATCCATGTCCTCGAGGCGAGCCGTCGGGTCCCAGCCGCCCTTGCGGCCGTCTTCCTTCGTCTTGGCGAGGGCCTCGATGTCCGGTGCATCGATGCCCGCGCTGGCGGAGAGCAGGTAGATCCGCTGCTCCACTCCCTCGAACACGACCACCTCGTGACCGCCGCGCCGCTCGACGCGCGGTGCCTGCTCGCGGAACTCGCGCGGCAGCCGCTCGGCATAGATCGTGGGCGGTGGGTTCACGTGGTCGTCGGACGAAATGATCCGCTCGTCGGACATGGGGCCTCCCGTGGCGCCGCAGTCTACCCGCCGCGCTTCGAGACCGACAAGGACAAGCAGGGATCGGGGGGATACGCTGGCGCTCGGCCGATCCGCAAGCGAAGGGGAGGGACACCCGATGGATCTCGGACTCGAAGGCAGGAGCGCACTGATTACTGGCAGCTACCGCGGCACCGGCGCCGGCATTGCGCGCGTGCTGGTGCGCGAGGGCGTCCGCGTGTTCGTCCACGGTCTCGGCGAGGGACAGGCGGACCCGGTCGTCGAGGAGCTGCGCTCGGCGGGGGGCGATGTGGAAGGCGTCAGCGGCGACGTGCGCAGCGACGCTGGAGCGCGCGCCGTCGCCGACGCGGTGCTCGGCGCCGGTGGCATCGACATCCTGGTGAACAACTTTGGCCGTGCGGAGGGCGGCGGCTGGTTCGACGGCTCGAGCCAGGACTGGAACGGAATGTGGGAGACCAACGTGCTCTCGGCCGCGCGCATGGTCCGGCTGCTGGTGCCCTCGATCAAGCAGCGCGGGGCGGGCAGGGTGCTGTTCCTCTCGACCGTGGGAAGCGTACGCCCACGCGCGCAGATGCCGGGCTACTACGCCTCCAAGGCGAGCCTTGCGAACATGGCCGTCAGCCTCGCCAAGGAGTTGGCCGGCACCGGCATCACCGTCAACACCATCAGCCCGGGCATCATCGCCACCGCCGAGGTGCGCGCGAGCCTCGAGCGCCGCGCCGAGAAGGAGGGCTGGGGCACCAGCTGGGAGGAGATCCAGCGCGCGGCCGCGAGCGACTTCATGCCCAACCCGAGCGGCCGGATCGGTGACGTCGAAGACGTGGGCCACCTCGTCGCCTTCCTCGCCAGCGACAGGGCGGCCTACATCAACGGTGCGGACTATCGCATCGACGGGGGGGCTGCGGACTGCGTCTGAGCACGACGCGCGGCTCTGGGCGCGCTCTCTGCTCGCGAGGCGACGTCCAGGCACGCGGCCAGCAGCGGCTGCGCGAACTTCTCGGACGAGCAGGTCACGTGGCCATCGGCCACTGGAAACACGCGGGCGGTGGGGATGCGACCGGCCATCTGGCGCTGTGAGCGCTCGAGCACCGCCCGGTCGTGGAGCGTCATCACGACTGCGGTCGGCACCTCGATCGACGGGGTCCAGCCCGTCGCGTCGTATTGTGAGATCGCATAGCCGGCCTCGATCACCATCCGGACGTGGTGGCCGCGCATCTCGCTGGCGGCCCAGCGCGAGCGGCCGAGCTGGGAATCGGCGCGCTCGGTCGGCAGGACGCGCCGCGCGAGCCAGCGCGGGAGTGCCGCCGGTATCGACCCGAGGCGAGTGGTGCCCGCCAGGGCCATCGCGATCGAGCTCAGCGCGAGGCGCTCGGTGCGCCCGGGGGTGAGCTTGTCGCTCGTCGCGCACAGCACCAGCCCGTCGACGAGCGGCGAGTGGCGTCTCCACATCAGCTGCGCAATCGGCCCCCCCATCGAGTAGCCGACCACGACCGCCGACCCCGCTGCCAGCCGGCGCAGGATCGCCGCGACGTCGTCGGCGCAGTCCTCGAGCCGGAAACGCCGCCAGCTCTTGAGCCCGCGGCCGTGGCCCCGCAAGTCGGGTGCGATCACCCGGAAGTGCCTCGAGAGCGGCTCGAACACGCGGAACCAGTTGAGGCCGCTGGTCGCGAGCCAGCCGTGAATCAGTACCAGGGTTGCTGCGCCCGGGGGCCCCGGCGCATCGCGGACGAAGAAGCTTCCGCGGCCCGGCACCTCGACCTGGCGTCCTGGCGGAAGCCGCCCAACGGACTCGTCATCCCAGCGCCGACCGCTGCGTTGCAAATCCACCCCAGTGAGTGATTCTCGGAGTTGCTAGCACGAACCGGTGCAAGTTGCCGTTTTTTTTAAAGACACTGGGTTGCGGTAGGATCGTCCGGGGGTGGATCACGTGCGTTCCGCGACTCGACAGCCTGCACGTGCGAAGGACGAGTGAGTGAGCCGGTACCACTACGAGCGGCTGAGCGCGGAGAGCGCGTCCCATCTGCTGGTGGAGGGTGCGAGGTCATTCACCCATACCTTGTCGATCCTGCTGTTCGAGGCAGGTCCGCTGGAGGCCGCGGGTGGCGGTATCGATTTCGACCGCATCGCGCGAGGCATCGAGGCGCGGCTGCACCTGACGCCCCGCTTCCGCCAGCGGCTCAAGTGGATCCCCTACGAGAACTACCCCGTGTGGGTCGACGACGCCGAGTTCAACCTCGACTACCACGTCCGCCACACCTCGCTGCCCCATCCGGGTGGTTCGGTGCAGCTCCGCAAGCTCATCGCACGGTTGATGTCGTCGCGACTGCACCGCTCGCGACCGATGTGGGAATGCTGGGTGGTCGAGGGGCTCGAAGGGGGCCGCTTCGCGCTGATCTGCAAGGTTCACAACTGCATGGTCGAGAGCGACTCCGGCGCAGACCTGTTCCAGACGATGCTGTCCACCAGGCCCGACGACGATCTCGGCGAGCCGCCGCCGCTCTCGACGCGGCCGATGCCCTCGGGCCTCGAGCTGGTTCGCGACGAGGTGTTCCGCCGTTTCAGCCTGCCGCGCCAGCTCTTCGGCCGCGTGCAGGCGATGGCGCGCGACTCGGGCGGGCTGCGCGCCGAGCTCGCCAAGCGCTTCGATGCCGCCGCGAAGCTGTTCGGCTACTCGGTGGTTCGCCCGCGTGCCACGCCGATCAACGGACGCCTCGGTCCGCACCGCCGCTTCGACGACGTGGTGCTGCCGCTCGATCGCGTGACAGCGATCCACCGCGCCTTCGACTGCACTGTGCACGATGCAGTGCTCGCGGTCCTGTGTCGGGCGCTGCGGAGCTTCCTGCAGGCCCAGCTCGTCCATCCGGCTTCGCTCGACCTGCGGGTGTCGACGCCCGTCCAGGTGCCGGCCGACCCCGGGCGCGAGGAGGTCCACGAGTGGGTCATCGAGCTGCCCGTCTGGCAGGACGACCCGGCGCAGATGATCGACATGATCCGCGAGCGCACGCGAGCAGCCTATGAGTCCGACCCCGCGCTCGGCGCGCGGTCGCTGTTCTCGGTGGCCAAGTGGAGCGGCTCGCGGCTGCTGACCCTGGCGGCGCGCTCGCTGTCGACCCACACGCCGGTGAATCTGTCGCTGGTGAACCTGCCGGGATCACAGGATCCGCTCTACTTCCTGGGGGCGAAGCTCGGCGAGGCGTATGGCAGTGCGCCGCTGCGCGGGGAGCAGGGCGTGTCGGTCAGCGCGATCAGCTACGACGGCAAGCTGTGCATCGGGATCAACGCCGACTACGACCTGGTGCCCGACGTGGCGAAGCTCGGTTCGGCGATGGTTCATGCGCTCGACGAGCTCTCTCAGGTCAGACGGCGCCGCCGGAGGCTGGCCGCCGTCGAGGGCTAGGAGCCAGACGCCTGGTCGTCGTCGAGCCTCGGCAGCATCCCCGAGGCGCACAGTGCGTCCTCGACGAAATCGAGTACGCCGCTGCGCATCTGCATGGTCACGTGGCCACCCGAGAACCACCGGATCTCCGGCTGGGCCCAGCGGCGCCACAGCGCCCGGGCCTGATCCGGCCGCACCACCCGGTCGGCGATTCCGGCGTAGATGAAGCGGCGGTCCTTCGGCACCACGGGATCGAACGTCAGCGGCGAGACCACGTGCATGATCTTGCGCACCGTCTCCCAGTCGGTGGCCATCTCGTGCTCGTAGCTGCGCATGATCCAGGGCTGGTTGTCGCGCGCGACGTTCGGGAAATCCGTCGGTGGGATGCCTGCGATGACGCACTCGAGATCGCCCTCGAATCCCGAGACGAGCGCCGAGGTGTAGCCGCCCATCGAGATGCCCCAGAGCCCGATCTGGCTCGCCCCGGAGCGTCGCAGCCATGAGATCAGCCGGCGGATGTCCCACAGCGCCTGGGCGAAGAAGTGGATCATGTTGACGAAGTCGGCCGACATGATCTCGCCGCCGCTGGTGCGCCCGCCCGCGCGGGGCCCGTGGAGCGGTAGCACGGGCATCAGCAGATTGAGTCCGAGCTCGTGGTGGAGGCGGTGGGCGTTGAAGGCGACGAAGTTGGACATCGGGTCGCCCATCGCAAACCCGTGGACGCACACGAGCCAGGGGCGATCCGGATACTCCTCGTGCTCCAGCACGTATGCGTAGCCGTCGCGGTTGCTGGTGAACTCGTGCCAGCGATCGCCCTCGAGTTCCCAATGGGCCCGGTAGCCGCTCTCGAAGCGGAGCTGCCGGTAGCCGACGCGGCGGGAGAGCTGGAAGGCGGTGTGCTCGGTCTCCTCGACCTGCTCGAGCCGGGGCGGCTTGCGGTGGAAGCTGGCGGGGTCGGCGAGCCAGCCACGAGTCTCGATCGTGCCCGCGGCGCGGCGCATCGTCTCGTGGGCGTGCCGGACCTCGGACGGGTTGGGCACGCCCGTCATCAGGTTCAGGCCCAGCGTGAAGCTGCGGTCGAGCACCGCCTCGAAGATGGCGCCGAGCGAGGGATCGAGCGGTGGGACCTCGCTGTGGCTCGCCTCGCCACGCAGCGCGCTCCAGCTCTCGCTGAGCAGGCTGCCGATGCTCATCAGCGGTAGGCTGAGTAGTTGGAGGCCACCCACGGTCGGGCGAGTGTAGCCGCCTGCAACCAATTGCTACACGCTACTCGGGGTTGCGTGTGTCATGCTCGTAGCCCTCGCCCTGGGACGGGCTTGCTCGCCCGGCGGCAATCGAGGCAGCACCGTCACTGGCCCGCAGGCCACCCAACAACGTCCAGACCTGCTCGTTCCGGGAGATTTCCTTCATGACGTTCGAAGCGCCGACGAAGAACGCGAAGCTGCTGTCCTGGGTCCAGCAGACCGCCGAGCTCACCCAGCCGAGCGACATCCGCTGGTGCGATGGCTCCCAAGCCGAGTACGACGAGATGTTCGACCTGTTGGTCGCGAGTGGGACCGCCCAGCGGTTGAACCCCGCGAAGCGGAAGAACAGCTACCTGGTGCTCTCGGATCCGGCGGATGTCGCGCGAGTCGAGGATCGCACCTTCATCTGCTGCGAGAGCGAAGAGGACGCCGGGCCGACTAACAACTGGCGCGACCCGGAGGAGATGCGCACGACGCTCGCCGGGCTGTTCGAGGGATCGATGCGCGGTCGGACGATGTACGTGATCCCCTTCAGCATGGGGCCGCTGGGCTCGCACATCGCACACATTGGAGTGCAGCTCTCGGACTCTCCCTACGTGGTGGTGAACATGCGCACCATGACGCGGATGGGGGCGAAGGTGCTCGAGGTATTGGGCGACGACGGTGCCTTCGTGCCGTGCCTGCACTCTGTGGGGCATCCGCTCGAAGAAGGCCAGAGCGACCTCGCCTGGCCGTGCGATGGCGAGAACAAGTACATCGTGCACTTCCCGGAGACCCGCGAAATCTGGAGCTACGGCTCCGGCTACGGGGGCAACGCCCTGCTCGGCAAGAAGTGCTTTGCGCTGCGCATCGCCTCGACCATGGCGCGCGACGAGGGTTGGATGGCCGAGCACATGCTGATCCTGAAGCTCACGTCGCCGCGGGGCGAGGTGAAGTATCTGGCTGCCGCCTTCCCGAGCGCCTGCGGCAAGACCAACCTCGCGATGCTCGAGCCCACGATTGCGGGCTGGAAGGTCGAGACGGTCGGCGACGACATCTGCTGGATGAAATTCGGCGAAGACGGCCAGCTCTATGCGATCAACCCCGAGGCGGGCTTCTTCGGCGTGGCTCCGGGCACGGGCATGGACTCCAATCCGAACGCCATGCGCGGCCTGAACGAGAACTGCATCTTCACCAACGTCGCCCGGACGGACGACGGCGACATCTGGTGGGAGGGCATCGGCGAGACGCCGGAGCACCTGGTCGACTGGCGCGGCAACGACTGGACCCCCGACAGCGAGACGCCGGCGGCCCACCCGAATGCGCGCTTCACCGCGCCGGCGAGCCAGTGCCCGGTGATCGCCCCCGAGTGGGAAGACCCGGACGGCGTGCCGATCTCGGCGGTTCTGTTCGGTGGGCGGCGCGCGACGGTGGTGCCGCTGGTGCACGAGAGCCTCGACTGGGAGCACGGCACCTTCCTCGGCTCGATCATCTCGAGCGAGAAGACCGCGGCCGCCGCCGGCAAGGTCGGCGAGCTGCGCCGCGACCCGATGGCCATGCTTCCCTTCTGCGGATACAACATGGCCGACTACTGGGGCCACTGGCTCGAGATGGGCGCGAGGCAGGGCGCCCGCCTGCCGCGCATCTACTATGTGAACTGGTTCCGCAAGAGTGTCGGGGGCGACTTCCTGTGGCCCGGCTTCGGCGACAACGGTCGCGTGCTCAAGTGGATCTTCGAGCGAGTGAGCGGCAAGACCGAGGGTCGGGCAACGCCGATCGGCACCGTGCCGGCACCGGGCGAGATCGATCTCGCGGGTCTGTCGCTCGACGAGGCCGACGTGGCGGAGCTGCTCGATGTGGACGTCGAGGGCTGGCTCGCCGAGGTTCCGCTGATCCGCGAGTACTACGCGCGATTCGGCTCGAAGCTGCCGGCTGCGCTGACGGCGCAGCTCGACGCACTCGAGGAGCGGCTGCGCGCCGCCGGCTGAGCGCCGCTACTCGAGGTAGCCGAGCTCGCGCAGCGTTTCGATCTCCTCCTCGCTCAGCGGCGGGCGATCGGGTGCGATCTGCTCGTCCTCGAGATAGGCGCGCAAGGGCTCCATCAGACGCGCGACCCGCTGCGGATCGGACTGCGAGATGTCGTGTTGCTCGAACGGATCGCGCTCCAGGTCGTAGAGCTCTACCGCCTCCGTGAGTCGGTTGTAGATCAGCTTGGTGTCCGCGTCGCGCACCATGCGGAAGGTGTCGAGCTGCTCGCCGCGCCAGTCGGCCTCGGCGAACGCGAAGCGCGGTCCGAGCGTGCCGCCGCTCCAGGTCGGGACCAGCGAGCGGCCGTCGACTCCGGGCGGCGGCGCGATGCCCGCGAGCGCGAGCATCGTGGGGAGCAGATCGCTCAGCTGCACCAGCTCGGATGAGCGCTTGCCAGCCGGAACGCCGCGTCCCCAGATGATCAGCGGCACTTGCAGCGTCTCGCGGTACATCGTCACGCCGTGGAGCACGCTGCCGTGCTCATAGAACTCCTCACCGTGGTCCGAGGTGATGAATACGACCGTGTTGGCGGCCATCGCAGGCTCCCGCAGGAAGCCGAACAGCGGCGCGAGATCGGCGTCGAGCTCGCGGATGCCTGCGTCGTACAGCTGGCTCAGGAAACGGATGTCGTCGGGCTCGAGCGACTCCCGTGCCGTGCGCAGCGCCAGCAGCTGCGCCCCGCGGCCGCGCTGCTCGCCCGAGTACGGCTCGACCAGTGCGCTCCGATGCTCGGGCGCAGGGTCGTAGTCGGTGTGGACGTCGAAGTTGTGCAGGAACAGGAAGAAGGGCTCGCCAGCTCGCGTGCGCTCCCGCATCCAGCGAATCGATTGCTCGACCTGGCGTGGAGCGGCCCGCCCGGCGGCGGGGCGGTGGTCGAAGCCGTGGCGAAAGCCGCGCTCGAGCCCGTACTTCGGGCCGAGCTTGGGAGAGCCGATGTTGGCCGCCGTGGCGTAGCCGGCGCGCCCCAGGATCTCGGGGATCACCGGGATCTCCCGCCCCATCTGCTTGCCGACGTTCTTGACGCCGTGGTTGCGCGGGTAGCGGCCCGTGAGCATCGAGACATGGGAGGGCAGTGTCCAGGGCGAGTTCGCGATCGCGTGCTGGTAGGCGATGCCTTCCCGGCACACGGAGTCGAGCGTGGGCGTGAGCGCGCGCGGGTCGCCGTAGCAGCCCAGGCGATCTGCCCGCAGGGTATCGAGAGAGAGCAGCACGAAGCTCACGGGCTGCTCCGGCGCGCCGCAGGACGCGGCCAACACCAGGGGCAGCGCGAGGGCCCAGCCGGCTCGCCCGTTCAGATCACGCAGGGACCGCCTCTTCGAACTTGTCGGGCAGGTAGCCATCGGGGAAACGATAGAAGTCGATCGCATTGTCCCACAGGATCTTGCGCTTGCTGGCGTCGCTGAGCTTGCTCTGAGCGAGAAACGTCTCGACCGCGTGCGGATACTTCGAATCCGGGTGCGGGTAATCGGTCTCGAACAGGATCTTGTCATCGCCGAGCTCTTCGACCACGTGATACACGAGGTGTTCGTCGCACTCCGTGGTGATGTAGCAGTTGTTCTGGAAGTACTCCTGGGGCGACTTGCTGCACTCGGGTGCCTCGCTCCAGCCCGACATCTCGAGGTGCTCCTCGATCCGCCACAGCCAGAACGGTAGCCACCCCGA
>JAYZFK010000064.1:0-30384 GCA_036336835.1 Myxococcota bacterium | reverse complement strand
GGCGTATCGGTGCTGATCAGCGAGCACCATCACTCGAGCGACGGCTATCTGCCCTCGCCGTTGATCCTGGCCTCGGCGGTCGCGGCTGCTACCGAGCGGATTCCGATCATGATCGGGGCGCTGCTGCTCCCGCTGCACGATCCCGTGCGGATCGCCGAGGACATGGTGATCCTCGATCACATCTCGCGCGGGCGGGTCAGCTACATCGTGGCGGTGGGCTACCGGCCCGAGGAGTACGCGATGCTGGGTCGCGATTTCCGCGGCCGCGGTCGCCGCATGGAGGAGTGTCTCGGCGTGCTGCGCGATGCCTTCACGGCCGAGCCCTTCGAGTACGAGGGCCGCAGCGTGTGGCTGCGGCCGGCACCCTTCACGCTCGGCGGGCCCACGCTGCTCATGGGGGGCCACAGCGAGCGCGTGATCCGGCGCGCCGCGCGCTTCGGCCTGGGTGTGCTGACCGAGGGGGCGACGGGCCTCGAGGCCGTCTACCGCGAGGAGTGCGAGAAGGCCGGGACGACGCCCGGGACCTTCGCCGACGCGCCGGAGGGCAGCGTGAGCTCGGCCTTCGTCGCCGTGGATCCCGACGCCGCCTGGCAGGAGTACGGACCCTATCTGCTGCACGATGCGCAGATGTACGCCGAGTGGATGGGTGGCGACCACGACGCCATCACCAAATCGAGCGCGGTCGACGTCGACTCGCTGCGCGCCGAGGGCGGAAACTATCGGATCTTCTCCGTCGACGAAGCGATCGCGCACGTTCGCGAGCACGGGATGCTGTCACTGCAACCACTGTGCGGCGGGCTCCCGCCCGAGCTCGCCTGGCAGAGCCTGCGGCTGGTGGCAGAGCACGTCATTCCGGCTGCGGCGGGCTGACCCGCCCGAGCTCGGTGAGTAGCAGCCAGCCGATTCTGCCCCCGGGCTGGCGGCGGGCGGGGTAGGCTGCTGGCCGCGATGGAGCCGCTGATCATCGAGTGCGCGCTCAACGAGCAGGTGACCAGGCAGCAGAATCCGAGCGTGCCGATCGCGCCGGACGAGCTGGTCGCCGATGCACTCGCTGCGGCCGAGGCCGGGGCGTCGATCGTCCACTTCCACGCGCGGGACAGCCAGACCGGCGACCTGCTGCACCCCGGGACCGAGTTCTATCGCGACGTCATGCGCCAGATCCGGCGGGAGTGTTCGGACCTGCTGCTGTATCCGACCTACGGCGCGTCCCCGACCCCGCAAGAGCGCTTCTCCCACCTGGTCGCGCTCGCCGAGGATCCCGAGATCCGGCTCGACTTCGCGACGATCGATCCCGGCGCCGTCAACTACGCGGACTTCGACCCCGAGGCGCGCGAGCTTGGCTGGGACTTCGTGCTCAGCGTCTCGCACGCCGAGGTCCGCTATTTCTTCGACCGCTGTGCCGAGCACGGCATCCAGTACAGCTACACGGTTCGCGAGCTCGGCCACGTACGCCACGTGCTCGCCTATCGGGCGATGGGCTGGGTGAGCGGGCCGTTGCTGTTCAAGGTCACCATGAGCGCAAACCACGCCTGGGGCGTCGCTCCCAGCCCGGAAGGGCTCCGGCTGCTCACCGCTGCGATCATCCCGCAAGACGTCCCGTATCGCTGGATGACCTACGTGGAAGGCGACCGGCACGCCGAGCTCTCGCGCCATGCGGTCGAGCAGGGTGGGCACGTGCGCACGGGTGTCGGCGACAATCCGCTGTTCGAGGGAGAGCTGCTGACCAATGCCGAGCAGGTGTCGCGGGTGGTCGAGATGGCGCGCGCCGTCGGCCGCGAGATTGCCGACCCCGCGCAGACGCGGCAGCTGTTGGCGACGCCGCCGCCGCCGCTGCCGCTGACGGACGTAGCGTGAGCTTCGAGGCCAGGCGTCTGGACGCGGAGGTCGGGGTCGAGATCGTCGGCCTGGATCTCGACCGTCCGTTGAGCGACGCGACCCGGCAGGATCTCTACGACGTCTGGCTGGACGCGGGGATCATGCTGTTCCGGGGCATCGGCACCAGCTCCGAGCGCCACCTCGCGCTGAGCCGCTGCTTCGGGGAGCTCGAGGTCCACCCGGTCGAGAGCATTCGGCTCGAGGACCACCCCGAGATCATCAGCCTGAGCAGCGTGGGCGACAACGAGCCGATCATCCACTACTTCGACGGCGAGCCGATCGCCGGCATGATCCCCTGGCACTCGGACCTGATCTACATGCCGACGCCGTGTCGCGGTGCGCTGCTGCGCATGGTGGAGAAGCCCAGCCGGGGCGGGCAGACGGGCTGGATCGACACGGCGGCCGCCTATCAGGCCCTGCCCGCCGCCACCCGGCAGCGGATCGAGCCGCTCGAGGCGCGCTTCGACTTCGTCGCGGACATCTGCGAGATGCGCTTCGGTCGTCCCGAGAAGCTGCGACACGGCAGCATGGGGACGACCCCGTTCCCCGAGTTTCCTCCGGTGGCGCAGCCCCTCGTCTGGATCCATCCGGAGAGCGGCAAGAAGTCGCTCAACGTGAGTCCCGTGCAGCTGGTCTCGGTGATCGAGATGGACGAGGCCGAAGGCGACGCCCTGCTCGAGGAGCTGGTCACCCACACGACGGATGGGCGCTTCACCTATGTCCACGACTGGGAGCTCGGCGACATGGTGCTGTGGGACAACTGGCGCACCATGCACAGCGCCTTCGGGACCCCGCTCGAGTGCGAGCGCGAAGTCCAGCGAACCACGCTCAAGGGCGAGCACACGACGGGGCGCTTGCTGTGAGGCCGGGCGAAGGTCCGCCGCGGGGCGCGAGCGCATCAGGCGGCTGACGAGGAACGTCGTCCCCCGCGGCTCGACCTGGAGCCGCCTCTCCGGAGGTCACTCCCGGATGGACCCCTGCGCGCAGAGAAACGCCAGCAGTGCGGCGCGGAAGGCGGCGGGGTTGTCGAGCATCAGCGCGTGGCCCGCATCCGGGATCTCGACGGCACGAGAGTCGGCGAGCACGTCGTCGACCATGCGTCGGACGGTCTCGGCCGAGAGCAGCGGCGAGTGCTCTCCGCGGACGACCAGCGTGGGGCAGGTGATCCGCTCCAGGTAGTGCCAGATTCGCGCGTTCTCCTTCGCCGCCCAGGCCTGACGATCGAAGCTCACGCGGCTCTCGGCGTCGCGCTTCGACTCCCTGCGCAGGAAGCGGGCGTCGAGCCTCGGGGCGTGGCGGCCGTCGTCGGTCGGGCGCAGCGAGTGCTCGGCCAGCGACGCGCGGGCTGCCGCGTCGAGCAGCGGATACAGCTCCCCCAGGATCGCGGCGTAGGCGGCGACGCTCTCGAAGCTCGGAGCGAGCAGGCGGAGGCTGGCCGGCGGCGCACCGGTGCCCCCCGACGGAATGTCGGGGCCCGCGTCGGCCAGGACGAGGCGGCTGGTGCGCTCGGGATGCCGGCCGGCGAAACGCAGGCACGCGTGCCCGCCCTGGGAGTGGCCGACCAGCGCGACCCGCTCGAGCTTCAGCTGATCGACGACGGCCTCGACGTCCCGCCCGATCGCGGCGTTGTGATAGCGGTACTCGGGATCGGGCTCCGAGTCGCCGTGGCCTCGGCTGTCCAGGGCGAGTACGCGGTAGTGGTCCGCCAGGTCGGGGACCAGCGGGTCCCACAGGCGGGCGTTGTGGCCGTAGCCGTGCACGAACAGCAGCGGCGGCCGATCGCCGCCCCCGCCGCCCCAGTCGAGCAGGTTGAGCGCGACGTCGTCCGCTCCGGAGATCCTTCGACTCGTCGGCCGCATGCGCCGTCTCTACCAGACTCGGTTTGACGCTACAAGCGCCGTCGGGGCATGATCGAGCCGAGGCACAACGCGCATGGCTGCGGTCGCACCCGAATCGCTCGACGATCCGACCGAGGTGTTCGAGATCATTCTCGATCCCGATCGCCGCGGCGCGCTGTATCCCTACTACCACCGGCTGCGTGAGCTGGCGCCGGCCCATCCGACGACAGCGCTCAACAACGAGAGCGCCGTCGTCCTGACGAGCCATCGGCTGGTCGAGACGGTGCTTCGCAACCCGCTGATGGTGAGCGACCGCCGCGCCGTCGAGATCTTCGACGCCGGCCCCGCCGGGCAGCAGTTCTACGAGATGATGAAGCGGCTGCTGCTGTACCGGGACCCGCCCGATCACGACCGCATCCGCGACCTGTTGTCGCGCGCCTTCACGCCGCGCGCCATCGAAGAGCGACGCGGACGCATCGGGCAGCTGGTCGACGGACTGCTGGACCGGGCCGAGGACGTGGGTCGTCTGGACCTGGTCGCCGACTTCGCCTACCCGCTTCCGGTGATCGTGATCTGCGAGATGCTCGGAGTGCCGCCCGAGGATCTCGACCACTTCTACGGCTGGGCGCACGGCTTCGCCCGCCGGGGCGACGTATCGGACGTGAGTGAGCAGCGCATCCACGAGGGCGAGGCCGCGACCGAGGGCTTCCGCGGCTACTTCCTCGAGCTGATCCGCCAGCGACGCGAACGGCCCCGCGACGACTTGATGACCGCGCTCGTGCAGCTCGAGGACGACGAGGGTCCGCTGGAGGACGAAGACCTGGTGGCCTCGTGCATCATCCTGCTCCAGGCCGGCCACGAGACGACGGCCGACCTGATCGGGCTCGGCACGCTGGGCCTGTTGCAGCACCGCGATCAGCTCGAGCTGCTGCAACGCGAGCCCGGGCGGATCGAGGACGCCGTCGAGGAGCTGATCCGCTGGGACAGCTCGGTTCAGATCAGCCAGCGGGTCGGCCCCGAGGACCTCGACCTCGACGGGGTGCGGGTTCCCGCCGGGCAGGTGTGCGTGATCATCAACGGCGCAGCGAATCGCGATCCGGCCGTCTATGACGAGCCCGATCGCCTCGACATCGCGCGCCGTGCCGGGAGCCACTTCAGCTTCGGCCTCGGGCGCTACGTTTGTCTGGGCAAGACCCTCGCGCGCCTCGAGATCCAGACCGCGATCTCGACCCTGGTGCAACGTTTTCCGAAACTCGAACTGGACGGCGGCGCGCCGGAGTTCCGGCCGAGCCTGTTCCTGCGCGGCCTGGCGCGGCTACCGCTGCGCTGGTAGGGGGAGACTGCGATGTTGCTGCTACGCGAAGAGCACAGTGTGATCGGGCTCGAGGAAGACGACTTCGAGCAGGCGGTGCGCGACGAGTGGATGCCGGCTCTCGCCAAGAGCGATGACGCACGCCTGCTGTACTACGCGCACCTCGTGCATGGCTCGGGCCTGGCCTATCGGGTGGTGACCTATACGCTGCTGCGCGACGGCGCCGCCTGGGGCCGTCTGGTCGACCGCGTCCACGGCGGCGATCTGGCGAGCCTGGCCAGCAAGCTCGACGACCTGCGCCACGACGTCACTTCGAAGCAGCTGTTGCCGCTGCCGTGGTCGAAGCTCCAGCAGATCGAGATCGAGGAGGTGCCGACCGAGCCCGGCGAGCACGAGCTCTCGCTGTTCATGGAAGACACCGTCTGGCCCTTCGAGGGCAAGCTCGAGGAGTACATCCGGCGTTCGGGCGAGCAGTACTCGACCGAGTACGACAAGAGCTTTCCGGACACCCCGAAGCTGCTCGAGATCGAGGCGTCCTATCGCACCGCCTACGGCAGTCACCAGCGGCGCGAGATCGTGTTGTGGCAGCGGGTGCTCCGGCCCGATGGTCTGCTGCACCTGATCACGGACGAGATGCCCAAGAGCTTCAAGCAGCCCGGTCGCTGGATGCTCGACGCCCTGGCGTTGCGCGACCAGTGGCAGAGCCGTCTGCTGCGTACTTCCAGCTGGTCGCCGCGCTTCTGAGCATGAATCTCGTCGAGCTGATTCGCGAGCCGGTGCGCCGGGTGCCGGAGCGGACCGCACTGCGGGTCGCCGGCCAGGAGATGACCTACGGCCAGGTGGGCGAAGCGGTCGAGCGTTGCGCTGCGCACCTTTGCCAGCGGGGCGTCGGCCCCGGGGACAGTGTCGCGCTGCTCGACGACTGCAGCCCGCTGCTGCTCGCGGCGATCCTGGGTGCGGCGCGCATCGGCGCTGCGGCGGTGCCCATCCACGTCGAGCTGCAGCTCGAAGAGCTGGCCGAGGTGCTGCGGGGCTCGGACTGCGGCTCGCTGGGGATCGCGGGCGAGCCCTATCGCGAGAAGCTCTCTGCGGCCCTGGGTCGCCCCGCTCTCGGCGTTGGCGACTTGCTCGACACGCGGCCCGAGCTGGAGACGCCTGCGGTGTGTGGCGACCTCGACCAGCTCTGCGTCAAGCTGCTGACCAGTGGGACGACGGGCTTGCCCAAGCCGATCGGCTTCAGCCACCGCACCTTCACACCGCGCATGTCGGGCTTCGCGGGCGCGTTCGATGCCGACGCGCCCTACGCGCGCAGCTTGCTGTGCGTCCCGGGAGTTCACATCGGCGGGCTGGGGGGCTTGCTGGTCGGTCTCGCCGGCGGCAACACGCTCGTCATCATGCAGCGCTTCAAGGCGGGAGAGTGGCTGCAGCAGGTCGAACGGCAGCGCATCAACATGGTCTTCCTGGTCCCCACCATGCTGCGCCGCATCCTCGATCACCCGGACTTCGACGCGACCGACCTCTCGTCGCTGCGCGCGGTGAGCTACGGCGCCGCGGCCGCGCCGGTCGAGATGGTCGAAGAGATGATTCGCCGTTTTCCGGACGGGGTGGCCTTCTCGAACGTCTACGGTCAGACCGAGACCACCGGCGCGATCACCAGCTTCGGACCCCGGGACCACGTGCTCGACGACGCGGGTCACCTGCGACGAGCGGGCTCGGTGGGCAAGCTGGTGCCCGGCGTCGAGCACCGCCTGGTCGACCCCGAGAGCCAGCGCGATGTGCCGCCGGGAGAGGTCGGCGAGCTGTGGGTGCGCTCGGCGTTCAACGCCGTGGCGGGGTGGAACCGGACCGGCGACCTGATTCGCATCGACGAGCAGGGCTACCTGTATCCCGTCGGGCGCCTGTCCGACACGATCAACCGCGGCGGCGAGAAGTTCGGCCCGGTCGAGATCGAGAGCGCGTTGCGCCGGCACCCCGGCGTGGCGGACGTGGCCGTTGCGGGGATCGCCGATCCCGAGCTCGGCGAGCGAGTCGGAGCTGCGATCGTGCGCGTCCCGGGCCGGGATCTCACCCGGAACGAGCTGATTGACCACTGCCGCAAACACCTGGCACGCTTCAAGCTGCCCGAGCAGATCGTCTTCGTCCGGGAGATCCCGCACACGGCGTTGTGGAAGGTCAGCCGCAAACGAATCGCGGAGCTGATCGTCGGCGCGCACGATCCGAGCGCCTGACAGGAGCGGACCGCCGAGCCATGCCCCCCCTCGACTTCGAGCCCACTGTTCCGCAGTTCCTGCGACACGTGACCGAGCGCTTTGGCGAGCGCCGGCTGATCTCACTCGGCGAGCGGCGCCTCGGCTACGCCGAGGCCGAAGCCGAGTCGGCGCGGCTGGCGTGCGGCCTGCTGGCCCGCGGCGTCGGCAAGGGCACGCGCGTGGGCGTGCTGTTTGGCAACGGACCGGACTGGGTGATCAGCTGGCTGGCGGCGGCGCGGATCGGTGCGCTGGTCGTGCCGATCAACACCTTCTACCAGGCGCGCGAGCTCGGCTGGACGCTGCGGCACGCCGACATCCACACCCTGCTGACGACCGCGCGCCTGCTCTCGCACGATTACCAGGAGCGGCTCGAGCAGTGCGCGCCGAGTCTTCGCAGCCAGAAGGCGAGTCGCCAGATCCTGGCCTGCCCCGAGCTCCCCTGTCTGCGCCAGGTGTTCGTGTTCGGCGGCGATCCGCGCGCCTGGGCGAGCTCGGTGGACGCCCTGCGCGAGGCCGGGGACGCGCAGCCGGGGATCGACGCCGCCTTGCTGCGCGAGGTCGAGGCGGCGGTCTGTCCTGCGGACGCGCTGGTGGTGATCTACAGCTCGGGCAGCACCGCCGAGCCGAAGGGCGCAGTCCACACGCACGGCGTCATGCTGCGCCAGGCTCACGGCCTGAACCGCTACCGCGACGCTACGCCCGACGATCGGATCTGGTCGCCGATGCCGTTCTTCTGGGTGGGTGGGCTGGTCGTCAGCCTGTTGCAGAACATGAACGTGGGTGCCTCGCTGCTGTGCCAGGACGCCTTCGAGCCCGGCGAGACGCTGGCCATGCTCGAGCGCGAGCGCGCCACGTCGGCCCTGGGCTGGCCCCAGTACATGCAGGCGATGCGCGATCACCCGGACTTTGCGCGGCGCGACCTGTCTTCGCTGAACAGCAGCTTCCCGGAGCAGCTCGCCCAAGGGGAGAGTCCGCCGGATATGCAGCTGCGCTCGAACTCGCTGGGCATGACCGAGACCTGCGGTCCGCACACCTATGACCGCATGGACGTCGACCTGCCCGAGTCACTGCGCGGCTCGTTCGGGCGCGCGGTCGAGGGCGTCGAGCACAAGGTGATCGACCCGGAGACGGGCGAGATCCTCGCGCCGGGCGAGCACGGCGAGATCTGCGTGCGCGGACGCAACCTGATGCAGGGCCTGTACAAGCGCGAGCGCGAGGACGTGTTCGACGCCGACGGCTTCTATCACACCGGCGACGCTGGCCACTTCGATGCCGAGGGGTACCTGTTCTTCAAGGCGCGGCTGGGCGAGATGATCAAGACTGGCGGTGCCAACGTGACGCCGCGCGAGGTGGAGGTCGTCGTCGAGGAGCAGCCCGAGGTGCAGTCCTGCTTCGTCGTCGGCGTGCCGCACCCGCACCGCGGCCAGAACGTGGCGGCGGCCATCGTGCTCAACGAGGGCGCGGCGCTGAGCCCGGATGAGTTGCGGCTGCGTCTTCGCAACGAGCTGTCCGCCTACAAGCTGCCGCGCCACGTCTTCTTCTGCACGCGCGACGAGCTTCCGTTCACCGACAGCGGGAAGATCCAGAAGGCCGAGCTGGCGCGGATCCTCGGCGAGCGGGTTGCCGAGAGCGAGCCCGGCTGAGCCAGGCGCGCTATTGCGGTCGCTCGCTGCCGGGCAGTGCGGCCGGGTCGCCGGGGGCATCGATCAGCTCGATGCGCGTGCCGTCGGGGTCGACGACGAACAACGCGCCCGAGTCGTCTCCCAGCGCGAGGCGGCTGTTCTCGAGCACGCGGCCGCCGGCGGCCTCCACGCGGCTCGTGATGGTCGCCAGGTCCTGGACGCGGAACGACAGGTGCGTCAGGCCCAGCCGGTTGACCGGCCGGGGAGCGTCGCTGCCCGTGTGTCCCGGCGAGGAGAAGTAGAGCAGCTCGATGCGCCAGCCGTCGCGCTCGAGATAGACGGCCTGCAGCTTCGCTCCGGGAATCTCGAGAATCTGGCTGGTTGCCGCGACGTCGGGCTCGAGGCGGCCCACCTCCTCCAGGCCGAAGACGTCGCAGTAGAAGGCGACCGAGCGCTCGAGGTCCGAGACACAGATGCCCAGGTGGGTCAGGCGCTGCACGGTCACGGAGAGGCTCCCTCGCGCCGGTGCGCCGGCTCGTCGAGCGCCAGCCGAATCGGGCAGGAGACTTCGACGTCCATCACCATGGTGATGCGCCCCATCGTCAACCAGGTGCCGACACAGACGGAGATCTCGAAGATTTCCTGATCCGTGAAGTGTTTGCGCATGCGCTCGAAGAAGGCGTCGTCGAGTGCCGTGTGGTCGGTTGCGAACTTCTCCGCGTACTCGATGGCCACGCGCTCCGCGTCGGAGTAGTCCGGCCAGGTTCGCCACGCGGAGACGTTCTGATAGAGCTCCTCGGAGAGCTCGTGCGGCGCCAACTGCGCCGCGCGCGTGTCGAGTCAGACGTGGCATTCGTTGATCTGCGCGATGCGCATGCGCATCAGCTCGCGCAGCCGCACCGAGAGCTGGCTGTCGTCGTAGACCGCCCAGGCGAGTGCCGCCGCCGGCCTGCCGACGTGTGGGGCGAGCTCGAAGAGCCGCTGGGTTTCCTCTGCGTCACCGGGTGCCAGATCAATGCGCGCCATCGTGTCCTCCTCGTTCTTGTCGTGCGGAGTCGCGCTCCGCTCGAAGCTCAGTAGCCCTGCTTCACGTCGACCACACCCTCGAGCGGCTCGCCCGCGCGGAAGCGGCGCAGGTTCTCGGTGAAGGTGTCGCTGATCGTTTTGAGCGCACCCGGCATCGCCCAGGATGTGTGCGGGCTCAGGCGCACCCTGGGATGGCTGTAGAGCCAGTGGTCGTCGGGCAGCGGCTCGGGATCGACGCAGTCGAGCGACGCACACGCGACGCGGCCCGCATCGAGCGCCTCGCGCAGCGCGTCCTGGTCCACCAGCTCACCGCGCGCGATGTTGACCAGATGCACCCCCGGCTTCACCCGGCCCAGCGACTCGCGGTTCACGATGTGACGGGTCTCGGGTGTCGCCGCCGCGGCCAGCACCAGGTGGTCGGTGGCCTCGAGCAGCGTGTGCAGATCCGGCACGACCGAGACGCCGTCGATCTCGCTCGGTCGTCCGGTTCGTCGATGCGCCAGGACGCGCATGTCGAAGGCCAGTGCGCGCGTCGCGATGGCTTCGCCGATGCCGCCCAGCCCGATCAGTCCCAGCGTCCGCCCGCGCAGACCGCCGAGCTCGGCCATGTTCCAGCGTTCCGGCGGCTGGCTGATCCAGCTGTCCGGCAGCTGCTTCTCGAACGCCAGCATGACGGCCAGCACCCACTCCGAGATGGGAATTGCGCTCGCACCGCGCGCGCAGGTCAGCACCGCGTCTCCCACCTGATCGAAGGGAAAGGCGTTGACCCCGGTGCCGAAGGTGTGGATCCAGCGCACGCCGCGCTTCACGCACTCGGCGAGATTGGGGCTGCCCCACGCCTGGGTCAGCAGTACCTCGCCCTCGACGTGCTCCGGGAGCTCTCCCTCCTGGGGGATCTGGATCACTTCGATGTCGGGAAACGCCTGGCACGCGGATTCGAGCAGGCGGGGATGAATGTGGCTCAGGATCTTCAAGACGTTCTCCGTCCGCACGCGAGCTCAATCGAGGGCGCCGGCCTCTTGGAGCGCTGTCACCTCTGCGGCTGGCAGTTCCAGCAACTCGCGGAGGACGTTCTCCGTGTGTTGTCCGAGCGCGGGCGTCGCGTGGGGATAGGTGCTGGGCGCGTCGCTCAGCCGGAAGCCGTTCCGCTCGTACAGGGAGCTGCCGATGACCGTGTGCTCGAGATGCAGGAAGTGAGCGCGGTGCGCAAGCTGCGGGTCTGCGTCGAGGTCGCCGAAATCCGATACTGGCACGGCCTCGATGCCGGCGGACTGCAGCGTGTCGGCCACCGCCGCGCGCGTCCGCTCGCGAGTCCACGCGGCCAGCGCCGCCTCGACCTCGTCGACGCGTGCGAGCCGCGCTTGCGTGGTGGCCAGCGCGGGGTCCGTCAGGCCGATGATCGACGCCAACTTCGCCCACTCTTCGTCGCTCCACACCGCGATCGCCACCCAGCGATCGTCGATCTCCGCTTCCGGCAGGCACGGGAAGGCGCCGTGGGGGGCGGCGCGCAGCGAGCGGTTGCCGATGCGTCCGGTGATGTTGCCGTTGACCGCGTAGTCCATCAGCCACGGGGACAGGGTGAACAGCGCGTTCTCGACCTGCGACACGTCGATGTGAACCCCGCGTCCGGTGCGTCGCCGGTAGAGGACCCCCGCTGCGATGGCGGTCGCCGAGAAGCGCGGCGACATCGAGTCGGTGATCGTGGCGAACGGCCCCACCGGCTCGCGATCGGCCCAGCCCGTCAGATGGTTGAAGCAGGCGAGGGCGGAGCCCTGGGCGCCGAAGCCGGGGTAGTTGCGGTCGGGCCCGGTCTGCCCGTTCATGCACGACGAGACCATCACCAGATCCGGCTTGTCGGCCGCGACCCTGTCGTAGTCGAGGCCGAAGCCGCGCATCGCCTTCGGCGCGAAGTTCTCGAGCACGGCGTCGGACCAGTACATCAGCTTTCGCGCGATCTCGAGTCCCTTGGCGTCCTTCAGGTTGAGTGTGATGCTGCGCTTGCCAACGTTGAGCGCATTGAAGAGCGGCGAACCCTCCAGGCCGTGGGGATTGCCCGGCCCGAGTGCGTAGATGCGCAGGAAGTCGGGCCGAGCGCGCGACTCGACCTTCACCACGGTGGCGCCCTGCTCGGCGAAGTAGCGCGCGGCGATCGGCCCGGCGGCGCCGGAGCCGAACTCGACGAGCTTCATGCCCTGCCAGGCCCCTCCACTCGTAGCGCGGCTGGGCGCAGTGCGGGCCTCCCAGTCTGGGAGTGGGAGCGGGAGCGCGAGTGGGAGTGGGAGTGGAAGCGCGAGTGGGTGTGGGAGCGCAAGCGGCGCGGAGGTGTGCGTCGCATCCGGCTCGAGCGGCGGTGCGCCGCGCCGCGCATCGATCGGAGCGGCCTCGTCGTCCGTACTCGTGACCAGTGCGAACCGCGTCGGGAAGCCGGCCAGACCGTCGAGGGACGCGAACATCTCGCGCTCCGCCAGCTGCGCGCTGGCGTAGACCTCGCGCGGCGTGTTGACCGACGCCAACATCAGGTTGCTCTCGCACGCGATCTCGAAGAGCGCGCCCATTTCGTAGCGAGCGAACAGCTCGACCAGCGGCTCTTCGAGTGCGGCCATCTCCTCGTCGCTGGTGTCGTTCGGGTTGAACTTCGCCCAGTCGCGCTCCGTCCACGCCGGCGCCTCGATGCCGTTCTCGACGAGCAGCCGCGTGATGATCTTTAGGCTCGGGACGCGAGCCGGTCCACCGCGCAGCCCGAAGGTGACGAAGCCGTTCTTGCACTTCCAGACCTCGCGTGTGCGTCCGATCGAAGCGCCTCGCCGAGCCCCGCGGTCGCCCGTCTTCGGATAGGACGCCACGGAAGACATGTTGGACAGGATCACGACTTCCTGCATCGAGACATCGACGATCTGGGGTCGTCCCGTGGCGTGGGCAGTGAGGGCCGCAAAGGCCACCTCCGGGCCCACGTGGCCGTAGCCCGACGGTTCGCTGCAGCGCACCGGTGCGCGGTCCGGGAAGCCGGTGCTGAACATGTTGCCCGACGCCGCCATGACACCGAGATCCGAGGCGCGCCACGCCGAGCGCGGTCCGTCGTCACCAAACGGAGTCACCCGCAGCCAGACTGTGTGGCGAGCGCGAGCGGGATCGACCTCGAGAACACCGGGCCAGCCCGGTGTCTGGATCACGATGTCGCTACCGGCCAGCAGGTGGTCCAGACGCGGGTCGTCCGCCTGGCAGACCAGGCCGATCTTGCCCGCGTTCCAGGCAGCGAAGCGCAACGAGCGCTCGCCTTCGGTCCCCGCGCCGGCGAACGGACCCACGCGGCGCAGCGGGTCGCCGCCGGGCGGCTCGACCTTGACCACCTCGGCGCCGAGGTCGGCGAGAATGCGGCCGGCCATGGCGGCGGGCTCGCCCGCCAGGTCGACGACGCGGATTCCGTGCAGCAGGCGTTCGGTCATGCCGCCATCATACAGCGGCGTCCACGCCCGGTCAGAAGACGACGTCGAGGGCCGCTCCGAGGGCGCGGAAGGGCAGTGCGATGGCTTCTCCTGTGACCCAGAAGCTGCAGCTCAAGATGCCGTGGCACTGCCGGGGGCGGTGCGAGGTGGTGGTCTCCTCGTCGATGGTGATGCACTCGCGGGTGTCGGGAGCGGTCCCTTCCTCGCTGGTGTCCTCGACCGCGGTGCACTCGACCGTCGTAGTGGTGATCGTCGTGGTGGTGGGAGGCGTGTTGCAGCCCGCCAGCACGAGTAGGCTCAGCAGCATGGCCAGATGGATTGTCGCGGTGTTACGCATCGGTATCCCTCCAACGGGCGCGGAGAGCATAATCTATCCAACCCGAGGAGGGACCGCATGACCCTGAAGTCCGAGCGGCGGGGACACGTCGTGATCCTGACGCTGGACCGGCCGGAGGTGCGCAACGCCTTCAATGCAGCACTTGCGGTGGAGCTGTACGACTGCCTGGCGGAGATCGATGCCGACGACGACGTGCGGGCGGTGGTATTGACCGGCGCAGGGGACGCGTCGTTCAGCTCGGGTGCGGACCTCAAGGCACTGTCGCAGGGAGACCCGACCGACACCGGTCGTGGGATCAGCCTGGTTCACGTCTGCCGCCGCGGGTGGACCAAGCCGCTGGTCGCGGCCGTCAATGGCACGTGTCTGGCCGGGGGGCTGGAGCTCGCGCTCGCCTGCGATCTGAGCGTTGCCGTCGAGCATGCGGTCTTCGGCCTGCCGGAGGCCCGGCGCGGCATGCTCGCCGGCGCGGGCGGGGTCGCGCGGGTGTGTCAGCGGATCGGACTGGCTCCCGCACTCGAGATCGTGCTCACCGGCGACCCGATCGACGCGCAACGCGCCTACGAGCTGGGACTGATCAATCGCGTGGTGGCGCGCGAGGCCCTGCTCGACAGCGCGATCGAGCTGGCCGAGCGCATTGCGGCCAACGCCCCGCTCGCGGTGCAGCGCGGCAAGCAGCTGGCGCGCGATGTGGTCGGGGCCTCCGAGGAGGAGACGTGGGCGCTGAACGACGAGGCGCGCAATGCCATCATGCGCACCGAGGATGCGCGCGAGGGCCCGCGCGCCTTCGCCGAGAAGCGCGCGCCCGTCTGGAAGGGGCGCTAGCCCGTGCTGCACATCGGATCGCTGTTCCACATTGCCCACGTCGTCGACGACCTCGCCGCCGCCGAGCGGTGGTACGACCGGATCTTCGCGCCGCAGTACATGTTTCGCGGCAACCACTCGACGATCGAGGGGCGCGACGCGTCGATCCTGATCTTTGCCGATTTCGTCTCCGAGCCCATGTCACCGATCGGGACGGACGGAAACGTGGCGCGCTTCCACGCGCGCTTCGGCCAGCGGCTGCATTCGATCGCGCTCTACTCGAACGATGTCGGCGCAATCTGGCAGCGCCTGCGCGAGCACGGCGTCCGCATCACGGACGGAAGGGCCCCGGTCGAGGAGCGCCCCGAGCGGAGCGCCATCTACACGCATCCGCGCGACAGCTTCGGGATCCTCGAGTTCATGCAGCCCCGCGTGCAGGGGAGCGGAGGGGTGGCGACGGCCGACGCGCTCGGAGAGTGCTACGACCCGCGGCTGCTGGGCACCTACTCGCCCGACTTCTGGCGCGACGAGCACCCGCTGCGCGTCGTGCGCTCGCATCTGACGGTGCTGGTGCGCGACATCGCCGCGGCGCGGGCGCTGTACGTCGACGTGCTGGAGGCGCGGCCCCTGTTCGAGGACGAGCACACGGCGCGCGGGACGCACAGCCTGTTCGTCGCGCTCGGCGCGGATCCGGTGATCGTGGAGCTGGCCCGACCGCTCTCGGACCAATCGGACCAATCGGACCAATCGGGCCAATCGGACCAATTGGACGAGGCGCGCGAGCTCGAGCGCAACGGCGAGATGATCTACTCGGTGACCTTCCGTCTCGAGGATCTGGCGGCAGGCGTCGGCCATCTGCGGGCGTGCGGAGTGGAGCCGTCGCGGCGGCGCGATGGCTCGGTGGTGGTCGCCCCCTCCCAGGCACTGGGGGCCGTGTTCGCCTTCAGTGGCGAGGACGTCCCCAACGACCCGCGCGCCTGATCGCATTGCCGGCGAGCGCGCTGGTCTCGATCGAGAGGCCTGTCGGGGCCCCACGGGCCAGTCGGGGAGAATGGAACCTTTGCGAAAGTCGGCCTCACGCTCTTCCTCTCAGGGATCCGGTGCCCGTAGACTCTGGATGGATCGCCGGGAGAAGTCGCATGGCAACGCCCCCTCGTCCGCGCCGCCCCGAGCACGTCGCCGCCCGCAGTCCGCGTGACGCGATGCAGGATCGGCTCGAGCGTGTGGAGGCTCGTCTCGAGATCGGCCAGCTGCCCATCCGCTATGCGCTCGCCGTCGACGCGCGCGATGTCGACGCGTGGCTCGAGCTGTTCATTCCGGACGTGCAGGTGGGGCGGGACCGCTTCGGTCGCGAGGCGCTTCGCGAGTACATCGAGCCCGCCTTGCAGGGATTCTACCGCTCGATGCACCAGATCTGCGGACACCAGATCGAGCTCGTCGATCGCGACCACGCGCGCGGTGCCGTCTACTGTCGGGCCGAGCACGAAGTCCGCGACCGCTGGATCGTGCTGGCGGTCTGCTATTTCGACCGCTACCAGCGCGTCGATGGTGAGTGGCTGTTCGTGCGCCGCAAGGAGCGACACTGGTACTCGGCAGATGTGAACGAGCGCCCCCAGGACGTGGGCTTCCACGGCTGGCCGGAGGGCTCTGCGCCACCGCGGCTTCCCGCCGAGCTCGAGGCCTGGGCGTCGTTCTGGCTGCGGCTCGGCGGTGCCGACGAGGTCAGCCGCTCGCCCTGAGGGCGGCTTCGCATGGCGGTCGCTGTCTTCATACGCTGGGCCCCGCGGCTGGCATCCATGCTGGGTGCGGGCTTGGCTTGCCTGTGCCTCGGCTGCTCGCCCAGGTCCGCGCCGCAGCTCGACGGCGTGATCGTCATCGTGCTCGATACGTTTCGCGCCGATCGCCTCTCGATCGACGGGTATCCGCGGGAAACGACTCCCGCCCTCGATGCTCTCGCGAACCGGGGGGTGCTGTTCGAGCACGCGGTCAGCAGCGCGCCCTGGACTCTGCCCTCGATGATCGCACTGGTGACCGGCCAGACGCCGAGCAAGGCCGTCTACGCGAACGACGTGCTGCTGAGCTCGGCGGTGGAAACTCTCCGGGATGCCGGGATCCACACGGTCGGCTTCACCGAGGGCGGCTTCTTCTCCTCTCATTACGGCTTCGCCCGGGGCTTCGATGAGCATCAGGAGCTCGACAGCAAGGTGCAGCTGATTCTCGATGGCCGCACGCGTCCGTCCGCCGGCGGAATCGAGCAGACGTTTGCGGCCGCGGAGAGCTGGCTGCGGGATGCCCCGGCGCTCCCGTTCTTTCTGCTGATTCACAGCTACGAGCCGCACCTGCCCTACCGGCGGTCGCTCTTCAGCAACGACCGACCGTCGGGGCAGCTCGGTCGAACCTTCGAGGACACCGATTCGAAGCGGATCCACCTGGGGGCGATCGAGCTCGGCGAAGTGGAGCTCGCCTATCTCTCCGATCTGTACGATGGGGGCGTTGCGTTCTCGGACCGTCACGTGGGGCGTCTTCTCGGCGCGCTGGACGATGTCGGACTGGCGGACCGTGTCGCCGTGGTGGTGACCAGTGATCACGGTGAGGATCTCGGCGGTCGCTTTCCTCGGAGAGCTGGCGAGCACGGTCACGCGCTCTACGACGAGCTGCTCCGTGTTCCGTTGATCCTCTACAACCCGCTCGAGACCTACCCGGTGGGGAGAATCAGCTCTCAGGTACGCCTGGTGGATGTGATGCCGACGGTGCTCGACCTGTTCTCGCTCCCGCCGCCTTCCGACACCGACGCTGCCGGTCCGTGGGACGGCCGGAGTCTGGTTCCGATGATGCGTGGCGAGGAGGCGGGAGATCGCGTGGCGTTCAGTCAGGTGATGCGAAAGGGGCCGCACCGCGTTTCGGTTCGCCTGAACGGCTACAAGCTGATCGAACAGGTCGCGGGAGAGGGCGATCGGCCCGTCGAGCTCTACGATCTCGAGCGCGACCGAGCAGAGCGCAGGAACCTCGCAGCCCACGAGCCGGAGCGCGTCGAGGAGCTCGCGCCCCTGCTCGACGAGTTCCTGGCGCAGCTCGACGCCCGGGGCGCCATCGACTTCCGCAAGGTGAAGTCGAACGCGCTACCCGAACCCCTGCGCAACTATCTTCGTGCGCTGGGCTATCTCGACTGACGCTCGATCGGCGACGGAGCCGGTGGCGTGGCGGCTGCTTCGACGTCGACCCACTGCCCGCTCGCGAGTGATCGCTGGGCGGCCTCGGTCACCTCGACGCTGGCGAGACCGTCTTCGAAGCGGGCGGCAGGCACCGTGCCGTCGATTCCGGCGACGGGCTCCTCCCGAGCCAGGATCGCGTCGCGGAACGACTCGCAGAGTCGCGTGTAGGGACCGAGCTCGAGGTGCGTGTAACGGTGGCGCGAGTCGTCGGTGACTTCGGCAACGTCCGGCGGGCGGAGATCGCTCGGCATCGCGAGCTCGCGCGCACCCTCGGCGTTGGCCTGCCAGACGGCATCTCCCTCGGTCCACAGGGTGCCCATCGTTCCGGCGATGCGCGTGATGCCGGCCGGCGGACCCCAGGCTCCGCCGGTCTGCTGCAGCACGCCGCTCGCCCCGGAAGCCGTGCGAAACAGCAGGGAAAAGCTGTCCTCGCTGACGTCACCGCGGCGCGCCAGTGATGTGAGGTCGGCGCTGACGGACTCGATCTCTCCGAGCCAGACGCGAATCTGATCGATCGCATGCGAGCCCGACGCGGCGAGCCAGCCGCCGCCTTGCGAGGCCTCCCACCACCAGGCGGGGAAGACCCGCTGCTCGGTGTTGGCGACGAGCTCGACGTAGCTGACCAGGCTGGCGAAGCGCGGTCGTCCGATTGCGCCGCGGGCGATCGCCCGCGCCACCAGCACGCGATCGGCTGCCCAGCGAAACACGAAGCCCACTCGGTGCACCACGCCCGCTGTGCGGGCGGCAGCGAGCATCGCGTGTGCCTCGGCCACGTCGAGTGCGAAGGGCTTCTCGCAGATCACGTGCTTGCCGGCGGCCAGCGCTGCGAGCACCACCGGCGCGTGGGCGGCCGGCGGTGTCGCGACGGTGACGGCATCGACGCCGGGAATTGCCAGCGCCTCATCGAGCGAGGTGAGCGCGCGGGGGATGCTCAGCCGCTGCGCGCGTCGCTCGGTGCGCGCCGCCTCGCGACCCACGAGCGCTGCGATCTCGAAGCCCGCGGCGCGCAGCGCCGGAACGTGGACACGCGCCCCGAAGCCGCTGCCCACGACGACGGCGCGGAGCGGACTCAGTCGTCCAGCTCCAGCGATCGGCCGGCGCGCCACTGGCGGAGTACGAGGAACTCCCCCTTCAACGCCGAGCGCTCCCAGCGGCCGAAGCCCATGGTCGTTCCCTCGCGGCCGATCGTGGCGGGCAGCAGCTTGATCCGCTCGAGCGCATCCCGAAGGCCGTCGCGCGTCAGGGCCACCGCGCGTCCAACACCCTCGGCGACCAGCCGCCCCAGATCGTAGGCCGCGGCCGTCCCGGGGCTGGGCGACGCGTCGGCGTCGATCCGGTCTTGTAGACGCGCGAGCAGACGGTTGTCGTCCGAGATGGCGTCGACGTAACTCCAGCCCTCCCAGACGCGGGTCCATTCGGGGTAGGCGTAGCCGAACATCAGTGCAGAGTTCGCAGCCACCGGCACATCCCAGCCGGCCTTCGCCACCGCCTGGCCGAGCGGGTACGCCGACAGGCCCAGGCCGAGGTAGACCAGGGCTTCGGGCGCGACCGCCTGCAGCTTTGCGGCGACTCCCGACAGGTCCTGCTGCAGCGGCGAGATGCCGGTCCGACCGATCAGGTCGATTCCCAGGGACGCGCAAGCCTGGTCGAAGTACTCGGCGTAGCGCTGGCCGATCGGCGAGCGGTCGTACACGACCGCTGCAGTCTCGAGGCCGCGCGCGGAGAGGTGGCGCGCCAGCACGGTCGGCTCGTCTTCGAGCGAGCCGACCTGGTAGTGGAACATCCACTCGCTGCGCGTCTGCTCTCCGCCCGTGTAGTTGATGCAGGGGATCCGCGCTGCGTCGGCGAGGTCGCGGGCGACGAGCCCGTTGTCGCTGATCGCGGGGCCGATGATGGCGAGAACACCCTGTTCGGCGAGCGAGGCAAAGGCGTCTTCCACCGCCCGAGCGGTGCCCATCGGCAGCCCGTGCCCACTTTCGTGGATGAACTCGATCCCGCGGTCGAGCTGGCGGGCCGCGGCAACGTCGTCGACACCGATCCGCGCCGTGCGTTCGAAGCTGGCTCCTGCGTCGGGCTGCGGCCGGTCGTGCAGGATGCCGATGCGCACCGGCGCCGGCTTCCCCGACTCGACAGGCGTGGGGTCCTCAGTGCTCATCGTGTGAGACCCTAGCCGGACACAGCTCGCTACGCTGCCGGCAGAGCTGGCGATTACCGGAGGGAAGGGGGAGGCAGCATGGCTCGAACCGCTCGCTCACTGCAGGGGAAGGTCGCGATCGTTACCGGTGCCTCGCGCGGCATTGGCAAGGGGCTCGCGCTGGGGCTCGCCGAGGCCGGGGCGAAGGTGGTCTGCACGGCCCGGACCGTCGACCGGAGTCCCGACGGCCTGCCCGGCAGCATCGTTGCAACCGCCGACGAGATCCGCGCGCGCGGTGGCGAGGCGCTCGCGATCCGTTGCGACATCGGGATCGCGAGCGAGATCAACGCGATGGTGGAGGCGACGCTCGCCGAATTCGGCCGTGTCGACGTCCTGATGAACAACGCGATGACGCCGATGCGCGGCCTGTTCGAGCAGACGACGCCCGAGATGTGGGATACGTCGATGCGCGTCAATGTCCGAAGCCTCTACTCGACCGTCCAGGCCGTTCTGCCGGCAATGAAGCAACAGGGCTCGGGAAGCATCATCAACATGTCATCGGGCGCGGCGGCTTCGTTCGGAGCGCGCATGCCGCCTGGCTTTCTCGTGTACGCGGTCGCCAAGGCCGCGCTCGAGCGCTTCAGCACCGCCCTGGCGGTCGAGCTCGCCGAGTACGGCATTGCCGTCAACGCACTGCGTCCCGGAGCCGTGAAGACGGAGACGAGCGTGCACGAGCTCGGCGAGGACTACGACTGGACGGGTTGGCTGACTCCCGCTTCGGTCGTGCCCTCCGTGCTGTTCCTCGGCCAGCAGGATGCGTCGGGCTTTACGGGCAAGATCGTGGACGCCCGGGAGTTTCGGGAAACCTGGCCGTGATACTCGTTCGTCGGGCCGCGCCGCGCCGAACTGCCTCTGCTTGACAAGGCTTCGCTCCGGCGCCGATGCTGACCACGAGAACCAGGAGCGAAGCCCATGACGACGGTCTATCACGACGACGCCGCGGACCCCGCGGTCATCCGCGGCCAGACGGTGGCGATTCTCGGCTATGGCAACCAGGGCAGTGCTCAGGCCCGCAACTTGCGGGACTCGGGCGTCGACGTGATCGTGGGCAATATCGACGACTCCTACCGCGAGCAGGCGCTTGCGGACGAGTTCGAGGTGGTCTCGATCGCCGAGGCCAGCGGGCGCGCCGACATCGCGTTCCTGCTGACGCCCGATGAGGTGATGCCCGGCGTCTACGAGAAGGCGCGCGAGATCCGCAAGGACGTGCCGATGATGCGCTGGGAAGACGCCACGCGGCGAGCCTTCGGGATCGGCGACGCGGCGCGAGAAGAAGGCGACTGACCGCCAACGGAGAACGAACGGTGGAGATCGCAGGCTCGAAGGTTCTGGTCACCGGTGCCTCGTCTGGAATTGGTGCCGCGTTGGCGCGCATGCTGGCCGATCAGGGGGCGACGGTCGCGCTCGTGGCGCGCCGCGAGGACAAGCTCCGGCAAGTGCTCGACGCGTGCCGTGAGCGCGCCCCCGGATCGAAGATGTGGCGGGCGGATCTCGGAGACCTCGCTCTGGCCGAGAAGGTCGCCAGCGAGGCATGGGACGCGCTCGGCGGCCTCGACGTGATCGTCAACAACGCCGCCATTCCGAAGGTCCGCGAGGTTCGCCGCCTCAGCGCGAGCGACCTCGAGGAAACCCTGCGGATCAACCTGCTGTCGCCGGTCCGCATCATCCAGACCCTGCTGCCGCGCATGCTCGAGCAGGGCTCGGGAACGATCGTCAACGTCACGAGCCTCGGGGGTCGGCTGGGCATCATGCACGAGTCCGCCTACTGCGCCTCGAAGTTCGCACTGACGGGCTTCACCGAGTCGATGTTCCTGGATCTCCACGACACGCCCCTGCGGATCCGTCTGGTGATCCCGGGTCCCTTCGATACGGATATCTGGGACCGGCCGGGCAGCGACCCGGCGGTGTTCAAGGACGAGCCGAAGTTCCCCCCGGAGGACTGCGCGACGGGCATCATCGCCGCCATCACTGGCGACGGCTTCGAGCACTACGTCCCCGACATGAAGGCGGTCGCCGAGTTCAAGACCTCGAACATCGAGCAGTTCCTGGCGGGCGTGGCAGCACGCGCCCCGCGGAGCACCTGAGGCGAGTTCAGGCTTGCCGGGCGAGCTGGTCTGCGCGCAGCGTGCGTGAGCCGAGCAGACTGTGAATGGCGCCCCAGAGGTGGGCGAACACGGCAATGGCCAGCGCGACGCGCAGTGCGTCCTTGCCGTAGCTCGGTTCGAGTCGGTCGCTCAGGATGCCCACCAGCAGCGGTCCGAGCCCCTGGCCGATCAGTCCAGTGCTGATCAGGGTGTTCATTGCGGAGGCCATGGCGCGCATCCGCGGCTTCGCCAGGCTCTGGATCACGGCGTTGTACGTGCCGACCCACATCGAGTTGAGGAAGGCGCCCGGCACGATCAACCAGAAGGCCTGCCCGGGATCCGGCCACAGCAGAAAGGCCACGCTGAACGGGATCGCTCCCACCGATGCGGCGGCCGGGAGCCACAAGTACCAGCGGGTGTCGCGTCGGCCGAGCCGGTCCGTGAGATAACCGGCGGCGATCAGTCCGAGCGCCGAGCTCAGCGTCATGGAGGCCGCCAGCCGCACGCCGACCTCGGTCGCCGACAGACCGTGGCCTCGCATCATCGCAGCGGCCGCCCACGAGAGCAGTGCCCAGTTGACGAACGCGTTGAGCGACGCGGCCAACACGACGTGCCGGAACGAGCGGATCCGACCGAGGAAGCGCACCGTTGCGCCGAGGCTCGGCGGCGGCTCGTCGGAAGCGGCGCCATCGAAGGTGCCGCGCCGCGGCTCGGCCACCGTGCGCCAGAGCACCACCGCCAGCAGCAGACCCGGCGCGCCGAAGCAGACGAACGTCCAGCGCCAGCCGACGGCATCTGCCAGCAGGCCGCCGATCGCAAAGCCCGCCATCGCGCCGAAGGTCCCGCCGGACGCGTGGATCGACAGCGCGGCGCCGCGGCGTTCGGGCGGGAAGACGTCCGAGAGCAGCGACTGGGCGGGGCCGCTTCCCACCGTCTCGCACGCGCCCACACCGACGCGCGTGACGAACAAGTGCCAGTAGGCTTGTGCTGCGCCCGTCAGTGCGGTGAGCGCGCTCCAGGCGAACAGGCCGGTTGCGATGACCAGGCGTCGGCTGCCGAGGTCGGCGAGCCGCGCGACCGGGATCATCGCCAGCGCGTGCGACAGCGCGAAGGCGCTGCCGGTCAGCAGTCCCATCTGCGAATCCGAGAGTCCGAACTCCTGCTTGACCGGCTCGACCAGGACCGAGAGTACCTGGCGGTCCATCACGTTGAGCGCGGTCAGCGTGAACATGATGCCGAGCACGTATTGGGTGTGGCCGCGCGAGGTGGCGGCGGCGTCGCTCAATCCGGGTTCCTCCACGCTGTGGGTGGACGATCGTGCTAGCCCGACGACCGCGCGAGCGGGTAGGGTGGGCCGACCCTAACGGATGGAGACCCCTCTGTGATCGATTTCGACCCGCTGGAGGACAAGGCGGTCCTGATTACCGGCGCTGCCGACGGCATCGGACTGGCGCTCGCCGAGACGTTCGCGGCCGGCGGAGCGAGGGTCTTCCTGGCCGACATTGCAGCAGACAAGGTCGCGCAGCAGGCGGAGCGCCTCGGCGCGAGCAGCGCCGCGTGCGATGTGACAGACGCGGCGGCGGTCGAGGCGATGGTCGAGAAGGCATGGCAGGAGGTCGGGCCGATCGACCTGCTCTGCGGCAACGCCGGAGTCTTTCAGCCCGGCTCGCTGCTCGATGCGTCGAGCGAGGACATCGCGTTCCAGTTCGACGTGAACGTCTGGGGCATCCTGAACGCCTGCCGACCCTTCGTGCGCAAGCTTCGCCAGGCCGGTCGCCCGGGCCACGTGCTGATGACCGGCTCCGAGCACAGTCTGTCGAACCCCGGCTACCTGCGCGAGCTTCCAATTCAGGTCTACAACATGACCAAGCACTGCGTGCTCGCGATGGCCGACGTGCTGCGACGCGAGCTCGAGGCCGACGACATCGGTGTGAGCGTGCTGTGTCCCGGTCCGGTCGTGAGCGGCCTCGGCGACAACTCAGTCGCGTTTCGACCCGAGCGTTACGGCTCGGCTCCCGCAGCGACGGATCCGCTGGCAGATGGTGCGATCAGCGAGCCGGTGGCGCGGCGCATCGCGGGCATGTACCTCCAGGCATCCGATGCGGCAGCGCTCGCGATCGCGGGACTGCGTCGCGGGCTGTTCGTGATTCCGACGCACAGCTACATCCTGGCGGATGCGACCGAGCGGTTTCGCGAGATCCAACGCGGCTTCGAGGTGCTCGAGCATTCGGCGGGGGAGGAATCGCAATGAAGCTGGGGGTCGTCTTTCCGCAGACCGAGATCGGTCGCGACCCGGTCGTGGTACGCGACTTCGCGCAGACGGTCGAGGAGCTGGGTTTCGACCACCTGCTCGCCTACGACCACGTGCTCGGCGCCACCCACGACCGCGAGCCCGCACTGACTGGCCCGTATACCGAGGACTCGCTGTTCCACGAGCCCTTCGTGCTGTTCGGTTTCCTCGCGGCAGCGACCTCGCGCATCGAGCTCGTCACGGGCGTGCTGATCCTGCCGCAGCGGCAGACCGCGCTGGTGGCGAAGCAGGCGGCCGAGGTCGACGTGCTGTCCGGCGGTCGGCTGCGCCTGGGCATCGGTGTCGGCTGGAACTACGTCGAGTACCAGGCGCTCAACGAGGATTTCCGCAACCGCGGCAAGCGACAGGAAGAGCAGGTCGAGGTGCTGCGGCGCCTGTGGAGCGAGCGCGTGGTCGACTACCGGGGCGAGCATCATCGCATCGATCGGGCGGGCATCCTGCCGCTGCCGGAGCGGCGGATTCCGATCTGGTTCGGGGGCTTCGTGCCCGTGAGCTACGCGCGAGCCGCACGCCTGGGCGACGGCTTCATCTTCGGAGGCAGGGCGTCCAGCGCCGCCAAGGAGCTCGAGAAGACGCGCGCGTTGGTGAGGGACGCGGGCCGCGACGTCGACGGGTTCGGTGCGGAGCTCATCATAATGGGCGGCGGCCTGGACGATCCGGAGAGCTGGGTCGACGATGTGCGCAGCTGGCAGGAGGCGGGCGGCACACACGTTTCTCTCGTCACCATGGGCTGCGAGCTGCCGGATGCGAAGGCGCACCTGGACGCCGTCGAACGCTTCCACCGCGCCGTCGAAGGTGCCGGTCTCGACGGCTAGCTACCTACGACGGCGAGGGAATTCGCATGCAACGCGACAACGACACCAGCAGCTCGAAGTTCCTGCGCGACAAGTATGCCCTGGTGGGGGTCGGCGAGACCGAGTACAGCCGCAACTCCGGCCGCACCACGCGGCACATGGCGGTCGAGGCCATCCGCAACGCCATGCAGGACGCCGGCCTGGGGCCGAACGACGTGGACGGCATGATGTCCTACTCGGCGATGGACTCGACCATGTCGCCCACGGTGTCGGCAGATCTCGGCATCCGGCTGAACTTCTACGCCGACATCATCGGCGGCGGCTCGAGCATCGAGTGCCTGATCGGCCTGGCCATCGGTGCGATCGAGGCCGGCATGTGCCGAACGATGGTGCTGTTCCGTTCCATGAACGGCGCGACCGCCGTGCGCATGGGCGGCAGCGGGCGCGGCGCGGCGCAGCTCTCGGGCGGCGCGCTCTTCAACACCGTCTACGGGCAGACGAGCCCCGCGCAGATGTTCTCCCAGTCATTCATGCGCCACATGTACGAGTACGGCACCACGCCGGAGCAGGTGGCCCACGTGAAGGTCTTCCACTCCTGGGGGGCCTCGAACAATCCGAAGGCCTACTACGATCAGCGCGTCACGGTGAGCGACGTCATGGAGAGCCGTGTGATCGCGCGTCCGCTGCACCTGCTCGATTGCTGCGTCGAGACCGACAATGCCACGGCCATCATCGTGACCAGCGCCGAGCGGGCCCGCGACTGCCAGAAGCGGCCCGCAAAGATCTTGTCGGTGGTGGGCCGCTGCACCAAGCCGCGCGCCGACGACCATCATCAACACGGGCCCATCACGCGCGTCGCGGGCTACTACGCAAAGGACCTGCTGTGGCCCAACGCCGGGGTCGAGCCCGAGGATGTGGACATCACCGGCTCCTACGACGCCTTCTCCTTCACCACGCTGCTGCAGCTCGAGGATTACGGATTCTGCGAGAAGGGCGAGGGTGGCGAGTACGTGAGCGATGGCACCATCGCGCTCGGCGGACGCCGGCCCAACAACACCGCCGGGGGGCACCTGAACGAGGGCTATACCCACGGCATGAACATGGTGATCGAGAACGTGCGACAGCTGCGCGGCGAAGCCGACGACTACTGTCCGGTGGACGCCGATGGCAAGCGCCAGCACACCTACGACTACAGCGAGGGGGGCTGCCGTCAGATCCGCGACGCCGAGATCACCGCAAACCTGGGCTGGGCCATGCCGAACACCGGGTCCGCCCTGGTGATGCGTCGGGACTGAGGAGGAGCAGGATGCCGCTGACTGGAAGCTGGCTGGGAATGAGTCTCGCGGTGGACGAGGCCGACGCCGAGAACCACGCCTTCTTCGGTTGGTGCGGCAAGCACGAGCTGCGGCTCCAGCGCTGGAAGTCGAACGGACTGCTCTCGTACCCGCCGGGCACGGCGTGCCCCTGGGATGGATCCAGCGAGTACGAGTGGGCGCCGGTGGAAGGTCGCGGCACGGTGATGTCGTACTCCGAGGTCCACCACCCGATCCTTCCGGCCTTCCGGGATCAGGTGCCCTATCTACTTCTCCTGGTAGAGCTCGACACGCAGCGCGGCCAGCCGAGCGAGCACGAGGCGCTGCGAGTGCTCGCGAATCTGGTCACGTCGGAGGGCGAGCTCGCACCGCCCGAGACGGTGCGACGCGTGGGCATCGGGACTCGCGTGCGCATGGTATTCGCGGACGTCGGGGAGGGGTTCGCGCTGCCCCAGTGGACGATCGACGAGTCGGCCACCCAGGAGACACCCTGGCGCTATCCCCAGGAGTGAGGTCTCGCCAACGCGTGCCGGCTTCCTCGGATCCGATCGACCTGAGCGACCTCGGGCTCTTCGCCCGCGGAACGCCCCACGAGGTCTTTCGCCGGCTCCGGCGAGAGAGTCCGATCTATTGGAACGAGCAGGCCGACGGCTCGGGCTTCTGGGCGTTGACGCGACACGCCGACGTGCTCGCCGTGAGCCAGGACACCACGACCTTCTCCTCCGAGCGACATGGCATCATGATCTTCGACGAATCGTTCGAGACCAGCGGTCGCGAGCGCATGATGATCGAGCTGGACCCGCCGCATCACACGCAGCTACGCGCTCTGGTCGGCCGCGGTATGACGCCCCGTCGGATCCTCGAGCTCGAGTCCTTTGCGCGCCGCCGCTTTGCCGGCGTGCTCGACCGGGGGCTCGAGATGGGCGACTGCGACTTCGTGAGCGACGTCGCCGCCCTCCTGCCGCTCCAGATCATCAGCGAGGTGATGGGTGTTCCCGAGGCCGACCGGCCTGCACTCGGCGTCCTCGCCCACCGAGTGCAGGGCTTCGACGATCCCGAGGTCGACGGAGGCGGTCGGGGCGAGGGTGAGAACCGCGATGCGATCCAGGAGATGTCGGCCTACGCCGTCGACTTGGCCCGCGAACGCAGGCGGGCGCCGCGCCAGGACATCGCTTCGGCGATCCTGCAGGCGAGCCTCGACGGCGAGTCGATCGACGACGCGGCCTTTGCCGCGTTCTTCCTGCTGCTCATCACAGCGGGGATCGAGACGACCAAGAGCGCGATCTCCGGTGGGATGCTGGCCTTCGTCGAGCATCGCGACCAGTGGGAAGCCCTTCGCAAGGAGCCGAACGGGCTGGCGTGTGCCATCGAGGAGGTGCTTCGCTGGACCACGCCGATCCATCACTTCCGGCGCAGCGCGACGCGAGCCGGCGAGATTGCGGGCCATCCGTTTCGTGAGGGCGACAAGCTGGTGGTCTGGTACTCGTCCGCGAATCGGGACGAAGCGGTCTTCCAGGACCCGGATCGCTTCGACATCGCGCGCCAGCCGAACGAGCATCTGAGCTTCGGCATCGGACGGCATTTCTGCCTGGGGGCGAGCCTCGCGCGGCTCGAGCTGCGGGTCGTCTATCAGACTCTGCTGGCAGGCGGGGTCGCGGTCGAGCCTCGGGGCGAGGTCCGCTATCTGCTCTCGAACTTCACGAACTCTCTCGAGCGGATGCCGGTCGAGCTGCGACCGCCGCAGCGGTAGTCGGCGCGTCGGTGCGCGGTTCTTGCTCGACGCGACGCCGCTGCCGGCCTTAGCATGTGAGCAAGACCAGGCGGAGGCCCCCCCATGGATGACGAGCTCGCACGACTCGATGCAACTGCACAGGCGGACCTCGTGCGACGGAGGGAGGTCACACCCGCGGAGCTGGTGGAGGCCTCGATCGCGCGCATCGAGGCCCTGAACCCGCAGCTGAACGCGGTGATCCACTCCCTCTTCGAAAAGGCGCGCGACGCCGCGCGCTCGCCGGACCTGCCCGACGGACCCTTCAAGGGTGTCCCCTTTCTCGTGAAGGATGTCGTCTGTCACACGGCCGGAGATCCCTACCACGCCGGAGCCCGGTTCCTGAAGGAAGCGGGCTGGGTCGAACAGCACGACACCGAGCTGGCGCGTCGCTACCGGGCGGCCGGCTTCGTGTTCGTCGGCAAGACGAACACCCCCGAGTTCGCGATGTCGGCCACCACCGAGCCGCTGGCCTACGGCCCGAGTCGCAACCCCTGGAATCTCGACCACTCCACCGGAGGGTCGAGCGGGGGGACGGGCGCTGCCGTGGCGGCGGGGCTCGCGCCTCTCGGGCACGGCAACGACATGGGCGGGTCGATCCGCATCCCGGCGTCGCACTGCGGGCTCGTCGGGCTCAAGCCGACGCGGGCTCGCAACTCGCTCGCGCCCGACTTCGGCGAGTACTGGGGACCCTTCACTCACGAGCACGTGCTCACACGCAGCGTGCGCGATACCGCGGCGGTGCTCGATGCGACCGCGGGTCCTGCGCCGGGCGATCCCTATCTGGCCCCGCCGCCCGTTCGCGCGTGGGCCGAGGAGGTGGGTGTCGAGCCGGGGCGTCTGCGCATCGGCGTTCGCACGGATCCCGGGCGAGGCCGATCGATCGACTCCGCCTGTGTCAGCGCGGTCGAGAACACCGCGAAGCTGTTGAGCGAGCTCGCCCACGGTGTCGCGCCCGTCGCACTCGACGCGCTGGATGCGGAAGGGCTGGGGGCCGGCTTTGGTGTGATCGCCGGCGCCACGCTCGCGCGCGATCTCGAACGCTGGGGCGAACGGCTGGGTCGGCCCATCGTCGAGGAGGATCTCGAGCCGCTGAACTGGAGCATGGCCGAGCAGGGCAGGGCGCTCACCGCAAGCGCCTACATCGCAGCGGTCGAGGCCGTGCAGTCGTACGCGCGCGGCGTCGCCGCCTGGTGGCAGCGGGGCTTCGATCTCCTGCTCACGCCGACGGCCGCGACACAGCCGCCCCGGATCGGCGAGCTCGCTCCCCTCGGCGACCCGCAGACCGTGATGGCCGGCATGCTGGCGTGCACGGCGTTCACCACCCCCTTCAACGCAACGGGGCAGCCGGCGATCTCGCTGCCGCTCCACCTGAGCGAACAGGGCCTGCCCGTCGGAATCCAGCTCGTTGCAGGCACCGGTCGCGAGGACGTGCTGATACGAGTCGGGTCCCAGCTCGAGAACGCGAGCCCGTGGTCGGGGAGGCTGCCCGCAATTCACGCATGATGGGGACGGCTGCGAGCCGGCCGCGGCGCGCTCGCGGCATCGTTTGCGACGCGCGCACGAGAGGTTCCGTTGGTGACTGAAGTCGAGCCGAAGCCGGTGTCGTTCGGGAGGCGCATCAGCGACCTGGCGGCCGAGCGCCCCGATGACATCGCGCTGGTCTTCGTGCCCCGGCGCGGGGAGGAACGCAGCTTCAGCTGGTCGGCCGTGGAGCGGCGCGCTCTCCAGATCGCGGGCCTGCTGCGCGGCGAAGGCGTGGGCCAGGGCGCGCTGGTGATCATCGGTCTCCCCAACTCAGCGGAGCACCTGTTCACTGCCCTGGCGGCCTGGAAGCTGGGCGCAGGGGTTCTCCCGCTGCGTTGGGATCTACCGGCCTGGGAGCGCAACCGGCTGATCGAGGTGGCAGAGCCGCGACTGGTCGTCTGCGACTGGGACGACGCTCCGGGCGCCCGGGTTTCCCGGAAACAGGTCGAAGCCAGTGTCGATGCGCCCGCCGAGCCGCTCGAAGATCGAGTGGCCGACCCGGCGCGTGCCATCGCGAGCAGTGGCTCCACCGGATTTCCCAAGATCATCCTCAGGCCCGGCCCGGGCGAAGGGGTTCCCGGAGAGACCGGCGGCCCGCTGGATCGCGGGCCCGATGCGCCGGTGCTCACCGAGCTCGTGCCCGCGCCGCTCTATCACACGAACGGTTTCTATCTGGCC
>JAYZFK010000063.1:0-32661 GCA_036336835.1 Myxococcota bacterium | reverse complement strand
GATGACACACGACTCATTCTTCCCCTTCGATAATAGTTATGCGCGGCTTCCGGAACGCTTCTTTGAACGCCTGCCGCCTACCCCGGTACGCGGTCCGGGTCTCATCTCGCTGAACGAGAGCCTGGCCCTTCAACTCGGGCTCAGGCCCGAGCAGTTGGCCACGCCCGAAGGCATCGCGATCCTGGCTGGGAACCGGCTGCCGGACGGTGCTGAGCCACTGGCCATGGCCTATGCGGGCTTTCAGTTTGGCAACTGGGTGCCCCAGCTGGGCGATGGCCGGGCGATTCTTCTTGGGGAATTGATTGATCGGGATGGCGTCCGACGCGACATCCAACTCAAGGGTGCGGGCCCTACACCTTTCTCACGCCGGGGGGATGGGCGTGCCGGACTGGGACCCGTGTTGCGCGAATACATCGTGAGTGAGGCGATGGCTCGGCTGGGCATCGCGACCACTCGGTCGTTGGCTGTGGTGACGACGGGCGAACACATCATGCGCGAGGCCTCCCTGCCGAGCGCTGTGCTGACCCGGGTGGCGCAAAGCCACATCCGGGTGGGCACTTTCCAGTTCTTCGCTGCCCGAAGCGACGTCGAGGCCGTTCGAATGCTCGCGGATCATGTGATCGCCCGTCACTATCCTGCAGCGTCTGATGCGGACCGGCCCTACCTCGCGCTGCTGAGTGCGGTGATCGATCGCCAGGCGGAGTTGGTCGCCTGCTGGCAACTGATCGGCTTCATTCACGGTGTCATGAACACCGACAACATGTCTATTGCCGGGGAGACCATCGACTATGGTCCCTGCGCTTTCATGGACAGTTACCATCCCGATACGGTCTACAGTTCCATCGATCACGGGGGCCGGTACGCCTACGGCAATCAGCCTTCGATCTCGCACTGGAACCTCGCGGGTTTTGCGCAGACCTTGTTGCCCCTGATGAGCGACGATGAAGCAGTCGCAGTCGCTCTGGCCAAGGAGATGATCCAGACTTTTCCGGAGCGGTTCGAGGGGTTCTATCGCGCTGGCTTGCGACGCAAACTCGGGCTAGCGGAGGTTCGAGAAGACGACGCAGCGTTGGCCCAGGATCTACTCACTCGGATGGCGGACAACAGCGCAGACTTCACGCTTACCTTCCGCCGATTGTGCGATGTCATGGACGAGACTTCGGCAAGCAATGAGCGCGTGAGCGGCCTGTTTGACGATCCTGCGGCGTTCGATAGCTGGGTGGTGCGTTGGCGGAAGCGCCTCGCCAGCGAAAGGCGGTCCCATGCCGAGTGCCGGTCAGACATGCGCTCGGTCAATCCGGCCTTCATTCCGCGCAATCATCTGATCGAAGAAGTGATCAAGGCGGCCGTCGACGAGGACGATCTCGCGCCGTTCCAACAGATCAGTCAGGTGCTGGCATTGCCTTACGATGATCAGCCAGGCCAGGCGCGCTATGCCGCGCCGCCGCGGTCGGATCAGATCGTTCACCAGACTTTCTGCGGCACCTGATCTGGCAGAAGTCGTCCGATCCGCCTCGCCTCTCCGGCCGAGCTACTCTCTGGAGCAGGCTCACTCGGAGGCCCCCAAATGAGCGCAGACCTCGTGATTCGTGGCGGCACCGTCGTCGACGGCAGCGGCAATGCCCCCTACACCAGCGACGTCGTCATCGAAGGCGATCGCATCGCCTCGCTTGGCAAGTACGCGGGAGACACCCGCGAGGAGATCGACGCGCGAGGCAAGGTCGTCACTCCCGGGTTCGTCGACGTCCACACGCACCTCGACGCGCAGATCACCTGGGATCCGCTGGGATCGCCCTCGAACATGCACGGTGTCACTTCGGTGATCGTCGGCAACTGCGGGGTCGGCTTCGCGCCCTGCCGCCCCAAGGATCGCGACTATCTGATGTTCTTGATGGAGGGGGTCGAGGACATCCCCCAGGCGGCCATGCAGGCCGGTGTCGACTGGCAGTGGGAGACGTTCTCCGAATACCTGGCCGCGCTCGGGCGCATACCGCTCGGCCTCAACGTGGGATCCCACATCAGCCACGCCCCGCTGCGCATCTATGCCATGGGAGAGAAGGGAGCGACCGACGCAGCCGCATCCGACGAGGAGCTCGCCACGATGCGGGCCTCGATCCTGGACGGGATGCGGGCCGGGGCGATGGGAGTCGCGACGGGTCGCACGACGGGCCATCGCACGCCGGCGGGAGACCCGGTTCCCGGCACCTTCGCGGACCGACGAGAGCTCGACACCCTGACCGGCTCCTTGCGGGAGTTCGGCACCGGTGTGCTCGAGATGGTGCCGCTCGGCGCGGCCGGCGAGGACGCGAGCGGGTTCGACGCGGACTACGCCTGGATGCTTCCGACCGCCCTCGAGACCGGTCGGCCGATCAGCTTCGGCCTCACCCAGATCCTCGCCTACCCCGATGTCTGGAAGGACATCATGCGCAAGGTGGAGGCGTCGGCGGCCCAGGGCGCGCGCATCGTCCCGCAAGTCGCGGCGCGCAGCGTGGGGCTGCTACTCGGATTCGGGTTGTCGCTTTCCCCCCTGATCCTGTTCCCCGGCGCCCTCGAGCTGCTGGCCAAGTCCGAGGACGAGCAGCGCAGGGCGCTGCGCGACCCGGACGTACGGGCCAAGCTGCTGGCGAGCGTGCAGAACGCCGACGGCTCGGTGCTCGGCGGCATGGCGACGGTGGACCACGTCTTCCCCCTCGTCGGTGGTGGCGTGCTGGCCTACGACACTTCGCCCGAACGCAGTATCCGCGCCATCGCAAAGCGCGAGGGCAAGCACTTCGGCGAGGTGGTGTTCGACCATCTGCTCGCCACCGACCTCGACGGCTTGCTGATGATTCCGCTCTTCAATCCGGACCTGGATGTCGCGGCGGAGCTGCTCGACCACCCGCTTACGGGGATCGGCCTGGGTGATTCCGGGGCCCACACGACGCAGACCTGCGACGCCAGCTACGCCACCTTCATCCTGGCCTACTGGGTGCGCGAGAAGCGGCGGCTGTCGCTCGAGCGGGCGGTGCGCAAGCTCACCTTCGATCCCGCGCTGATGTGGGGGATCACTGGTCGGGGGATGTTGCGCCGGGGCGCGTTCGCGGATCTGAACGTGATCGATCTGGACAACCTCGACATCGCGCTGCCCAAGCTACACCACGACTTTCCCACCGGCGCGCCGCACCTGAGCCAGACCGCGACCGGCTATGACGCCACGGTGGTAAACGGGCAAGTGCTGATGCGCGACGGCCAGCCCACCGGAGTCACGCCCGGCGTGGTGCTCAAGAACGAGCTGGTCGCGTAGAGCAGCCTGGTCCCGGGCTGGACGATCCTCGCCTCTCGTCGGGGAGGTCGCAGGAGGAGGCTTTCATGACGTCGGCATCAATCGAGAAGCAGGCGGTCGAGACCTACGATCGCTTCGTCGCGCTGCGCGAAGAGATCGACGTGGGCAAGCAACGCTGGTCGGCCCTGGCCGACTTCTTCACCGAAGATGCCGCGTACATCGATCCCGCGTGGGGGCGGGTCGAGGGCCGAGAGGCCATTCGCAATTTCTTCGAATCATCCATGTCGGGATTGACGGGCCACGGCTGGTCGACCCCGGAGAACTGGACCATGGTGGACGGCCATCGCCTGATCAGCCAATGGGATCAGATCCTCGGGCACCGAGAGGACGGGACGCCGTGGCTGGTGGCCGGCCTGTCCATCCTCTACTACGCCGGAGACGGTCTCTTCTGCTACAGCCACGACATGCTGAACATGACGCACATCGGCGAGACCCTGCGAGCGATGGAGTGGAGGCCTCCGCCGGAGTTCAACTCCCCGCCGCGCCATCCGAACCGGGACATTTCGCTACCCGCGGCGTGGTCCCACCTGGAGAAGAGCCGCAGCGGCTGAGGGGACCGCCGACGAGCGACCCGACGAGCACGATCGATGGACGAGCCGTGAGCGACGCAACCCGGGCGGCGAGCCCGGTCGAGGCGCTAGGTCTCGCGCGCCCCCCCGGGCTCGTGGCCATCGTCGGCGGCGGGGGGAAGAGCAGCCTGTTGTTCGCCCTCGCTCGCAGCCTGCCCGGCCGCGTCGTGTTGACCACCACGACGCGCATCTTCGCGGCGCAGCTGGGCCGGGCCGCGGAGGTCTGCAGCCTGGCCGATGAGAACTGGAGGGAGCGGGTCGACGCGTTCGACTCGCACCTGCTGGTGGTCGGGGGGGTGGAAGGCGACCGCGCCGTGGGCGTGCCCCGCGAGCTTCCCGCGGAGATGCTCGCCCGGCCGGGGGTGGATTGGGTCGTGGTCGAGGCGGACGGATCGCGCATGCTACCGGTCAAGGCCCCCGCCGCGCACGAGCCCGTGATCCCCGACGAGACCAGCCTGCTAGTTCCGGTCGTAGGCATCGACGCGCTCTCGGGACCGATCCGCGAGGTCGCACACCGCCCCGAGCGGGTGAGCACGATCACGGGGCTCGCTCCCGAGGAGAGCTTGACGCCCGAGGCGCTCGGTGCTCTGCTCACCTCTTCGCAAGGCGGGCTGAAGGACGCCCCGCAGGCGGCGCGCGTCGCCGTCCTGATCAACAAGGTGGAGTCCCCTTCGCAGCTCGAGGCCGCGCGCCGGGTCGCGCACTGCATTCTTGGCGAGCCGTGCGTAGAGCGCGTCGCGATCGGTGCCTTGCAAGGGGGCCTCTCCTCGGACTGGGAGGTCTGCTCGCGCTGATGCCCGAGCATGCTAGTCGCGCGGAATCAGATGCAGCAGGTCGTACTGGACGATCCGGTAGCGGACCGTGCTGCGCGGGCGGCCGAGACGCCGCGCTACACGCGCGACGTTGCCGCCGCACTCGCGCAGCAACTCCGCGAGCTGGTGGCGTTCACTGACCGGACGCGGTCCGCGTGTCTGAGCAGCGGAGGGCAGGTCGGCGACGTCGAGCTCTTCGCCAATGGCGCGGACGGCCATCGCCTCGAGGCGGTTTGCCAGCTCTCGCACATTGCCGGGCCAGTCGCGTTCGCGCAGCCGATCGAGCAGCGCTCGGCTCGCGCGGATCGGCTCGCGCTCGAGACGCCGCGCCGCGCGCAGCAGCAGGTGGTCGACCAGGACCGGCAGATCGTCGAGGCGCTCGCGCAGCCGTGGCAGACGAACTCGCAGTACGTCGAGCCGGTAGAACAGATCGCGGCGGAAGCGTCCGCCGCGGACTTCGGCCTCGAGGTCGCGATTCGTCGCGGCTACGACGCGCGCCGCGAAGCCCAGCGGCTCGCGACCGCCCAGCCGATCGAAGCGTCGCTCTTCGAGCGCGCGCAGCAGCTTGGCCTGCAGGCCGAGCTCGAGCTCTCCGATCTCGTCGAGGAAGAGCGTCCCGTTCGCGGCGCGTTCGAGTCGGCCGCGGCGGCGCTCGTGGGCGCCGGTAAAGGCTCCCCGCTCGTGTCCGAAGAGCTCGCTCTCCACGAGGGCGGGCGACAGCGCGGTGCAGTCGACCGTCTCGAACGGCGCGTCGCGCCGTGGCGAGAGCGCGTGCAGCGCGCGCGCGGCGACTCCCTTGCCGGTGCCGGTCTCGCCGAGCAACAGCAGGTGGCTCGGCGCGTTCGCGGCGAGCAGCAGCTCTTCGCGCAGCCGAGCCATTGCTGACGATCCGCCGACGAGATCGAGATCGACTGCCCGCCGCGCGGCCAGCGCCGACTGCACGCCGCGCTCGGCCAGCGCGGCGTACGGCGCGGCCGCACTGATAGCCGCGTGGAAGCCGGCTGCGGCCAGGCCCTGGGTTGGCATTGCCCTGGGGTCGATCAGCGCGATCAGCGGCGCGCCGCGCAGCGCGTGGCGTAGCGTCGCAAATCGCTCGAAATGTGTCGGTTCGTCGACCGACTCGGCCGGCAGCACGCCGGCGACGATGGGTGCCCCGCTGGATGCCGCGGTCGCTGGATCGGTGACGACTTCGAGTCCGCGTCGCAACGACGCCGCGCCAAGAGCGCTGGCGATCTCTCGCGCGGTATCCACGACCACGATGATCGGGCGCTTCAAGCTTCACTCCCGGGCAGCGGGTCGATCTCGTTACCCCGATGAGTCGTCGGGGCCCGCGCCCGATCGTGAGCCTGCTCTTCGTCGGCACGTGCGACAACGCGCAGGTCCCTGTTCGTGCGCCCCTGTCGTCGCACGGCGTCCGCACGTGGTCGGCGGTGATCGAGGCCCGCAGGACGCGGACTAGGGCCGGGAGAAGGTGCCCGAGCCCGGGATCGCCCGGGCATCGAAGCGAGACGGCCGCCACCACAGCGTGGCGTGTCCGGTCTGACCCTCGTCGAAGTCGTAGACGCTGATGTCGAGTCGGACGCGCTCGAAGCGCTCGCCGTGCTTGGCATCGAGCACGGCCAGCGGAATGGCGATTTCGAGGCCGTAGCCCGAGTCCCCGACCTGCGAGGCGCTGCGGATGCTATCCGGCGGCGGGGGGATGAACACGCTGAAGACCGTGTCCTCGGCGGGGTTCGGCTCCGGCCCGGCGCTGATGACGAGCACGTCCCTCATGGTCCCGTCGCTGATTGCCGTGAAGAAGCCCTGGCCACTGGCCGAGCGCGCAGGATCGTCGCGCGCGTCGAGAATCAACGCCACGCCATCCTGCTCTCGGCCGATTCGCTCCGGCGACGAGACGATGGAATCGTCTCGCACGGCCACGCCGACGTACAGGTTCTCGTCGTCGCAGCGAAGGTCGAAGCGGAACGAGCCATCGTCGCGATCCTCGACGAGTTCGGCGTGGTCGATCGCGGCGGGCGGGTCGGCCGCGAGCGCCAGCTGGTTCCACTCCGCGAGTGAGCCGTCGAGCTCGATTGGTCGCTGCGGACGGCGACACTCGAACACACGCTCGGGCGCGATCGACGACTCGATCTCGATCTCGACCGGGCGGCCCTCCGGCCCGAGGGTGCGAACGCGCCAGGATGCGCTCGCCGCCGCGAGCGACTCGAATGGCGCCGGTGCGATGGCCGAGAGCTGCACCGGGAGCTCGACCACCGAGTTGGGCGCGACCTCGAGCTCGACCCGGGGCTCGTCCGCGACCAGGTCGAGGCTGGCGTGGATCGTTCCCGCGAGCCAGAGCGGTGCATCGCCGTCGTTGTGCACGCGGAAGGTCACACTGCCTTCCTCGAACCGCGAACCCGCGAACTGCATCGCGTTCGCACGGACCGATCGATCGAGCTTCTGGACCACGCTGCGCAGCGCGGCGTCGCGCAAGTCGACTCCCTCGATTCCGTCGAGCAGCAGGTTCGCGATCACCGGGCCGTCCTTGCGCATCGAGACCAGTGCCACGTGGTCGAATTCGCCGTGGAGCAGCCCGCGCATTCCGCTGCCGCCACCGGTCGTCGCCAGGGTGATGTAGTCGCGGCCGTGTCGCCGATGCAGGGTGTACTCGTGGATGTGGCCCGCGAATACCGTGTGCGGCCGGTCGCCCAGCCATCCCTCGATCTTCAGCCAGTCCGGGTGGATCTGCTGCGCGTCCCAGAGCGGCTGGTGGATGAAGACGAGCGTCCAGCGCACGTTGGGGTGATCGGCGAGTACGCGCTCGGCGTAGGCCAGCTGGTCGGCCTGAAGATCCGGCCCGGCGAGCGAGGTGCCGGGCTGGCTCACCATGCTGAACAGCTCGCTGTTGAGCGCGAGGAACAGGACGTCCTTGTAGATGAAGTGGTAGTAGCTGGCGCCGAATCGCTCGCGCCAGACGTGGGCCATCGTCTCGTTGCTGAGGTCGTGGTTGCCCGGCACGTAGAAAAAGGGCATGCCGAGCTGGGCGATGAAGCCCTCGAACTCCTCCCACTCCGCGTCGAGCACCGATCGGTCTTCGCTGTAGCCCTCGATCATGTCGCCAACGCTCATCACGAATGCGGGTTGCAGCAGGTTCACCTTCGGCATCGCGCTCTCGAACACGCCGTCGCGGTGCTCGCCGGTGCGGTCTGTCACTACGACGAAATCGAAGTCCTCGTTCGAGTCGTCGACGGCGAGCGAGGTCCACGGGCTCGATGAGGCGGCGACGGAAACGTGGGCATCGACCGTTGCGCGATCCGATGTAGCGCAGGCGACGGCCAGCAGGGCGAAGAGCGGGGGGATGCTTCGAGCGTGTCGGGACATGGGGCCTCCGGGATGAGGGGCGGCTGCTACTGCGGGCAAGCTAGCCGATACCGCCCGGCACGCGGCTCGCCAGGGGCTCCCCGGCTACTCTTCGGGCCTGATGCAGACCGCCGGAATCCCGGAAGGCGCCGAGCGGCTGGTTCGGACGGTGCTCCTCGCCTGGTTCGCCGCCGTCGCCGTGGCGTCAGCAGTCGTGCACTCGGGGGTTCCGGACGAGGTGGCAGTTCACGTTCCTGCGGGCGTGCTGTTCCTCGAGTCGGGTCGCTTTGCGGGGGGGCTCGGCAATCCACCGCTGGGGCAGCTGTGGCTCGGCTGGCCGGCCGCGCTCGATTCCGACTACATCCCCTTCGAGGCCGAGGGTCTGCTCGGGCCGCGGCTTGCGGTGATCGCGCTCGTGCTCGGGGGGGCGCTCGTGCTCCACGGCTTCGCCCGGCGGCTGGTCGGGCCGCTGGCCGCCCTGGGCGGGCTGTTCTTCCTGGCCACCTCGCCCACATTCTTCGCCCACGCTTCACTGGCGACGCTCGACGCTCCGATCGCGGTCTGCGCGGTGCTCGCGGTCGCGTCCGCGCATCGTGCAGCTCGCACCGGCGAGCTGGGTGCTTTCGCGGTGCTCGGTCTGGCGCTCGGCGCTGCCTGCGCCACCAAGGTGCAGGGCCTGTGTCTGCTGCCGCTGGTGGCGGTCCAGATTGCGCTCGCTCCCGCAGCCGACTGGCGCCGCGGACGCGCGGCGCGGGCGCGTGTGCTCCGGGGGGGCGCGCTCGCGGGGATGCTCGGCTTCGTCTCTCTGCACGCGGCCTACGGCTTCGGGCCCCTGCTCGCGGGGCAGTGGCTTCCGGATGCGTTCGTCGCCGCCACCCGGGCGAAGCTCCTGCACGGGTCATCGCTGGGGCATCACGCGTATCTGCTCGGCGAGTACTCGACCACGGGCTGGTGGAGTTATTTCCCGATCGCTCTCGCGGTGAAGAGCCCGCTCGCTTCGATGGTCGCGTTCGCGATCGGTGTGGCCGCGGTGGTGCGGTCGCGCGCGCTCGCGGTGTGGCTCGGACTGCCGATCGTGCTCTTCTTCGGACTCAGCGTGGTGTCGACCGTGAACATCGGCATCCGCCACCTGTTACCGCTGTATCCGTTTGCCTTCGTCGTCGCGGGCCTCGGTCTGGCGCAGCTCGCCTCGCGAGCGCGCGTCGCGGCCGGCGCGCTGATCGTGGTGCAGCTCGGCGAGGCGTTGTGGACCGCACCGCATGGACTCGACTACTTCAACCCGTTCGGCGGCGGCCCGGCGGGTGGCTATCGGGTCTTGCTCGACTCCAACTACGACTGGGGGCAGCACGACCACGCGCTGCGTCGATATCTCGCTGGCACGACGGGGCCGGTTGCAATCGATCCCGATCCGCTGACTCCGCGGACCGGTCGCGTCGTCATCGGTGCGAGCGCGCTGCACGGGCTGCTCGGCCCGGGCGCCGCGGCCTACTCGTGGCTTCGCGGTCGTGAGCCCAGCCGGCGCATCGCCGATACCTGGTTCGAGTTTCGAGTCGGGGAGGGCGACCCTGGCGAGGGGGCGAGTGGCCCGGCTTCCGCAGTCCGATCCCGCAGGCTCGCGCCGCAACGCATCGCACTCGCGCGCCACGTCCTGCGCGCGACGGCGCATCCCTCGGCCCGTTCGAAGCCGCGCTTCGCACTCGATCTGGCCGTCGCCTGCAACGCCGTGCTCGAGTACGCCTGTGCGCTCGACCAGGCGCGTGCGACCTTGCGGCTGAGACCCGCGCATCGCGGTGCCTTCTGGCTGGCCAGCGAGATCACCGCTCGACGTCGGCTCGGCGTGCTGCTGTTCGAGGGTCGAGAGTATCTCGACGGCTTTCGGCCGCTCGAGCCCGCCGCGGATTGGCTGCCGGCCGATGCGTTGCGCGCCGCCGCGGCAGCCGTGTCCGCCACCGCCGAGGTCGCGCGGCTGCATCGCGCGATCGGTGCCGCGCAGTTCGCTGTGGGCGACTGGTCGGGAGCGACGCTGCACTGGCAGCTCGCGCGAGCGCTCGCCCCGGGTGCGGGCGATGTCGAGTACAAGCTCGGCTGGCTGCTTGCGACGTGCCCGGAAGTCGCGTGTCGCGACGGCGCCGCCGCGTTCGCGCTCGCGCAGCGCCACGGCGAGCGGCGCGGATGGCGCGACGCACCGCAGTACGATCTGCTGGCCGCTGCACTCGCCGAGCTGGGGCGCTTCGCCGAGGCGCGGGAGGCGGCGCGCGAAGCGCTCGCGCGGGCGGGGGGCCGCGAGTTTCGACGCAGCATCGAGGTCCGTCTCGAGGGGTACGGGATCGGTCGTCCCCACCGTCTCGAGTAGACGCGCAACGCCGTCGCAGCCCGTGCGCCGTCGTACGCTACCCGCACGCACCGCACCGCCTCCCACCGCATGGAAGCGGGGGGGGTGGTGGTATGCTTCAGGTCCTTCGCACCGGGAACCTTCGCGTCCGAGTGCCCTGCGCGAAGCGAGGATCTGATGGCCGGCATCGACATGAACGTTGGTCGCAAGATCGATACCTGGGTCGGTCGCGTACTACTCACCGCGTTGTTCGCGATCTCGCGGCTCCACGCGCGTTGTGGCGGGCCGCCCCAGCCGTCGCGCCAGGCGACTACACCGCCCGCCGAGACCGAGCAGGTGGTGCCGCGCCGTGTCCTGGCGATCAAGCTCTACGGCCTCGGCAACATCGCGATGCTCCTGCCCGTGCTGGCCGCGCTGCGCCAGAAGCACCCGGATGTCGAACTCGAGTTCTTGAGTCTCGAGGAGAACCGCTCGCTGCTCGAACGCAGTGGGCTGGTCGACCGCGTGCTGAGCGTGAAGGCGCAGAGCTATGCGGGGCTGGTGGTCGATCTCGTGCGCGTGTTCCTGTCGATCCGACGCCGACGCTACGATCTCGTGCTCGACTTCGAACAGTTCATCAAACTCTCGACGGTGATTACCTACCTGAGTGGCGCGCGGCATCGCTTTGGCTTCAACACCGACGGCCAGGGGCGTGGCGGGCTGTACACGACTCGCGTCGTCTACCGCGACGGCGATCATATGTCGCAGGTGTTCATGCGACTGCTTCGGCCACTCGGGGTCGAGAGGTCGACCGCGCCGTTGCAGTTGCGGATCGACACCGACGAGATCGCGGCGGTCGAACGCCTTCTGGTGGCTTCGGGAGTGGGTCCCGAGCGTCGACCGCTGGTGGCCGTCCACGTTGGCAGCGGTCCCAACTTCTACAAGCTCGCCCTCAAACGCTGGCCCCCGGAGAACTTCGGCAAGCTCTGTGATCTGCTGATCGAGCGCCATGGCGCGGCGATCGTGTACACGGGCAAGGGCGAGGAAGAGGCCGCGCTCGTGCGCGAGGCAATGACTGTGATGAAGCACGAGGCGACCAACGCGTGCGATCGGCTCTCGATCGGCGAGCTGCTCGCGCTGCTGGCCCGGGCCGACCTGGCGGTAACCAACGACACGTCGGTCATGCACCTGGCCGCGCTCGTCGAGTCGCCGGTCGCTGCCTTCTTCGGCCCGACCGACCCGATGCAGTACGGCCCGCGCAATCCGCACGACATCGTGCTCTACCGCGAGCTGTTCTGCAGCCCGTGTCTGACCAACTACAACCTGAAGATCTCGTACTGCACGAACCCGGTGTGCATCCGATCGATCGGGGTCGAAGAGACATCCGCTCGCATCGCGCGACAGCTCGTCTCGATCGGTGCGGTGCCAGGCGAGTTGGCTCAATGAAGATCCGGCCCTATCTCAAGCTGGCCGCCAGGGCGACCAAGGCGAACGTGACGCGGCTCGCGTTTCCGATGAAGCTCACGTTCTGCATCACCTACTGGTGCAACTACAAGTGCCAGACCTGCAACATCTGGAAGATGCAGCCGCGCGATGAGCTCACTCTCGATGAGATCCGGCGCTTCTTCCGCGTGTCGAACCGCTTCAGCTGGATCGACGTTACAGGTGGAGAAGTGTCGTTGCGCAAGGACTTCGTCGACATCTGTGACGCGATCACCAGCAACTGCAAGGATTTGCTGCTGCTGCACTACCCGTCGAACGGCTACCTCACCGAGCAGCTCGTCGGCTACTCGCGCGAGGTTGCGAAGATGAGTCACGAGCAGCTGATGATCACGATTAGCTGCGACGGCGACGAGGCGATGAACGATACGATTCGCGGCGTCGAGGGTGGCTGGCGCAAGCAGATCGAGAGCTTTCGGCAGCTGCGCGAGATCCCTGGCGTGCAGGTGGTGCTCGGGATGACGCTATCGGCCGCGAACCTGGATCACTTCCCGCAGGCGTTCGCGGCGGCAAAGGCCGAGATCCCCGACCTCACGCCGAACGACTTCCACGTCAACATCGTCCACGAGGGCGCGTACCTGCACAACGCGGACCTCGATCTGCGCGACCGCGTCGATCACTCGGCGCTCGCCGGAGCGACCGAGGCCTATGCGAAGCTTCGCGGGCTCGGCTTCCACCCGGTGGACATTCTCGAACGCGAGTATCTGAAGCGGGTGCGCGGCTATCTCGAGTCGGGCAAGACGCCGATGCGCTGCCACGCGATGCGCTCGTCGTGTTTCGTCGACTCGTGGGGCAACGTGCATCCGTGCACGGTCTACGACCGAAAAGTGGGAAGCCTGCGCGACGTGGAGTACGACCTCGAGAAGATCTGGAACTCGCCGGAGGCGGAGCAGCTACAGAGCGAGATCTGGAACTACGACTGCCCGCAGTGCTGGACGCCTTGCGAGGCCTACCAGACGATCATGGGCAACTTTCTCTGGCCCGTGAAGACCTGAGGGGGTACCGCCCGCTCGGCCGAGCTCACAGATTGGCTCGATTCGCGACAGGCTCTGCGAATCGCCGACGCGCGTCGCTGCCAATGGTTAGGTCTTCTTGATCGCGTTGGCTTCGATGTACGTCCAGCGCGATTTTGGGAGCAGGGTGCCCAGTGCGGTCTCGAGTCCTCGCAGCAATGCCGCGGTGGGTGCGAAGCGGCCGAGCACGGGCAGGCCCATTCGGTAGTGGAGCACCAGGCGGCGCAGTGCGAGGGGTTGGCGGGGCTCGATGTGAAGGTGGTCGAGAGGTTGGCGCTCGAGCATCGCGCGGATCGATTGGGGAGTCGATTGGCGGGCGCCGATCTCGGCCGGGACGAGGTGGGTCTGCAGGCGGATCAGCGGGTTGCGACCATTGGGCTCGAGCAGGCAGAGCCGCCCGCCAGGCTGGAGGACGCGCACGACTTCGCCGAGCGCTCGTTCGGGCTCGGGCAGATGGTGGAGCAGGTCGCGCACCAGGACACAGGGAAAGCTCGCGTCCGCGAAGGGGAGTCTGGCGGCGTCGGCGGCTGCGAAATGGGCCTGGGGCAGCTCGCGGCGGGCGAACCGGAGCTTGCGTGCGAAGCGATCGATGCCGAAGCATTGGACCTCGGCCGCGAGTCGCTGCAGGTTGTTGCCTTCGCCGCAGCCGATCTCCAGGCATGGCGAGGCGAGGTCGGGGAGCAGCGGGGCGAGTAGCTCGTCCTCGGTCTCGACGATGCCCGGCGCGCTCGTCGTCCAGCGGTACTGCGCCTCGTCGGCGTCGAGGAAGTGCGATCGTTGATGTTCGCTGAAGCGGGGGTTGGAGCGCTCCATGGGTGTCAACGCGTGCTGGCGAAGACGATCATCTCGCCGACATACATCGGGATGGCCCGCCCGGCGATCGCCTCCGGCAGCATTCCGACCGATGCGCTCGCAACGCGACCCAGGCCCGCGTTGAAGTTGCGCAGGTTCGAGGCCGCGTAGCGGGGCGTCAGCATCTTGTACGCCGTCCGCACCTTGTCGACGTGGAAGTCCTCCTCCTCGAGCAGCCTTCGTACGGTATCGGGGTCGTAATAGAACAGGTGCTCGTTCGGCATGTAGAAGAACCAGTGGCGCCGCATCAGCCAACGCGGGTAGAACGAGCTCACGTCCGGCAGGGTGAGCACCAGGTGTCCGTCGTTTTGCAGCCAGCTGCGCAGCCGTTGCAGGAAGAGACGCGGCTCGCGCAGGTGCTCGAGCACGTCGAATGCGGTGATCATCGCGTAGGGCGCGTCCGGCTCGAACTGCTCGACGGATGCGCAGTGCACTGTCAGGCCGCGCGACTGCGCCTCGCGCACGGCCCGCTCCGACAGCTCGAGTCCCTCGATCTCTCGGTCGTGAGAGGCGACCTCGACGAAATCGCCCGACGACGCACCGACATCGAGCCAGCGGCCGTCGCGTGCGAAGTGCTCGATCACGTCGAGCCGATGGCGCGCGATCAGGCGGCGCATCTCCTGTGCCTCGGCGAAGAACGAATAGGTGCCGTCGGCATACGACCGCTCGTAGTAGGCCGCCTGCTCTTGCGCGCTCGGCATCGGGTGGACCCACTCGAGTCCGCAGCCGTTGCAGCGGACGACCTGGCGACCCGACTTCTCGAACAGGAATCGCGCGTCGGCGGCGCCGCACAGCATGCAGGGGCCGGGGCCACGCATCCGCGATGGTTAGCAGATCACGCGCCCGAGCCGCCCGTACGCCGGCCTATTCGATGTAGCCGAGCTCTCGCAGGTGCGACTCCGCCTCCGGGCTCATTGCTCGCGGATCGTCCGGCTCGGGTACCCGGAGCTGAGCCTGTGTGGTGTCGACCGACTGTCGGATTCGCTCGCTCGTCGCATCGTGCGAGACGTCCTCGAGCTCACGGGGGTCCGCATCGAGTCGGTACAGCAGCCGCTCGCCGCGCGTCGATTCGATCAGCTTCCACGGCCACTCGACGCCCGCGACCAGGTCGCGGTCCAGCTCGCCGCCGCCCCGCTCGCTGAACAGCGCGTTGGGGAACTCTTGTGCGAGGACGAGCTCGCGCTCGCCGACCGCGACGCCGTCCACGTCCGGTGGCAGCTCGAGCCCGAGCTCGACGGCGATCCAGCTGAGGACGTCGACGATCGAAACGATCGATTGGTCGCGGAGGCCCGCGTCGCGCGCTTCCGGGTAGTGCACGATCAACGGAATCCGGATGAGCTCCTCCCACAGCCAGGCGCCGTGCCCCGAGTCGCCGTGTTCTCCGAACAGCTCGCCGTGGTCGGAGAGGACGACGATCAGGGAGTCGTCGTAGCGGCCTGCCGTGCGTAGCGCTTCGAGCAGGCGACCAATGTGGTGGTCCATGTACTCGATCTCGCCGTCGTAGAGATCGATCATCTTGGCGAGCTGCTCCGGTGTGGGTGGAGTCTCGTCGATGAGGTCGGCGAGACCGGGCACCTTCACGTCCGGACGCCCGAGCGCATAACGATCGTACGGTGGCTGAGGATCGTACGGAAAGTGCGGGTCGAAGTAGTTGACCAGCAGGTGAACCGGCTGCTCGCGCGGTACGCTGCCGAGCCACGCGATCGCGCGGTTGCTGATCTGCTCGGCGGGGAGCGTGCGGTTGTTCACCGCGTCCTGGATCTCGTACCCCTGCAGCAGCCCGAAAGCCGGGTCCAGCCAGCCCGCGCCGGCGAAGGCCGCAGCGCGATAGCCGCGTTCGGCGAGCAGCTCGGCCAGCGTAATGGCGTCTTCGCGCAGGTGAGCCGGATTGTCACCGTTGGACGTCGCGTCCGTGAACGGGGTGATGTGCGCACCGTGAGCGGTCGGATACTTGCCCGTGAGCAGCGACGCGTGCGAGGGAAGCGTCCACGACGCGGTACTCCAGGCCCGCTCGTAGACGACGGAGTCCTGGGCGAACGCGTCGAGATTTGGCGACACGGGTCGCGTGTGGCCGTATACACCGAGTCGGTCGGCGCGGGTGGTGTCGAGCACCATCACCACCACGTCCGGGGCTCGCTCGGGTGCCGCGCAGCCTGCGGCGAGCAGCACGGCGCAGAGAGTTCGATGCAGCGGATTCAACGCGCCGGCTCTCCCGTTGTGTGGCGCAGACTGCGCGCGGCAAGCGTTCCCAATGCTACCGCGCGTCCGAAACCACGGCTCGGTAGACACGAGCTGCGATCGGCCCGCGGTGGGCCGCCGCAGGAAGCGGGTGGTAGCCTTGGCGCGATGTCCGACGCGCCCACGACCGAGCCGCCCGCCGCCGCGGCCACGGCGCCGCGCAACAGCTTCGGATGGGCGGCGCTCGGCATCGTGATCGCGGCCGGTGGGCTGCGCCTGTGGGGGCTCGAACTCGGACTCCCACATCTCGAGGCGAGGCCGGACGAGACCGAGACACTGCGGCTCACGGTCGATGCGGCCGGCGGCAGCTTCGACTTCGACTGGGCGATCTATCCGCACGCGTATGTCTATCTGCAGTGGGCCTGGGCCGAGCTGGTGCTGCTCGTGCAGTCGTGGCTCGGGCTGGTGGCGACCGGTGACATGGAGCACGTCTGGCGCAGCGAGCCCGAGCGGCTGTACGCGATCGGACGCTGGCTGAGCGCGCTCGCGGGGACGGCGACGGTCGTGGTCGTGCTGGCGACCGCGCGGCGCGAGCTCGGTGCGACGGTGGCGTTGATCGCGGGCGCGTGGCTGGCGGTGAACCTGCTGCACGTGCGCGAGTCGCACGCGCTGAAGCCCGACATCCTGCTCTCGCTCGGGCTTGCGGCCTGTCTGGCCGCGGCCGCGTCGCTGGCGCGTCGCCGTGACGTGACGAGCGCGATCGCGGCCGGCGCCGCCGTCGGAGCGGCCAGCGCGATGAAGTACAACGGCGTGCTCGGCGCGCTGCCGGTGTGCGTCGGCGCCTGGATGGGCGCCCGCGATGCGAGCGGGCTGCGGCGCTGGCTGCCCGCTTCGCTGGTCGTTGCCGGTGCGAGCGCGGTGGGCGCCTTCGCGCTCGCCAACCCCTTCCTGCTGTCCAACGAAGCGGCACACGCGGTCGTGCAGGGCAACCTTCACGCCGTCTTCCCGGATTTGATCGACGCGCCTCGAGCCGTCCCCGACATCGACATGAGCCGGCCCGAGGGGCCGGGTATGCCGGACTGGGTCGCGCCCTACGGCGGGTTCTCCGCGCTGGTCTACCACTTCGGCTTCTCGTTCTGGCACGGGGTGGGTGCCGTCGCCACGCTGCTCGCGCCGGTCGCGGTCGGCTTCGGCCTGCGGAGCAAGCGGGCGCTGCTTCGGGTGAGCGCGGTGTTCGCGCTCGCGTGGTTCGTCGTGATCGCTCTCTCGCCCGTCACGCTGTCGCGCTATGTGACGCCGATGCTGCCCGCGCTTGCGATCCTGCAGGCGGCGCTGATCTGCGAGCTCGCGGGCCGCTTCGCCCCTGCGCGAGCCTCGCTCGCGGCGGCCCTGGTGGCGCTCCTCGTTCTCGCACAGCCCGCGCTGGCGAGCGTCCGCTTCGACCAGCTCGCCGCTCGCAGCGACACGCGCGCGGAGGCGCTGCGCTGGCTCGCCGCCAACGCTCGAGGAGCGCGCGTGGCCGTGGTGGGTACGCGCTTCTGGCACTGGGGCGAGCCCCGGCTGCCGCAGACGGCGACCCGCGTGGCCCTGCCCGCGGCGGGCCGGGTCGATCGTCGAGCGGTCGACTACCTGGTGACGCACGACCACGAGCTCTACTGGTCGGAGATCCCGGACGGCTTCCTCGAGCGCAACGCAGGCCGGCTCGAGCTGCTGGTCGATCTCGATCCGCGCGACGGAGCAGAAGGCTCCCCGGTCTTCGAGCCGAACGACGCCTACTACATTCCGATCTCGGGGTTTGCCGGGGTCTCTGCACCGGGACCGCACGTTCGCATCTATCGCGTGCGCTGACGATCGTGCCCAACCTTCTGCGCGAGCCCGGATCTACCGCTGGCTGGTCTCCTCGGCCTGCGTAGTGGGAGACGGAGACGGACTCGAACGGTCTCGCTGCGGCGAGCCCCGGAGTCGGAAGCGTGCAACCGAATGCTCGGGGGAGATCTGAAGGTTCGTGATCGTCAACTCGTGCTGCCTGGCCAGGCCGTGGATCGTTTCGAGCATCTGGCGCCGGTCCTTCCAGCCGCTCCGGTTCCAGACCGCCCCGTGCCGGACCTCGATCGTCGCGATCGCAGCGGGCTCGCGGGTCCCGCCCGCTCGGCTCGTGGCGTCGAGCACTGTCTGCACATCGCGATAGGTCTCCGGATCGTCGAGCAGCAGGAGCCAGCCGCCGAGGCGCCGATAGAGGACGATCTCTCCCATCGGTGTTCGGATCCGCCACTCCTCGATGGAGCTGTTGGGAACCCGCCCGACGAAGCGCCAGCGGCTGCGATGGTGGTGGGCGAAGAGGTTGATCAGGCTGGTCCGTCGCACGAGGATGGGGGCGTGGCCCGGCAGGGTTCGGAGCGCCTGCCGAACCTGCTCGGCCGGCCGATCCACCCGGTCGATCTCGTGCGCTTGCCAGCGCGCGAGCGCCTGGCCGGGAACCACGATCCACAGCGCCGCCAGAGATGCGAGTCGCACCCTGCCCGACGGGATCGCGGCGATCAGCTGGTCGAGCACCAGGAAGCAGGCGAGGAAGCCCAGCAGGAAGACGAAGTACTGGTGGCGCAGCAGCCCCCCGAACGGGTACCAGCCGATCAGGGAGGCCAGAAAGGTCTCGACCACCAGACCGACGAAGAGGAGCAGGAGCGCTGCGGGCGCGCTCTCGCCACGGGTGCGGAGTCGCGCCAGCAGAGCGAGCACGCCCCCGGCAAGGCCGAGGAGTACGAGCCCACCGACCGCCGGAGAGAGCGAATCGAGCCCAAGCGGCGTCAGGAGATCCAGCTCGCTCCGCGCGCCGCGCGACAGGTAGGCCCAGAGCGTCTCGTCCGCGGAGTAGTAGTGCCCCGGCATGTAGAACATGGGCCGGTTGAACTCGCTCGTGTGCAGCCCGAGTGCCACGAGCGCAACCGCCGCGGCCGGGGCCAGGCTGAGCAGCAGCCGTGGAGGCCAGAGCGGTCTGCGGGCTGCAAGCAGTGCCGGCACGATCGCGAACAGGGGCAGCAGCAGAAGCACCCCGTAGTGGCTCAGAATTCCCAACACCAACGCCGCGGCGAGCAGGGCGCTCGTGCGGCCGGATCGCCGTGGCTCCGACAGCATGCGCAGCAATCCGAGCACGGCGCTCAGGGCGAACGTTCCGGCGAGGGCATAGCTGCGCACCTCGTTGGCGAGGGTGACCGTCGTGATCGACGTCCCGAAGGTGAGGGTCGCCAGCACGACCATCGCCCGGGAGCGAAACAGCTGCTGGCAGATGCCTGCAACGAGCAGGACCGAGGCGGCGGTCGCAGCGATGCCCACCAGTCGATAGGCGAGTCGCTCGGATCCGAGGCTGGACGACGCCTTGAGCAGGAGGTGATAGAGAGGCGGGTGCGGATTGGCGCGGATCTCTGCCAGGAAGCGGGCCCAACCTTCCTGACGAGCGACGAAGATGTGCCACCAGCCGTCGTAGTTGATGCCCTCGATCGACCCGACGTGGATCGTCAGTGCGACGCTCACGGCCGTGACGGCTGCGATCGACCAGTAGGTGAGGTACTTGCCAGACATCGTGTTCCTGAAGGGTACTTCAGCGCTCCCCGGCCCTGTGTTCGACTGACACCGACCCGACGAACTTGGCCCCCCGGCGGAAGCCGCGCACCCGACAGCCCCGGCTGCGCGCGTCGGTTACGATCCTCTGCCGAGACGACAGGACTCGCTGTCTCCAACGACGGGCGTTGCGCGTTCGTCAGCTCTGGCAGTGAGTAGGCGGGGTGGATCGATGAAGTGTCTGGTCACCGGGAGCTCGGGGCTGCTCGGCCACTGTCTGGTCGAGCGGCTCGAGGACCGGGGCGACACGCTCCAGCTGGTGGATATCGCCGCGCCGGAGGGTCTCGGTCACCACCGCGACCATCCGCTCGCGTTGTGCGACGTCTCGGAGCCCGCGGCGCTCGACGAGCTCGCCGCCGGGGTGGACGTCATCTACCACCTGGCGGCCGCGCAGCGCATGAAGCCCCAGTTCCAGTGGAGCGAGCAGCGCATCTACCACGCGAACATCGAGGCAGTGCGCAACGTGCTCGGCGCGGCGGAGCGCTGTGGCGTTCCGAAGGTGGTGCACGTGTCGAGCTCGGGGATCTACGGCATCCCCCGCAGCGTTCCCGTCGCCGAGGATCACGTGCAGGCGCCGCTCGGATCGTACGGCGAGTCGAAGATCGAGGCCGAGACGCTGTGCCGGGAGGCGGTCGATCGCGGACTCGACGTCACGGCGCTGCGACCGATGACGCTGTTCGGGCCGCGCATGACGGGCGTGTTCACGATCCTGTTCGAGTGGGTGCGTCTGGGCAAGCCCGTCTTCCTGCTCGGCTCGGGGCGCAACCGGGTCCAGGGCTCGAGCGCGTGGGACGTCGCGGACGCCTGCATTGCCGCCGCCCACAGCCCGAACGCGCGCGGCGCGGTGGTGAACCTGGGCGCCGCGCCGCAGGACGTGCCGACCGTCCGCGAGTGGACCGAGCAGCTGATCGAGCACGCGGGCAGCCGATCGCCCGTGATCTGCATCCCCGCCGTGCTGCTGCGCAACGCGGCGCGAGTGCTCGGCGCGTTCGGGGTCTCTCCGATCGTGCCCGAGCACTACAAGCTCGCCGACTCGGACTTCGTCCTCGACATCCGGGCCGCGCAAGCGGCGCTCGGCTGGCAGCCGAGGTACGGCAACGCGCGCATGCTCGCGCAGGCCTACGACTGGTACGTCTCGCTGAGCGAGGCGGAGCAGCCGCGCCAGCACCCGGTGGTCCGGGTGCTGAACGCGGCCATGCCCTCCTTCAATCGCCCGAGCTAGCGCTCGGCACCGTCGTCTCGCCGCTCGCGGCAACCTCGCGGATGCGATCGAAGAAGAGCCGTACTGCGTCGACCATCGAGAGCTCGCGCAACGCACTCGGCTGCTCGTCGCCGGGCTCACCCGGTGCGAAGGCAGCGGTGCGGTCGATCGTTTCGGCGCCCGTGTCGAACACGAGCTCGTCGAGGCGCTCGAGCTCATCGGCCGGCGGCGCATCGAACAGCCCGAGGTCCTCGAGTGCGGCCGCCAGCGAGGGCTGCTGCGTGATCGGAGGGACGCCCGGGAAGAAGCTCGGCGGCAGCCCCGGGCTGCCGGCCTCCGGCGTCTCGATCTCGACATCGTCGGCCATGTCGATCGTGGCGTCGTCGCCATCCTGCCGGTCCCGGACCTCGACGAGGTCGCCGGGCATGACCTGGGCGAAGAACTGGCCCTGCATGATCTCGAGGTCGTTGTCGTCCTCGAACGTGGCGAGGCTCACGTCGATCACCTGACCGAGCACCGTCAGCGTCTCGGCGCCTTCGTCCTCGTCCTCGAGGAAGCCGCGGAGCTTGATGTCGTCGGGCTCACTCCGCTCGAGGCGCGTGGCGCGCAGCGTCCTCGGCGGATCCTCCACCCCGCGAACGACCAGGAAGTCGCCCGCCGCGAGATCGGCCAGCGAGAAGCCGGGCGTCTCGAGCAGTTTGTCCTCGAGCTGGGTCGACTGATCGGTCTGGACGGGGATGCCCAGGAGCACCACGGTCCCGGCTGCGACGTCGATGTCGCCCGGGTCGGCGATTGCGGCCTCGATCCGCACGTCGAAGCCGCGCAGCTCGAGCTTCTCGGCCATCAGCACGCCGCCGACGATCGGCCCCTCGACCTCGACCAGCACGTTCAGGTGGTAGAGCGCCGGATCGTCCGGCACGAGCGTGGCTCCCGATGCGTCCACGGGCTGTCCCGCGACGTCCAGGTCGGAGAGCGACACGAAGCGCGTGATCACGCCCTCGATCTCGCCGTCGTCGACGTCGGGGAGGTCATCGTCCTCGTCGTCCTCGGTTTCGATACTCGTTGCCGTGATCTCGCCCGTCATCTCGATCGTGCCTTCGACTTCGACGAATCTTCCATCGGCGAGCGGACCATCCTCGATTTTGGTCAGGTCCGTCGTCGCGCCCAACGGATCGAAGTTCACGGTGATCGAGCCGAGCTGGAAGCTGGAGTCTGCGAGACCTTCGACGGTCCCCTTCAGCTCGACCTGGGTAACCCCGAGCTCCAGTACCCCCTTGAACTCGACTCGCGTCGCGCGAATGTCTCCCTCCGCATCGCGCAGGCCGCTCACCTCGACCACATCGCCGACCATCATGGTGTCGAAATCGAAGTTGTCGAATACGGTGACTCCGTCCTCGACCAGGACCTCGACTCCGAGAATATCGAGCGTCTTCGCAACGCCGTCGTTCCCGACGTCCGAGATCGTGGCGATCGGTCCCTCGAGGTCGTCGTCGAAGCTCACGTTATCGGCGATCCCCGACATTCCGCCGGCGTCGACGGTCCCCTCGACGGTGACGACCATGCCGAGGAAGAGATCCGCCTCGTCCCCGGGTTCGCCGTTAATTTCGATCTGGGTGATCGCGTCGATCTCCCAATGGGTGCCGGTGACGAAGATGCTGCCCTTGGCGCTCACCGGGCCCTTCGAGACGCCGGAACCGCCCACGCCGCCACTGGCGATGTTGCTGCTGCTCGAGCCGCACGCGAGCGTGAGCAGCAGGCTGGATAGAAGGAGGGGATGGATACGCATGACTCAGCTCTCCTGGTGCGACCTGGGTGTCGGGACCTCGGTCTCGTAGTAATAGATCCCGATCGAGCAGAGCCGGCGGTCGGGATCATGTCCTCCGGCGGTATCGGCGGTCGTGGCATCTCGGTCGTAGAGCGACATCTCGAGGTCGAACTCCTCGAGCATCGCCTGAGCCTGCTCGGCCGCTCGGCGGCGGAGCCTGCTCAGAAAGTCCGCGGGCAGGTTGTCGTAGGAGACCTTGCGTTGGAAGAAGGGATTCTGCGGCTGGGTGATGTTGTGGTCGATGGTTGCGATCAGCTCGGCCACGTCATTGCCGAGGATCGTGAGCTTCTCCACCTCGTCCGAGGTCGGGACGTAGGCGGGCGTGAGGAGTCGCAGGCGCCCGTCGAGCTGCTCCTCGATGGCGCCCACTCGCACCAGCTCGTCGAGGACGGCGCGGGCCGGGACGTCGGCGCCGTGGCGCCGGACGAGCTCGGCAAAGCTGTGCTTGCCACCGTCGAGCTTCAGCATTGCGGGTGCGCCGAACTCGTCCGCGAAGTCGGAGTCGCGGACCCAGCCCGAGATCACGCGGGCGGCCCGGTTGTAACGGTGGCTACTGGTCTCGAGGCTGGTGGCATCGAGCTGCGAGAGTCGGCTGGCCTCCTTGCGGGTGAGGCCAGTCAGGACGGCAGTGCGCGAAATCGACGGCTTCCGACCCGCGACGGTGAAGTCTTCGGTGGCAACGTCGACGAAGGTCTTCTTGGCGTGCTCCGCAAAGTCGCCGAAGGAGACGCCGTTGCGCAGCAGCACGCGTACGAGCGGCACCAGCAGCCGGCGTAGAGCAGAGGCCAGAGCGTTTCCGGGTTGGTTGGCCATTTATGGGATAATATTCCCAATTCCGTATTTTGCCAATAGCAGCTCAAAAAGTCTATTGAGTCCGGGTACTTGTCCCATCGCGGGCGCCGCCGCGGCGCTGCTAGCCTCCCCGGAATGGCGTTTTCGGTGGGCGGTCGGAGCAATCCCGGCGCCGCTTCGCGGCACTGCTCCTGGTGCGGCCGGCGCGGCGCGGCGGTCACTGCCGCGCTGCTGGCAGCGGCCTGCGGCGGAGCGCCCGCGCCGCCCGCGGTCCTGCTGATCTCGATCGACACCCTGCGCCCCGACCACCTGGGCATCTACGGCTACCAGCGGGACACCTCGCCTAACATCGATCGCTTCTTTGCGGACGCCGCGCTCTACCGGCGCGCGTACGCCACCGGCTCGCGCACGCCGCCCAGTGTCGCCAGCATGTTGACGGGCCGCAGCCCGGCCGGCCATCGCGTCCGGCTCTTCTACCAGAAGCTGCCGCCGCGAATCGCGGCGATCCCCGACCTGCTGCCTGCAGACTTCCAGACGGCGGGCTTCGTGGGCAACGCGGTTGTTGCGGACGACGCGATGGGGCTGGCGGATCGGTTCGATTACTTCGAGGACGAAGTCGATCGACCGGCTCTCTATACGAACAACGTCGAGCGCAGCGCAGAGGGGCTCACCGATGCGGCGCTCCGCTGGCTGCGCGAGCAACGCGACCCGGAGCGACCGTTCTTCCTGTGGGTCCACTACATGGACCCGCACTCACCCTATCTGCCACCCGAGTACTGGCCGCGGCGCGGTTACGATCACGCCGAGCCGCGCTGGGTCGATCCCGAGCGTCTGGCGAAGAACAACATCCAGCGCGAGGAGGCCGAAGAGGGACAGCAGGTCGACGCGCTGATCTCACGCGATGCCTACGACGAGGAGATCGCCTACACCGACCATCACATCGGCCGGCTGCTCGCGGCGTTCGATGCCGCGACCTCGCGCGGGTCGTCGTTAGTGCTGCTCACTGCCGATCACGGCGAGAGCATGCTCGATCACCAGGTCTACTTCGTGCACGGCTACCAGGTGTACGACGAGATGGTGCGGATACCGATGCTCTTGCGTGCGCCCGGCGTCGAGCCCGGCTCGCGCGACCGTCTGGTATCGCTCATCGACGTGCTGCCGACAGTGCTCGGGCACGCGCTGGTCGTGACGCCTCCTGGGCTCTCCGGCCGCGACTTGCGGCCCCGAGACGGCAATCCGGGGCGGCGCGTGTTCGCGGAGACGACCTACCTCGACAACCAGTGGCGTGCGGTCTGGCAGGGCGACGACAAGTGGGTACTCCAGGTTGCGGTGCGCGACGGCCGGCTCGAGCAGGGCTATCGCTACGATCTGGCAAGCGATCCCGGCGAGCTCGAGCCTGCGCAGTGGTCGCCTGCGGCGCCGCCCTCGCCGGCCGCGCAGGAGCTGAGCGAGCGCGCTCGGCGAGATCCCGACCCCGCGGGCATGCCGAGCAAGGAGCGAGCCGATCCGAACTGGGGCGCGCCGAACGCGGCCCGGGATCTGCTGCGCGGGCAGCTCGAGAAGCTGCGCGCCCTGGGCTACGTCGACTGACGAGCGCGCCGGGGCCGCGCCTCAGGGCTCGAAGCGCTCGCCGACCAGCTCCTCGGACAGCGACCACAGCCTGACTGCGCTCTCCGGGTCGAGCGCGTAGCTGCGCACGCCGGTCATGGCGTTCTCGTCGCGGACCTCGGCGACGCCGCAATCTTCCAGATAGATGCCGCCCCGATCTGCGAGGTCTGGCGAGCTGGCTGCATAACAGCTCGTCGCCGCGCCGGCCGGCACCTGCTTGAGCTGCATCTTCGCCCCACCCGGTCTCGACGCCATCAGCTGTTCGACGTCGGCCCGTTGCATGTGGCGCCCGAGCTCGGTCGGGATCGCGCCGGGATGCACGGCGTAGGCGCGCACGCCGCGCTCGCGGAGCCGGCGGTCGAGCTCGACCGAGAACAGGATGTTTGCGGTCTTGCTCTGTCCGTACGAGACGAACTTGTCGTACTCGGTGCGCTCGAAGTTCGGATCGTCGAACAGCACGTCCGACATGCGGTGGCCGCCCGAGCTGAGGTTGACGACGCGCGCGGGAGCGCCCGCGAGCAGGGCGGGAGCGAGCAGATTCGTGAGCACGAAGTGGCCGAGATGGTTCGTGCCGAACTGCATCTCGAAGCCGTCGTGAGTCCTGGCGAACGGGCAGGCCATCACGCCGGCGTTGTTGATCAGTAGATTGAGCCGGTCGTGCTCGGCCAGGAAGCGCTTGGCGCAGGCGCGCACGCTCTCGAGCGAGTCGAGCTCGAGCTCCGTGACCGCGACGTCGGAGTTGCCGGTGGACGCCCGGATCGTCTCTGCGGCGGCCTCGCCCTTGGCCATGTCGCGCGCCGCCATCACGACGGATGCACCGCGCGCCGCGAGGGCGCGCGCCGTCTCTTCGCCGAGTCCGCCCGAAGCGCCGGTGACGAGAGCGAGTCGTCCTGTCAAGTCGATCCCGTCGAGGACCTCGTCGGTGACCGAGTCGAAGCCAAAGCGCGACACGTTGGTCATGTTCATCCTCCGTTGGAAGGACCGCATCGTGAACGAGTGCAGCGGCGCCCGCAAGCGCCTTACGACTCGATGGTGGTGCGGCTCGGCTTGATCACGAGATCGTGGACCTCGACGCCGCGCGGGGCCGTCAGCGCGAGTACGACGCCGCGCGCGACTTCCTCGGGGGTCATCATGCCGGGGTGGGTCAATACGGCTGACTCGTTCCATGCGCGCACGACCTGCTCCATCTTCTCCGGATCCCAGCCGAAGCCGAACTCGCTGTCGGCCGGGCCGAGCTGCACGACCGAGACGCGGGTGCCGGATTCGGCGAGTTCGAGACGAAGGCCGCGCGCGATGTGCTCGATTGCGGCCTTGGAAGCACCGTAGGGGAGATTCTGGGGCCAGGGACGATCCGCGGTCTCCGAGGAGATGAAGACGAGGTCGCCGTCGTCGCGGCCCGAGCTCTGCCAGCGCCGAATGGCCTGCTGGGCGCAGTAGATCGAGCCGAGCGTGTTGGTCTCGAACACGCGACGAATCTCATCCGCCGAGAGCGCGGCGACCGGCCCGGGTGTCGTCATCCCAGCGTTGTTGACCAGCACCTCGATCCCTCCGAGCTCGGCTTCGGCCGCGTCGAAGAACCGGGCGACCGAGTCCGCATCGGTGACGTCGAGTGGGTGGGCGAACACGGTTCCGCCGGCACCGGTCACTGCCGCGGCGGTCTCGTCGAGTCGGTCGGCGCGGCGGGCGCCGATCGCCACCCGCCAGCCGAGCTCGCCGAGTGCCACGGCCATGGCCCGGCCGAGTCCGGTCGATGCTCCGGTTACGACGGCCGTGCGCGGCGCCGGTCGATCGTTACTCCACATGCTCATCCCGTCACGTCCATCGTCCGCCTGGCTTCCCGTGTTCGAGTGCGGAGAGCCGCAGCGCGCAGCCTACCGGAGGCTCCGACGCCGTGGGGCGTGATATGGTGCTTTCGCGCTGTGCAGCGAGACGGTCGAAGCGCGGCTCGAGCCGGGGAGACGACCCATGAGTGAGAAGACGAAGGCCGAGAAGGGGCTCGAGCTCGCGATCACGCTGACCAGGGGCGCGCCGCCGGCGTCCGGAATGCCGGAAGCGTTCACCAAGCTGACGCTCGAGCACGTGTTCGGCGATATCTGGCAGCGTCCCGGGCTCGAGCTGCAGGAGCGTTCGATGATCACGGTGACCACCCTGGTGGCCACCGGCCGGGAGTCGGAGCTGCGCATTCACCTGAACGGCGCGCTCAACCTCGGCATCTCGCGCGAGACGCTCGAAGCCATGCTGACGCACATCGCGCACTACGCGGGCTGGCCGGTGGCTGTGAGTGCTTTTCGCATCCTCGACGAGGTGTGCGCGGCGCGCGAAGGCAGATAGATGGGAATCACCTTCGAAGAGGCGACCCGACAGCTGACGCAGCCGGGCGGCCCGTTTGCCATCGAGACGATCGAGATCGGCGGCGTCGAGACGCGCGTGTTCGAGAATACCCTCGTCTCGCTGCGCGCGGTGTTCGATACGGCGCGTGCCCGCGGTGACGCGACCTTTCTCGTCTACGAGGACGAGCGCTGGTCGTTCGCCGAGACGATGCGCCACGTCGATGCGCTCGGAGCGCTGCTCGTCGAGCGCTACGGCATCCAGCCGGGCGACCGCGTGGCAATCGCGATGCGCAACTATCCCGAGTGGATCATCTCGTTTGCCGCCATCACCTCGATCGGCGCCATCTCAGTGTCGCTGAACGCGTGGTGGACCGAGGCCGAGACGCGCTACGGCCTCGAGGATTCGGGTGCGAAGGTCGTCATCGCAGACGCGGAGCGCGCGCGCGTCGCCGCGAGTACGGCGGAGGAGCACGGGATCCGGTTTCTGGTCGTTCGCAGTGAGGGGATGCTTCCGGCGGGAGCGGATCGCTGGGACGACGTGCTGCCGCTCGGTTCGCCGCTGCCCGACGTCGCGATCGATCCCGAGATGGACGCGACTATCCTTTACACGTCCGGCACGACCGGATTTCCGAAGGGCGCGGTTTCGACGCACCGCGCGATCACCAGCGCGCTCGCCGCCTTCGGATGCTCGGCGACGGTCCACGCGATGCGCTTTCCGGACGAGGCGAAGCGGGCTGCTGCGAACCCGACGTCATTCATCCTGATCGTGCCGTTGTTCCACGTCACGGGATCGCTCGCAGTGATGCTGTCGTGCTTTGCGGCCGGCTACAAGCTGGTGATGATGTACAAGTGGGAACCCGGCCGTGCCCTCGAGCTGATCGAGCGCGAGAAGGTCACCCGCTTCGTCGGCGTGCCGACCCAGTCCTGGGACCTGCTCGAGTCCCCCGACTTCGAGCGGCGCGATACGTCGAGCCTCACGAACGTGGGAGGGGGCGGCGCACCCGCGCCGCCGGAGCTGGTCAAGCGCATCGAAGGCAGCTTCAAGCGGGGTCGCCCCGGCATCGGCTACGGCATGACCGAGACGAACGCCTACGGACCGCAGAACAGCGGCGACGACTATCTGCGCAAGCCGCAGAGCGCCGGTCGCCCGGTGCCGACCATGCAGCTGCGAGTCACCGACACCGAAGGCAGCGTGCTCGGTCCCGGAGAGATCGGCGAGCTGTGGTTCCGCGGGCCGATGCTGATCCGCGGATACTGGAACAAGCCCGAGGCGACGGCCGAGGCGATCGTCGACGGCTGGCTGCGCTCCGGCGACCTGGGGACGATCGACGAAGAAGGCTTCGTCTACGTGCAGGACCGCGCCAAGGACATGGTGCTGCGAGCGGGCGAGAACGTGTACTGCGCCGAGGTCGAAGCTGCGATCTACGAGCACGTCGCGGTCTACGAGGCCGCCGTCTACGGGCTGCCCCACGAACGTCTCGGCGAGGAGGTCGCCGCCTCCGTGGTGGTTCGCGCGGGAGCCGAGCTGGATGAGGACGGCCTGCGCGAGCACCTCTCTGTGCGCATCGCCGCGTTCAAGATTCCGACCTGTGTCGACTTCCGGCGCGAGCAGCTGCCGCGCGGCGCTACCGGCAAGATCCTGAAGCGCCAGATTCGCGATGAGGTCGCGGCGCGGAGCTAGAGAGCAATCGCGCTCGTTCAGTGCACCGTCTTCACGGCATCGTGGACGAAACGGCAGGCGGCGTCGATCAAGGCGTCGTGCGACGGGAACTGCGGATCGCGCCGATAGGCGCGGGTCGAGTAGTCGATGTGGAGCTGCTGGATCACGTCCGCTACCGACGCGGTGTCCAGATCGCTTCGAAACTCGCCCGCGCTGATGCCGTCACGCACGACGCTCTCGATCAGATCGCGGTGCGCGTGGATGCGATCGCGGTCGGGGTTGCCGATCCGCTCGAGCTGGAGCAACTCGTCGCCGGTCAGGATCGCGGGCAGCAGCGGGTTGCTGCGGCAGAAGGCCACCGAGCGGCGGAACATGGCCTCGAGCTTCTCGCCGGGAGGCAGTGCCTCCGCTTCGCTCGGGACCAGGGCGCGCACCCAGTCGCGCACCACCTCGCCGACGACCACCTGGAACAGCTCTTCCTTGTCGCGGAAGAACTGGTAGAGCAGGCCGTTGGACACGCCGGCGCCCGAGGCGATGGCCCCGACGGTCGCCCCGGCGAAGCCGTGACTCCCGAAGCAGCCGCGGGCGGCCTCGAGGATCCGTTCGCGCTTCTGCTGGCTCTGCTCCTGCCGAGTCCCGGTGCGCGGCATCGAGGTTTCCTTCGTGGTATCGGAAACATACAGCTGCTAAATTTTCGTGACAAGATATTCATTGAATATATTTACTCGATAATTCATTCTTACTCCAGGTCGTTGCCACGGGCCACGAGAGGACAGGGACCATGACCGATCTGGGCTTCAAGGCCTTCGACGCGGACAACCACTACTACGAGCACGAGGATGCGTTCATTCGCCACCTGGACCCGCGCTTCAAGCGCCGGGCGATGCAGTGGGCCGAGGTGGGCGGGCGCAGGTGCCTGCTGGTGGCAGGCAAGGTGAACCGCTTCATCCCGAATCCGGTCTTCGACCCGGTGGCCAGGCCCGGCTCGCTCGACGCGTACTTCCGCGGACAGAACAAGGACGCCAAGGGTGTTCGTGAGCTCTTCGGCGAGCTCGATCCGATCAACCCCGCCTATCGAGACCGCGACGCGCGGCTCGCACTGATGGATACGCAGGACCTCGACGCCTGCTTCCTGTTCCCGACCCTGGGCGTCGGCATGGAGGAGGCGCTGATCGACGATCCAGATGCGCTGGTCGCTGCGTTCAAGGCGTTCAACCGCTGGCTGGAGGAGGACTGGGGCTTCGCCCATCAGGAGCGTCTCTACGCTGCGCCCTACATCACAATGGTCGACGTCGACGCGGCGATCGAGGAGCTCGAGTTCGCGCTCGACAACGACGCGCGGGCGATCTGCCTGCGCGCGGCGCCCATCGTGACGCCCGAAGGCTCGTTCTCGCCCGCGGATCCGCGCTTCGATCCGTTCTGGTCGCGCGTCAACGAGGCCGGGATCACCGTGGCCTACCACTCCGGCGACGGGGGATACCTCAAGTACTCCGAGGCCTGGGGGGGTGCCCGCGAGTTCCAGGCCTTCGACTTCCAGCCCAAGCGGCTGTGCATGTCGGCCAGTCCGATCTCGGATCTGCTGGCGACGCTGATCTGCGACGGGCTGTTCGATCGGCATGAGAACCTGCGCGTTGCCACGATCGAGACCGGGAGCTCGTGGGTGCCACCGCTGCTCGCGAAGCTGAAGAAGGCCTACGGCCAGATGCCGTTCGGTTTCCAACAGGATCCGTGCGAGGCGTTTCGCAAGCACGTCTGGGTGGCGCCGTACTACGAGGACGACATCGAGCAGCTGCGCGCGCTGATCGGCGCCGATCACATCCTGTTCGGCTCCGACTACCCCCACGCCGAGGGCCTCGCGGAGCCCGTGTCGTTCGTGAACGATCTGCCCAGCTTCTCGAAGGACGAGATTCAGGGGATCATGCGAGACAACGGTCTGGCCCTGGTGGAGCGCCGGCCCGCCTGATCTCCCGGTCGTGGGGCTCTAGCCGCCGATCTCCTGCTGCTCGATGGCATGGCTGCCGGCCGGGAGCCGGAAGTGCATGCCGTCATCGCCGACGACGACCGCTTCCATGTCCACCCCCCGGACGTAGAGCCGTTCGATCAGCGCATTGCGCAGCGGCGGGACGTTGTGCGTGAGTACCAGGAGGGTCGCACCGGTTTCGTCCGCGATCGCCTTCGCCTCCTCCGGTGTGGTGTGATAGTCGAGGACGTCCGTCATGATCTTCGACAGGCGCGGCTGGCCCGCTTCGCCAACCACGCGACTCAAGAGCGTTACCAGGTGCCCGGCGAGCGCTTCGTGCACGAGCAGGTCGACACCCTGCGCGTTGGCCACCAGGCTCGGCGATCTGGCGGTGTCGCCGCTGATCACGACCGAGCGGCCGCGGTAGTCGAACCGGTAGCCCACAGCCGGGGCGACGGGCTCATGGTCGACTGCGAACATGCTGATGCGCAGGCCGTCGCGCTCGAACACCACGCTGGCTTCGCCGGGGGCCGGGAGCTCGACGGTGTGGGCGGTTGCAGTCCCGCCGCTCGGTGGCATCACGTCGGCGCCGTGGTGGGCTGTCCGGTAGCTCGTGTCGATCGCGTAGGCGCGCGAGTAGCCGTCGACCACCTGCTCGACGCCCGGCGGGCCGTATACGGGCAGCGGCTGCCCGCGTCCGCCGGCGGCCCAGGTCTGGAATATGGCTTCGTCGAGATCGCCGATATGGTCGGAGTGGAAGTGCGTCAGCAGGACGCCGGATACCTCGCCGCGTGGCAGATTGAACAACGCCAGGTTCTCGACCGAGCCGGGCCCGGTATCGACCAGGATGAAGTGCGGCCCCGCGATCACCGCGGTGCAGGCGCTCGCGCGCTCGGGGTCGGGCAGGGGTGATCCGGTGCCGATCAGGAACACGTGCAGCGCGTCGTCGTCGTAGTCGGAGAGCTGCGTCGCATTGGCCAGGTTGCTGCGCAGTCCGCGTTCCAGCGCACCGACCAGCAGCCGCTCACAGCCCAGCGCCAGCGTGGCCAGTGCCAGGATCGCGCATGCCACTGTGAGGTTCTTGTGCACCGGATTCCCTCCTTCGGCAAGCATCCTGCTAGAACCTTTACCACACGAGCTCGGTAGAGAGGAGAGACCCATGGAGCCGCATCTCGACGATCGTTTCCACGCGCCGACCAGCGACGATCCGTTCTGGACCGAGACCTGCTGGTTCACCTTCGCGGTGCCCGAGCGCAAGCTCTCGGGGCAGCTCTATCCGTTCTTCCGCCCGAACCAGAACGTGACTTCGGGCGGTGCGTTCCTGTGGGACGACAGTGGGTCACAGATCTGGAACTGCGTGTACGCCAAGAATCTGTGGCACCTGCCGATTCCAGCGGACCAGGATCTCAGCGACATCCGGCTGGCCAACGGCATCCACTACCGGTGTCTCGAGCCGTTGCGTGGTTACGAGATCCACTACCTCGACCCCGACGCGGAGGAAGTGGAGATCCACCTCACCTTCGAGGGCATCTGTGAGCCGAACCGGCTGGCCGGCAGCCACCTCGATCAGCCGGGGCGCTACAGCGGGACGATTCGCATTGGCAACGAGGTGATCGCCGTCGATGCCTTCGGCATGCGCGACCGTTCCTGGGGTGTGCGGTCGCAGATCGGCGCCTCGTTGCATCCGGGTGCCGACAACCAGAACGGCGGCTACACGTACGCGACCATGTCCGATCGGGATGCCTGGCACGTGATCACGGCCAACTTCGGCGCG
>JAYZFK010000062.1:0-283821 GCA_036336835.1 Myxococcota bacterium | reverse complement strand
CCGCGGACCGGGGCGGGCGGGGGCGCCCGCCCCGGGCCCGCCGCCCCGTGTAGACCCCCCCGCCCCCCCCGTCCTGCGCCCGGCCCACGACATCTCTGGACCCGAGCGGACTCGCCAACCGGCGATGGTCGGCGCCACGTGTGTACGCGGTCGCCCCACGCTGGGAGGCATGAATGCAGAACGAGATCATCGTCAACGCAGAGCGAGGCGAGACGCGCGTCGCACTTCTCGAGCGCTCCCAGTTCATTGAGTTCCACATCGAGCGAGCCGCCACCAAGGACGTCGTGGGCAACGTCGTGAAAGCGCGAGTGTCGCGGGTGCTGCCCGGGATGCAGGCGGCCTTCGTCGACATCGGTCTCGAAAAGGCCGGCTTCCTCTATGTCGGCGACTACTTCAACGAGCCGCCCGAGAACCGCAGCGGCGGCCGCGGTCGCGGTCGCGGCCGCGATCGCCAGCCGCCCCCGCCGATCGATACGGTGCTGAGCGAAGGACAGGAGATCGTCGTCCAGATCGCCAAGGAGCCGATCGGGACGAAGGGCGCACGCATCACCTCGCACGTGTCGATCGCCGGCCGGCATCTGGTGCTCACGCCGTGGTCGCCGCGCGTCGGCGTGTCGCGCCGGATCGACTCCGACAGGGAGCGCCGGCGGCTGCGCGAAGTTGTCGAGCGGCTTCGGCCGCGCGAGCTCGGCTTCATCATCCGCACCGCGGGTGATGGGTTGACGGAATCCGACCTCGAAGCGGACATCAAGTACCTGACCACGGTCTGGAGCGAGATCCAGGAGAAGACGGAGGGGGCCGCCGCACCCTCCGTGCTCTACACCGAACCCGACCTGCCTCAGCGGGTGCTGCGCGACTTCGCCAACTCCGACACGAAGCGCATCGCGATCGACGACAAACAGGTCTACGAGAACCTGCTCGAGTTCTCGAAACGCTTCGTCTCCGATCCGCAGCCCGTGATCGAGCACTACCAGGGCAAGGCGCCGATCTTCGACCATTTCGACCTCGAGGCGCAGATCCACGCGAACCTCGAACGCAAGGTGCCTCTCAAGAGCGGCGGCTCAATCGTGATCGACCAGAGCGAGGCCCTGACGGCAATCGACGTGAACTCGGGTCGCTACGTCGGCAAACGCGACCTCGAGGAGACGGTCTACCGCACCAATCTCGAGGCGGTGAAGGAGGTCGTGCATCAGCTGCGCTTCCGCAACATCGGCGGCCTGATCATCATCGACCTGATCGACATGGAGTCGCGCGAGAACCGCGAGAAGGTCTATCGCGCGCTGCAAGACGCCGCGCGGCAGGACAAGGCCAAGACCAACGTGCTCAAGATCAGCGAGCTCGGGCTGGTCGAGATGACGCGTAAGCGCACCCGCGAGAATCTGGTCCAGGCGCTGTGCGAGCCGTGTGGCAGCTGCGAAGGACGCGGCTACGTGCTGTCGTCCGAGAGCGTGGGCTTCAAGGTGATGCGCCAAATCCGCAAGGACATGCCGGCCTTCTGCGGGCGGAAGATCGCGGTCACCGTGTCGTCCCAGGTGGCGCACCAGCTGCTCGGTCCGGAGTCGGAGCCGCTCGCGCTGTTGTCCGAGGAGTTCGGTCGGGAAATCGAGGTGCGGGCGCGGCCCGGGCTGCACCAGGAGCAGTTCGAGATCTCGACGCTCGACCAGGGCCCGCCGGTGGAGATCGCCCTCGACTGGCTCGACGAACGCAAGCCGGACAGGGACGACGCAGAGGAAGAGATGACCCCACAGGAGCCGCCGGCGGCCGCCGCGGCCGGCCCCGACCGCGGCGAGGACTCGCCTGGGCTCGAGCCAGCGGGCGTCGAAGACCCCGCGGGCGGGGAAGGCGCAGAGCCTCCCGGAGAGGAGGCGGCGCCAGCCGAGCCCTCCACCTCCCTTGCCGCGCCGGAGCAGCCCACCGAGCCGCCCGCGGAGCCAGCGCAACCGCTTGACGAGTCAGTGGATTCGCGGATACTGCCGGGCTCTCCGACGAAACCCGCAAGCGAGGATTCGTGATGTACGCCGTAGTCCGAACGGGTGGCAAACAATACAAGGTCGCGCCCGAGCAGACGTTCCGGGTCGAGAAGCTCCCGGGCGCGGTCGGGGACACGATCGAGCTCGGCGAGGTTCTGCTCACATCCGCCGACGCGGTCAAGATCGGAACCCCGCGCGTCGAAGGCGCCAAGGTCGTCGGTACCATCATGGCTCAGGGGCGCGGGCCGAAGATCGTGATCTTCAAGCTGAAACGGCGGAAAAACTACCGACGCAAGCAGGGTCACCGGCAGGACTACACCGAGATTCGCGTCGACAAGATCGAGGGCACCTAGCCATGTCGCACAAGAAGGGTCAGGGAAGCTCGCGCAATGGTCGAGACAGCAACGGCCAACGACGCGGGGTGAAGGTGTTCGGCGGACAGGCCGTCAAGGCCGGTGCGATCCTCGTCCGCCAGGTCGGCACGAAGATCCATCCCGGCAGGGGAGTGGGCCTCGGCAAGGACTACACACTCTTCGCGCTGCGCGAGGGCAAGGTTCGCTACGGCAAGTCGCGCAACCGCACCGTTGCTCACGTGGAAGCTGAATAACACGCGTCCCTCCTGGGGCGGAGCTCCGTCCCTTGACCAATAGCGCGCACACCTTCGTCGATGAAGCCGAGATCACCGTGCACTCCGGTGCCGGAGGAGACGGCTGCGTGCACTTTCGACGCGAGAAGTTCGTGGCGCAGGGCGGGCCCGACGGCGGCGACGGCGGACGCGGTGGCGACATCGTGCTGATCGGCGACCGCGGGCTGAACACGCTGCAGTCCTTTCGCCACCTGAGAGTGCTACGCGCGGGTCGAGGCGAAAACGGGGCCGGACAGTGCAAGTACGGCGCCGGCGGGAGCACCCAGAAGATCCACGTGCCGGTCGGCACGCTGGTGTTCAACGCCGACAGCGAGGCCGAGGAGCCCGAGGTCCTTGCGGACCTGTCCGAGCACGGACAGCGGTACATTGCCGCCCGAGGCGGCAACGGCGGCTGGGGCAACGATCACTTCAAGACGTCAACCCGTCAGACGCCCGACTTCGCGAACCCCGGGCAGGCCGGAACGACCCTCCGGCTGCGGCTCTCGCTCAAGTTGCTCGCCGACGTCGGGATCATCGGCTTCCCGAACGCCGGCAAGTCGACACTGCTCGCGCGCATTTCGGCGGCACGGCCCAAGATCGCCAGCTATCCCTTTACGACGCTCGTGCCCTCACTCGGGGTGGTCGAGCTCGACGATCGCCGCTTCGTAGCAGCCGACGTGCCGGGTCTGATCGAGGGTGCAAGCGAAGGCACGGGGCTCGGCGACCGCTTCCTGCGCCACATCGAGCGCACCCGCGTGCTGGTCCACCTGCTCGATGTCGCGGCCATGCTGATGGAGGGGCGCAACCTGCTCGTCGACTACGACGCGATTCGCGCTGAGCTCGGTCGCTACCGCCCGGAGCTGCTCGAGCGCCGCGAGCTCGTGGCCATCAACAAGACGGAGCTGCTGACCGACGCGGCGGATGCGCGGCGCGTCGGCGACACCGAGCGGGCGTTGCGCGGGCGCGGCTGCGAGGTGGTTCGCATCTCGAGCTCCACCGGCCAGGGAGTGTCCGAGCTCGTCGTCGCGATGCTTCGCTGCCTCGACGAGGCGAGCGCATGAGCGCGCGGGTCACACACGCCAAACGGGCGAAGCGCATCGTCGTCAAGGTCGGGAGTAGCACGCTCACTCGCGGTGGCGAGATACGCCCTGCCGCGTTCACGAGCCTCGCACGACAGGTCGCGATGTTGCTCGACCAGGGCCGGGAGGTCGTGATCGTATCGTCGGGCGCGATTGCCGTCGGCGCCCATCGCCTGGGCTGGGACCATCCTGGACGCACGATCCCGGAGAAGCAGGCGGCGGCCGCCGTCGGCCAGATCGGGCTCCTGGAGCTGTATCGGCGCCGCTTCACCAAGCGCGGACGCGAGGTCGCCCAGGTACTGCTCACGCGCAGCGGTCTCGAGGACCGCGAGCGCTTCCTCAACGCGCGCCGCACGCTGCAGCAACTGATCGCACTCGGCGTGGTTCCGATCGTGAACGAGAACGACACCGTCGCAACGGACGAGATCCGGTTCGGCGACAACGACAGCCTGTCGGCGACCCTGGTGAACCTGACCGGCGCGCAGCTCCTGGTCATCCTGACTGACGTAGACGGTCTGTTCGAGCACGCCCCGCGTGACGGCGAGCCCACGCCAGCCCTGATCGAGCTGGTCGAACACGTGACACCACGGATCGAGGCCGCAGCGAGTGGCTCCACCAACGCCTTCGGCCGCGGCGGAATGTTGACCAAGCTCGAGGCGGCGAGGAGCGCAGGGCGCTCGGGCGCGGCCACCATCGTGTGCAATGGCAACACGCGCAACGCGTTGCTGAGGGCGGCGACCGGCGAGGAGCTCGGAACGCTCTTCGTGCCCGACGAGCCCGAGCAGCGAATGGCGAGTCGCAAGCACTGGCTGGCGTTTACCGCGCGCGTCCGGGGCAGCATCGTGATCGACCAGGGTGCGGCACGAGCGCTCATCGATCGCGGCCGGAGCCTGCTGCCGGCGGGCGTGGTGGACGTAAAGGGTCGGTTCCAGATCGGCGACGCGGTCTCGTGCGTCGACGAATCGGGCCGAGAGCTTGCGCGCGGACTTGCCGCCTACCCGGCCGAAGCGATCGCAGCGATCAAGGGGATCGCAACGCGCGAGATCGAGCGAGTGCTAGGCTATTCGAACGGCGGAGAGGTGATCCACCGAGACGATCTGGTCGTCCTGGATCCGTGACGCCCGGCCCGCCGTGAGCGACACCATGAGCGAAGAGCTAGAACGACAGATCCGCGACATCGCCCGGCGAGCCGAGGCCGCGAGCGATGTGCTCGCCGAGCTCGGTGCGCGCGACAAGGACGCCTGGCTGGAGCGTGTGGTCGAGCGGCTCGAAGCAGCGCGCGAGCGCATTGCCGAAGCGAACGCCCACGATCTGCGCGAGGCCGAGGAGAAGGGTGTCCCGACACCTCTGGTCAACCGCCTTGCGTTCAGCGAAGACAAGTGGGCCGACATGCTACGGGGCGTGCGAGACGTCATCGCACTGCCCGATCCAGTCGGCGAGATCAGCGACATGAAGGTCCGCCCCAACGGCTTGCGTGTCGGGCGGATGCGCATCCCGCTCGGCGTGATCGGCATCATCTACGAGTCGCGTCCCAACGTGACCGTCGACGCCGCTGTGCTGTGCGTAAAGGCCGGCAACGCCGTAATCCTGCGCGGTGGATCCGAGGCCATCTACAGCAACCTCGCGCTGGGCGAGGAGCTACGAGCGGCCGCCGTCGACGTCGGGCTTCCCGCGGACGCCGTCGCGATCGTCTCGACCACCGACCGGGCCGCGATCGATGCCCTCTTGAAGCAAGATCGCTATGTCGACCTGATCATTCCGCGCGGCGGCCCGGGCCTGATCCGTCACGTGACCGAGCACTCGCGGATTCCGGTGATCATGCACGACGCCGGCATCTGCCACGTCTACATCGACGCTAGCGCCGACCCGGACATGGCTCGCGATATCGTGCGCGACTCGAAGATCCGGCAGATGGCAGTGTGCAACGGCCTCGAGACTCTACTGTGCCACGCCGACGCGGCCGAGCGAACCCTTCAGCACGTGCTCAAGCCGCTGCACGAGGAGGGCGTCGAGATCCGCGGCTGCGCGCGCACCTGTGAGATCTTCGTCGAGGCTCGGCCCGCGGCAGACGAGGACTGGCCCGCCGAGTTCCTGGCGCCGATCCTCGCAGTGAAGGTCGTCGACTCGATGGAAGACGCGATTGGGCACATCCGCCGCTACGGCTCGAACCACACGGACATGATCGTGACCCGCGACTACGCCGCCGGGCAGGCGTGGCTGCGCCGGGTCAACTCGTCGACAGTGGGCATCAACTGCTCGACGGCGTTTTCCGACGGCTTCCGGCTCGGCCTCGGCGCCGAGATCGGCGTCAGCAATTCACGCATCCACGCCTACGGACCGATGGGTCTCGAGGGCCTCACGACGCGCAAGTTCGTCTTGTACGGGGACGGTCAGCTGCGCGAATGAGCGCACGCGTCGGCATCTACGGCGGTACCTTCAACCCGATCCATCTCGGACACCTGCGCGCAGCAGAGGAAGTCGCCGAGCGGCTCGAGCTCGAGCGTGTCGTGTTCGTCCCGAGCGGCCAGCCTCCGCACAAGCACAGCGACGACGCAGCCGATCCGATCGCCCCCGCTGCCGAGCGACTGGCGTGGGTGCGTAGCGCGATCGCCTGCAACACTCGCTTCGAGCTGTCGATGCTCGAAGTCGAGCGAGCGGGCCCGTCGTACCTGGTCGACACCCTGGAGGCGCTCGGACGCGAGCTGGCGCTCGGACGCGATCGACTGCTCTTCATCCTGGGCCGCGATGCCTTCCAGGAGATGGGAGGCTGGCGCGAGCCGCGACGACTTCTCACGCTCGCGAACTTCGCGGTGACCACCCGGCCGCCCGTCCAGACGGGGAGCCTGCGAGAGTGGCTTCCCGAGTGCGTCCGCGAAGACGTCGAGCTCGAGCCGGACGGTCTTGCTGCCAATCACCGCAACGCCGGAACCCGGATCGAGCTCGTGGGCATCACGGCGCTCGACGTATCGGCGACGGATCTGCGAGCGCGCGTTCGCGCGGGTCGCTCGCTCCGCTACCTGGTTCCGGAAGTCGTGAGGGAGTCGATCGAGAAGAGCAACGCCTACGCCAGCCGGGGGACGATGCAGACGAGTGCGCGGCAGTGACGCGAGATACGGGAAGCCAGGACAAAGCGCGCCGCATCGCACGGTCCGCGCTCGACCGCAAGGCCGATCGCCCGGTCGCACTCGACGTGAGCGAGCTGACATCGTTCACCGAGGCCTTCGTGATCGTCGGCGGGCAGTCGAACCGGCAGGTGCGTGCGATCGCCGAGGAGGTCGTGAAGACGCTCAAGCAGGCAGGCGATCCTCCGCTCGGCGTCGAAGGCCTCGACGAGGGCCACTGGGTGCTGATCGACTGTAACGACGTCATCTGCCACGTGTTCGTACCCGAGGCCCGCGAGCACTACGACCTCGAGAGACTGTGGCGCGACGCCGCACCGATCGAGCTCCCCCTGCCCGAAATAGCGGCCGCCGGAGCGAGCGGCGGGAGCGCACAATGAGCGGGCCGGTGGTGCTGGTCGTGCTCGACGGCTTCGGGCTCGGGGACGAGGGGGAGAGTGACGCGACCGCACAGGCTCAGGGTCCATTCTTCGCCGACGCCGCGGCACGCTTTCCGACCGCAAAGCTCGAGACCTCGGGCGAAGCCGTGGGCCTGCCCCCCGGTCAGATGGGCAACTCCGAAGTCGGGCACATGACGATGGGCGCCGGCCGTATCTTCGAACAGGAAATGACGCTCATCTCGAAGGCGCTGACCGCGGGCGCGATGGAGTCGAACGAGGTGCTGCGCGGCTGCCTCGACGCGGTGTCGGAGAGCGGCGGCTACCTGCACCTGATCGGCCTGGTGTCGGACGGAGGCGTCCACTCCCACCAGCAGCACCTGTACGCAATGCTCGAGGCTTGCGGCCGGCGTGGCATCTCGACTGCCGTGCACGCGCTGCTCGACGGTCGTGACACGCCGCCGACCTCCGGCCGAGACTATGTCGGGAAGCTGGTGCCACACGTCGAAGCAGCCGGCGCACATATCGCGACCGTCATCGGCCGCTACTACGCGATGGACCGCGACAACCGCTGGGATCGGATCGGCCTCGCTTATCGCGCGCTGGTCGGGCGACAGGGAGAGACAGCCGCCGACGCCCTGGCAGCCATCGATGACGCCTACGCTCGCGGCGAAACCGACGAGTTCGTCGCACCCTCGGTGATCGACGGCGGGCGCGCGATCCAGGACGACGACGGCGTGCTGTTCTTCAACTTCCGCGCGGACCGTGCGCGTGAGATCAGCAATGCGCTGTCCAGTGCCATGCCCGAGAAATTTCACGGCGAACTCGTGCGCGACTCGGTTCCAACGCTCGCAACCTGTGTCTGCCTGACCGAGTACGACGCCCAGTTCGAGCTGCCGGTCGCCTTTCCGCCGCGGATCCAGCGCCAGATCCTGGGCGAGGTGCTGGCTCAGCGCGGGCTCGAGCAGCTGCGAACCGCCGAGACCGAGAAGTACGCGCACGTCACCTTCTTCTTCAACGGGGGCATCGAGGAGCCGTTCCCCGGCGAGGATCGCGTGCTGATTCCGTCGCCGCGCGACGTCGCGACCTACGATCACAAGCCCGAAATGAGCGCCTTGCAGGTCACCGAGACCCTGATCGCTCGGCTCGCCGAGCACGAGTACGACTTCGTGCTCATCAACTACGCGAACCCCGACATGGTCGGCCACACCGGCATGCTCGACGCCGCTGTGAAAGCCGTCGAGGCGATCGATCGCTGTCTCGATCGGCTGTGCGCAGCCGTGCTCGAGGCCGGGGGACAGCTGCTGATCACCGCCGACCACGGCAACTGTGAGCTGATGGTCGATCCCGAGACCGGAGAGCCCCACACCGCCCACACCACCAACCCCGTACCCATCTACTGGGCGACACGCGATCCCGCCGGGCGAACGATCATCGACGGCGGCCTGGCCGACCTCGCCCCGACCGTGCTCGCATTGATGGGCCTGCCCATACCCGACGAGATGACCGGCCGCTCACTCGTGGTCGACGCCTAGCCAACACCCGCCTGCCCCGGTCCCGGGGAGGTGCGCCGTGCGCGCGCTGCTCGACGGTTTGTTCGATCTGTTGTTTCCGCCGCAGTGCTGCCGCTGCGAGCGCTGGTTGCTGCCCCGAGACACACGCGACGCAGCGCTGTGTGAGAGCTGCCGCGCGGCGCTTCCCTGGATCGAGTCCGGGCTGTGCATGCGCTGCCAGCAGCGCGGACCGCTTCGGGGATCGGACGTCTGCCAGCGCTGCCGCGCTCGCCGACCGCTGCTCACGAGCTGCACGGCGGCCGTCTACTACGAGGGGGAGGTCCTGCACTGGATTCGCCGCTTCAAATATCCCGAGCCCGGGCTGCGCGGACTCGACCCGACGGCGCTCGGCGTCGCGGGACTACTCGCGCGGGCAGCCGCTAGTCGCGTGCCAGGCGCCGCCCCCGATCTCGTCGTCGCCGTTCCGCTTCACCCGCGGCGCCTCGCGCAGCGCGGCTTCAATCCGGCGGCGCTCGCCGCACGCGACGTCGCGCGTGGCACCGGTGCGAAGCTCGATCTGCGCTTGTTACGCCGCACGCGGGACACGCCGAGCCAGACCGGTCTCGACCGCCGAGCGCGTCGCCGCAACGTACGCGGGGCGTTCGAAACATCTCGCCCGGGCTACGGCCGAGCGTGGCTGGTGGACGACGTCGTTACGACGGGTGCGACGCTCGAGGCCTGCGCGAAAGTGCTGCGCAGCGCCGGAGTCCGAGAGATCGCCGCGCTAGCCCTGGCGCGAACACCCGCGCCGCCGAGGACTTCCCGGTAACCGGCCGCACCGCTCGCCTGGCGCCTCGGCACTCTGGAAAAGCCTCGGACGACCGCTCAGCTGCGGCCCGCCGCCGCGGCGATGGCGTCGCGAAGCTTCGCGGGGTCGACGGGCTTCTTGAAGACCACGCCCTCGAGACCCTGCATTCGGCTTCGCTTGATGATGTGGTCCTTGTCGTGGTGGAAGGCGGTCATCAACAAGATCGGAAGAGCCGGATGGTCGCGCTTGATCGCCTGGTACAGCTCGTGGCCGTCCATATTGGGCATCACCACGTCGGAGAGCACGAGGTCGAACTTGCTCCGCTGGATCCGGATCAGCGCCTCGGCGCCGTCGGGCGCGGTCTCGACCTCACAGCCGCCGACCTCGAGGATCTCCTGCAAGGTGCGGCAAATGCCGTCGTCGTCATCGACGATCAGCATGCGCAAGCCGGCCAGACGCTCGTCCTTCTCACCGCGTTGCCGGCTGCTCAGGTCGACCATCTTCGTCGGTCCGACGTAGGTCACCGTCTCGACCTCGTCAGCGCGCACCATCTCGCCGAAGCGCGCAAGGATCTCGGAGATGCGCGCAACCTCACGGCTAACCGCGTCGAGACGTTCGCACTCGACGGACGAGTCGCGGTCGCCGGCCAGCCGCTCGATCTCGAGATCGAGCAGCTCGACCTGGTTCGTGATGACGGCCAGCGAGTTGTTGATCTCGTGGGACAAGCCGACGGCGGCCTCGCCGAGCCGCGCGAGACCCTCGCGGTGCAGGATGTCACGCAGATCCTTGGCAAACCCGATCGTTCCGTTCTCGCGGCCCTCCTCGTCGGAGATCAGCGTGGCAGAGATCGCGACAGGAACGCGCGCACCGCTCTTGGCCAGGAACTCGGTCTCGAAGGTCTCGACGTAGCCGACACCCCCGTGGTCCGGACTTCGCATCGCCTCCATCACGCGCTTGGCTTCATCGACGCTCGGGTACAGACGACCGACGAACTCGTTCATGATCTCCTCGGACTTGTAGCCGAGGATCCTTGTCGCGCCGTCGTTGTAGTAGACAACCGTCCCCTTGCCGTCGGTCCCGACAACGATATCGGTAGACCGATCGATCAGCTGCTGTAGGCGCTCGCGCGACAATGCCATGTGGCCGAGCCTCGTTTCGGTCCCATCGCTACTACGATGCGATCACTCGATTCCAAGTTCCGCGAGCCAGCGCTCCGCGTCTATCGCTGCCATGCAGCCGGTTCCAGCGGCCGTCACCGCCTGACGATAGGTCGGATCGGCGACATCGCCGCACGCAAAGACACCTTCGACCGACGTGTAGGTCGATCCGGGCCGCACCTTCAGATAGCCAGCGGCGTCGGTGTCGAGTACGCCGTCGAAGAGGCCGGTGTTCGGCTGGTGGCCGATCGCGACGAATACCGCACCCACATCGAGTTCGCGCTTTTCGCCCGTCCGAACATCCCGGAGCCGGATTCCCGTGACGCCATCCTCTTGCGTCCCGAGGATCTCGTCGACCAGCGAGTTCCAGGCAAGCTCGACCTTCTCGTTCTTGAAGACGCGCTCCTGCATGATCTTCGAGGCCCGCAGCTCATCGCGGCGGTGCACGATCGTCACGCGGGTGGCGAAGCGGGTCAGGAACAGTGCCTCTTCCATCGCCGTGTCTCCGCCACCGATCACGGCCATCGACTTGCCGCGGAACAGCGCGCCGTCGCAGGTGGCGCAGGCGCTGACACCGTTGTTCACCAGCCGCTGCTCGCTATCGAGCCCGAGCCAGCGCGCCGAAGCACCCGTCGCCACCACCACCGCGTCCGCGGTGAAGCGCTTGCTCTCGGTCTCCGCCACGAACGGCCGTTGACCGAAGTCGACTTCGGTCGCATCCTCGAGCAGCACTCGCGTGCCGAAGCGCTCGGCCTGCTGCTGGAACATTTCCATCATCCCAGGGCCCGTCACGCTCTCCGGAAAGCCGGGGTAGTTCTCGACGTCGGTCGTGATCATGAGCTGACCACCGAACTGCAAACCCGCCAGCATGACTGGCGCCAGCTCGGCGCGCGCGGCGTAGATCGCGGCGGTATAGCCCGCCGGCCCACTGCCGATGATGAGCACCTTGGTGTGCTCGGTCTCCATCTGCTTCCTCTCCGTGCCGGGCGCGCTGTGCTCCAGCCGTTTTCGCTGTCCTGGGCGGCTCCAGGTGGCCTCCGATGGTAGGACGGCCGTCCCACTCTGGCAGCGGGGCCTTCAGCGAGTCTTCAGCCTCCCAGTCTGTCGCGCTGACCGAAGAATCCCGCATGTTTCGTCACCACGATGTCACCTTCGACGCGGACCTGACAGGCAAGGCGAAGGCCCCGCTCGGGCCGGTGGGGAGGCCGGGCGAGGCGACGCTGCTCGGTGGGCGTCAAGGGCGATACCGGGCCCTCGATAAGGACCGCGCAGGTACCGCAGGCGCCGCGTCCTCGACAGTGCAAGGCCCGCGCTGCCGCCGTATACAGCGGCAGCCTCGCTCGGATCAACACCATTCGTAGATTCGCACCAAGCGGACACTCGACGCTGGCGCCTCCGAAACGGATCGTCGGCACTACAGAGGCTCGGTGATCGGCAGGTCTTCCCACATCAACTGCAGGAAGATCCCGATGAAGAAGGACAGGAACGTCATCAGTCCAACCACCGCTGGGAAGACCAGCAAGGGCTCGACCCCGATCACGCGCGGCAGCTCGCCTACAATTGGATCGAGGCTGACGCGTAGCACATCGAGCGGAAGCTCCGCGCCACCCGGCGGCGACCAGTTGCGCTCGACCATGAACGGGCCCACGAGCGTCGTCATGATCAGGCCCGCCACGAAGGCCTGGAGCACGCCGAGCTGGAAAATCGCGCGAGCGCGCGTGAAGGCGGTCCGGGTCTGGCCCAGTCGACGACGCACCTCGAGGTAGATGTAGAGCAAGGTCACCAGGGCCAAGAACAGTGCCAGCCCTCCGACAGCGCGCGCATCACGGCTCGCGAGGTCCCAGACCTCGTCGATCAGGAAGACCGGCAGATAGCCGACGATCACGCCAGCAAAGATGCGAGGCACAGACGACTGGAAGAACGTCAGGTCACGACGGACGCAGAATTTCCAGATCAGGTACCAGAAGGCGGCGGCGTTGACGATCAGCGCAACCCCGCTGCACCACCAGTCGAACAGACGCGGGGCACTGTCATAGAAGAAGACGGCGAGCAGAAACGGCGCCGCGAGTACTGCGAGCTCGACCGTGTGCATCGGTGGTGTGTGCCAGGAGAGCGTTGTCCGCCCGTCCACCGCCTCGCCTCGCTCGAGCAGAGCGGCGTGGTGGATGATCGCCGAGGAGTGGCGAATGTCGTACTGATGCAGGAACCACCCCTCGAGCCTGTCGTGGATGCGCTGGCTGTCGCGACCCGCGCGGCGCAGGAAGGGCACCAGGTCGTCGCCGCGCTGGATCCACCGAGAGCTCTCTTCGCCCGCGATGGCCGCGATCACCTCGGTCTCGCGATCTTCGAATGGCGAGTCCTCCTTCTCGAAGGCCTGATTGGCCTCGTCGAGGCAGACGTCGATCCACAGATGGAACGCGCGCTCGGTCATGCGAAGGACCAGCCGGTGCACACGATCCGGCTCCCCGGACTCGAGCGCGTGGAAGAAGCCGCTCTCGCTCGGGTCATCGCTCGGATCAACCGGATCCACTTCGCCACGCACGTAGGCCTCGACATACTCGGAGGAAACGCGCTCCCGCAGAACCACGCACAGACAGCGGTACATCAGCTTGCGCAGCAGGAAGCCAGCGACTCGCACCGAGCGCTGGTCCCCGAGTTCGCGCGTCTCGATGAAGCGCAACAGGATCTGCGACAGCAGCGCCATGTCCTGGTGAAGCCGGACGCGCGACTCGCCCGAGAGCCCTCCCTCACCGCCGAGCCGCACGCGCATCGTCTCCAGATACCGCGGCGCGCCGGCGAGCAGACGGGTGACGAGCTGCCGCGCATCGCGACGATTCGCGCGCGCCGAGATCAGCCGCGACTTCTGGAGCAGGTCGTCGAGCTGGAGGAACAGCTCGGTCGGATCGTGGCGGTCGACGCGAAACGAGAACGTCTCGGGAAAGACGCGGTCGAATCCCTCGCCTTCATCGCGCTCGAAGCGAACCTCCCGCGCGTGGAAGGCATAGGTGAAGCGAAGGACGGTCCGCAGCCGCTCGACTCGCAGCTCGAGACGGTCGAGACCCCGGGCCTGGCCCTGGCTCACTAGAGCACCCGCTCCCTCGTGTTCTCACCCGACTCGTAGTAGGCCTCGACCCGCTGGGTGAGCTGCTGCACACGCTCGGGGATCAGCTCGCCGCTGGGCCAACGCCGCAGCGCGACGTTCATGCGATCGCGCAACGGCTGCGCGTCGGGGTAGTCCTCGCTCGCGAGTAGCTCGTCGACGTCGAGCCAGCTCTGGATCGCCGTCTGGGCGCGCTGCATCCGCTCTGCCAGCTCCGCCATGCCCGGCGAGATGATCCCGCTCTCGCCGACGTCCTTGGTGAGCGCAGCGGTTTCGCCCAGCGCCAGCTCGAGACGGGGACGCAACGAGCCCTCGTTCTTGCCGATATCGACCACGATCTCGTCGAAGCGGCGGCGCAGAGGCTCGTGCGATACTTCGCGAAACAAGAACACCCAGCCAAAGGATCGTCCAGTAGCGTCCTCGAGCGTCTCGAGTGTGAGCCGTACGCGCCTCGCACCCTCTCCGACGCGGAACTCGGCATCCTCGAAACGCCCCTCCCCGTCGTCGACGAGTCGCTGCACGGTGTCGGCGAGCGGCTCGAGCCCCTTGCGCGTCATCATCTCGGACATCGGCACACCGCGCGGGTCGTCGGGCATGCGCAGCAGATCGCGGGCGGCTCGGTTCGCCGCACGCACGACACCGTCGGCATCGACGGCGAGCGCACCGGTGGCGAGGCGGTCGATCACCGCCTCGAGGAACTGGTTCGACTGCCGTAGCTCCTCGAGCAGGCGCCGATTCTCCACCGTGAGTGCGTGATGCTCGTAGGCGCGGCGTACGATCTGCTTGAGCTCGTTGGGCTCCCACGGCTTGTTCACGTAGGCGTAGACGTGGCCGTCGTTGATCGCATCGACGGTCGAAGCCATATCCGAAAAGCCCGTGAGGATGATGCGCGAGGTCTCCGGAAAGCGGGTGTAGACCTTCGCAAGGAACTCGGACCCCGTCATGTCCGGCATCCGCTGATCCGTGATCACGACCGCGACAGGCGCGTGATCGGCCAGGAGATCGAGCGCGCGACGCGCGTCGTTCGAGGTCACGACCTGGTACTCGCCGTCGAAGGTGAGGGCCATCGTCTCGAGGATGGCTTCCTCGTCGTCGACGATCAGCAGCTTCGGAAGCTCGTTCCCAGTGTCCGTCATCGGCGATCGCCTTGCAGATGGAGCCGCTAGCTGAACAGTCCGCGATGGCCCGCTTGACGCTGCAACTTACGATCGACCTCGGCGCGCAGCTTCTTGCGCTGCGCCTCGAGTCGCTGCGGAAGTCGGCTCTTGGCGGCGTCCGTCCAGGGGCGCTGCTCAGCACCAGCACGGTACTTGACGAACTTGTGATAAGCCGCGATTTCGAAGGCGAATTCGCCTTCCACGAGCTTCACCATCAGTGCGTCGTCGAGGAAGCCAAACACGGGAATGTGGTCGGGGATCAGGTCGCCTGGATTGCCGAAATAGGCGAGCGCTCCCAGGATCCGGTTGCGCACAGCTCGCGGCGGCCTGTAGTCGACATCCTCGATCAGCTCCAGCAGATGATCGAGCGTGGTCATCGCCTCGAGCACGAACTTCGGCGTCTTCCTTCCATGTCGAACTTCGCGCAGCAGCCGCTTCGCACTGCGCAGGATCTTCCCCTCGTCCTCGCGGCCAGCGGCCTTGCGCGCCTGCCGGAAGAGGCGCCGAAAATACGCGACGTCTTCCGGGCCCAGAGTGAATGTGATCTTGAAGCTCGGATTGCTCATGAACTCTCCAGGGCGCCGGGCCGCGGCAATCTATCAGTAGCGAATGCTCTCGAGCAACCGCCCCCCCGAGCCGCCGGATGCCCGCCAGGCATCGAGCACGAGATCCGAGAGGCTTCGACCGTCCTCGATGCGTTCGCGCAGGGGGTCCAGGAAGTGCCGCTCGTCTGCGTCGGTCTCGCCCCGTTGTGCAATCCGCCCGAGACCGTCGTCCGCGATCCGCACCAGATCGCGGGCCAACTCGAGCACCGGCGTACCGGCTGCGCCCGCGCGCAGACCGTCACGTGCCACCGCCTCCAGCACCTCCACGCGCTGCTCCGGCTTCCAGTCTGCGACGAGCAGCCAGGCGTCGGCCGTCGCCGTGTCGTCGTACAGGATGCCCTTCCAGAGCGCCGGCAGGGCGCAGATGAAGGAGCTCGGTGATGCGTCTGCACCCCGCACCTCGATGAAGCGCTTGAGCCGCACCTCCGGGAACAGCGTCGTCAGGTGAAGATCCCAGTCCGCGATCGTCGCTTCGACCCGACCGCCCTCGCCCTCGATGCCGCGCTCGACGAAATCGCGGAAAGTCGTGTTGCGCAGCTCGTGGTACCTGCCGTCACGCACCACGAAGAACATCGGCACGTCGAGCGCCCATTCGGTGTAGCGGCGATAGCCGAAGTCGTCCTCGAAGACGAATGGCAGCAGGCCACATCGGTCCGGATCGGTGTCGCGCCAGATGTCGACCCTGCGCGTGGCGAAGCCGCTATCGCGGCCCTCGACGAGCGGCGAGTTCGCAAACAACGCGGAGCTGATCGGCGAGCAGCCGAGCGCAGCGCGCAGCTTCGAAGTCATGTCCGACTCGCTCGCATAGTCGTAGTTTGCCTGTACCGTTGCCGTGGCGTGCATCATGTCCAGAGCCAGGCTGCCGCGCGTCGGCAGGTAGGACCGCATGATCTCGTAGCGGCTCTTGGGCATGCGTGGGATCGTGGACGTCGCATGGAATGGATCGGCACCGAGCGCGAGCCACTCGATGCCGAACTCTTTGGCCACCCGCTTGAGCAGGTCGACATGGGCGTTGAACTCCCGGCAGGTCTCGCGCAGCGTGTGCAGCGGCGCACCGGATAGCTCGAGCTGACCGCCCGGCTCGAGCGTGATGCTGGCGCCGTCCTTCTCGAGCGCGATCAGGTTCGCGCCCTCGTAGATCCTTCTCCAATCCCCCCCAGAGCAGGCGACCGCCTCGAGCAGCGCGCCGATGCCGCGCTCCCCCTCGTATGGAACGCGCGCGAGCCCGTCCGAGTACACCCCGATCTTCTCGTGCTCGGTCCCGATGCGAAAGTCCGCGGTCCGTGTCTCCGCGCTGCGAAAATACTCGACGAGATCGTCGAGCGATTCGACCCGCGCCGAAGCCGCCGGGGTTTGCGCGCTCACGCCACGCCCTGGGTCGAAGGCGCCGACTCGACGTACAAGTCGGGGTGCAGAAAGCGAACCAGAGCGCAGACAATCGCATGACGCGCGTACTCGCTGCGCACCAGGACACCGAGACTTAGCTTCCCGATGTTTCCCTCACATTCCGCCGACGGCTCGAAGCCCATCGCCGCCGAGCGATCGGCCCATAGCGCGTCGAACAGCTCGCCGATCGGCGCTCGATCCCGGACGGCACGCTGCGCGCATTGCGGTGGATAGGCGAAGGCCGAAGACAGACCGAGCGATGTCGCCGAGCCGTCGGTGACCGCGGCGCAGCCCACGTTCAACAGCTCGCGCGAGTCGCCGCCGAGTGCCAACAGCTCGACCAGTCCATCCTCGTAGCCAACCGCGAGATCGCAGTCGCCGAGAGCGAACGCGCGGGCCGCACGGTTGCGCGCGCCCAGCGAGATCTCCTCGAAGCCGACGGGCTGCGGCGAGACGCCGCTCTCTACCGCCGCCCCCTCGACCTCCGCGTGGGGCGCATAGCAGGCAACCGCATCGGTGGCGGCCGCGATCTTCTGGCCGTTCGTGGTGCCGACCCGCACACGACGCACACCGGCCAGCGCATGCGCGGCCGACGTCACGGAGTGGCCGCCTCCTCGAGGAAGCTCGAAACGAACTCGACGAGCGCAGATTCGATCTCGGCATCGGCCTCGATCGGGAAGCTGCGACAGGGGCCCTCGGTCTTGCCGGTGCGGTACGGCCCGACCAGTGTGAGTTCGCCCCGGCTCTTGAGCACGAACAGGCCGCGGTGGCGGCCCCGACGCAGGTCGAACTCGTACGAGCGCACGTGTTTCTCGTCGAGCCTCGGGGGTGTCAGCTCGACACACAGGTGTGGTGCACCCGCGGCCTCGATCGCCGCGTGATAGTGCTCGAGCGCCCCAGCCACGCGCTCGTAGAGCTCGAACGCCCTGTCGCGAGATGCTCTCAGGCTCGCGGCGTGCGCGACCTCGCGCTCGCCGAGCGCCTCGCCGAGCCGCCCAAGCGCCGCTTCCAGTCCACCTGCGATTGCCACTGCTGACTCCGACCTCCGGGCGCGCTGGTGCACGCGCCACCCCATCAGGCTCGCACAGCCGCCGTCCTCGCGACAACTCAACGCCTAGGCGGCGAAGACGGGCTCGGGTGAACTCTGATACCGGGGGGGCGCGGTCTTTCGCCGGTTACAAGGCGTCCTGAACGGCAACCGCCGTCGCTCCATCGAGCCGCATCAACATATCGTCGCGCACGCGTGAGAACGCGGACCAGCTCGCCAGCGAGATGGCGTCGGCGACCGGTGTCTCGACACTGAACGGATCGATGTAGCGCCCGTCCTTGGCGATGCGAAAGCAGACGTGCGGCCCGGTTGCCAGCCCCGTGCTTCCGACGTAGCCGATCACTTCCTTCTGGCTGACGGTCTGACCGACGTGCAGGCCCTTCCCGTAGCGCGAAAGGTGCGAGTAGTAGGACACGTAGCCGTTCACGTGCCGGACCTTGACGAGATGACCGAAGCCCCCGGCACGACCGCGATGAATCACTGTCCCGTCGGCCACGGCCCATACGGGGGTACCGTGCGGTGCCGCGTAGTCGATCCCGGGGTGCGCCCGCGTCACCTTCAGAATGGGGTGTGGGCGCGCGTTCGAGTAGGTCGAGCTGATGCGCGAGTACTCGACCGGCGCCGTCAGGAACTGGCGTTCGATGGAGGTCCCATCCATCCGGTAGTAGCCCCCGCGCCCCGATTCGGGTTCGAAGTAGAGCGCCTGCATCTCCCGATCGCCGCCGCGGTAGTGCGCCGCAAGGATCTGGCCCGGCCTCACATAGTGCTGGCGCCCGTTGCGATCCTCGCGATAGAGCCGCTCGTAGAGCACGTGGAACTCGTCGCCGGGCCGAACGCTGCGGGTGAAGTCGAACTCCCAGGCGAATACGGCCGCAAAAGCGCTGGCGAGTGCCGGATCCTCGCCGAGTTTCCCGATCGCCTCGTAGAGACTGCTGTTCACGATGCCAGCCATCCGGACGACGTGCGGCACCAACTCGCTCTTGTCGTAGACCGCCTGGTAGCGACCATCCTCGGAACGCGCGAGGTGGACGCTCTCGTCGTCGTCGATCTGGTAGTCGAATTCGAGAAGCTTGCCCTTGGCGTCGAGAACCAGCCTGAAGCTCTGGCCCGGCTGGGCCTTGTGAAAGTCGAACAGCGAGAACAGCTCGCTCGAGATGGCGTGCACGGTGCTCGGCCGCACGCCTTGCCTGGCGACCGCGGCAAACAGCGTCTGCCCTTGCTCGAGCTTGCCTTCGATGACGCCGACTGCGGGCTCGGTCGGCCCGGCATAGAGCGCGAACTCGTCGGCCAAAACGTCGCCGGACAGCGGTCGCATGGCGACCGCACTGCGGAACCGTCCTGCAGAGACCGGCGCGGGCAGCAGGTCCGCGGCCGAGCGGGCCGGGGCAGCCGCCACCTCCAACCGGTCAGCCGACTGCGAGCCTCTGGAATCGCGCACCAGTCCGGGCCCCAGCGGCTCGGTCCCGGCCACTGACGCTGCAGTAGCGCCGGAATCCATTCCGGTCGGCGCACTGTCACCGGCGCCCAAGCCGGACACCATGGCCAGCGATAGCAGCAACAGGACGAGGGTGACTCTTGCCGAAACCGGTCCACCACGCATGGACCGCGCTTCCAGACTCATGAACAGCTCCAAGGGCCCCCCCGGACCCGGCGGTATAGTTAGCCCTCACGGGACCGGCGTGCACCCGGCAACGAGCGCCATCCTGCGGCTACCAGGCAACCGGCATCCGGAAGCTGAAAAATCGGAAAGGTGTTATTTCCCCGTGGGGTTGAAGCTTCCGCCCGATTGCCAGCCGCGTGCGGTCGGCTGATGTCTGGACCGCCGGTCGCGATCTGGGCGTCGCTCTGCGCGCTTTCCCTGGCTTCCTGCACATCGACTCACCCGGAACGCTCGCCCGCCGGGGAAGATGAATCGCCAGGCGAATCGGTTCGTGGGGCAACCCCAGCGAAACGAGCGGCTCGACTGCTTTCGGCGTTGGTTCAGATACCGACGGTGAATCCACCCGGTGGCGAAGCGCCCGCGGCCCGCCTGCTGGTCGACGAGCTCCACCGCGGGGGTGTCCAAAGCCGGCTGGTGCGCACGCCATCACCGGCCGAGGGACCCCGGCGCGCGGCTGCGCTCGGCCGCGTGCCTGGCAGCGGCGAGCGTCCGGCGCTGCTGCTGCTCTCACACCTCGACGTGGTGGCGGCACGCGCCACGGGCTGGAGTGAGAATCCCTTCGCCGGAACGATCCGGCACGGTCACGTGATCGGTCGCGGCGCACTCGACGCCAAGGGCCTCGCGGTCGTCCACGCGCTCGCACTCGAAGCCTTGGCCCGCCGCGCGACGCCGCTTCGCCGCGACGTGCTGCTGCTCTCCGTGCCCGACGAGGAAGCCGGCGGTCGCAAGGGACTTGGCTGGATCCTGCGCGAACGCGCCGAGCTGCTCGATGGCGTGCGCTACGTGCTCGGGGAGGGCGGATCGATCCGCGACATCCCGAGTCAGCGTCCTCTGTGGTCGGTGAGCGTCTCCGAGAAGAGCCCGTGTTGGCTCGAACTTCGAACGCGGGGCACACCCGGCCACTCAGCGATTCCGGCTCGCGACGCTGCAGTACCTCGGTTGATTGCGGCGCTCGAGCGCGTTCGAACCATGGAATGGGACGTACGCGTCGTCCCCGAGGTCGCGCGCATGTTCCGCGCGATGGCTCCGATCGCGGCACCCCGCGATCGCCGCGCGTACCAGGACCTGGCGCACGCACTCGACCACGACCCCGAGTTTCGCCGCCGCTTCCTGCGTCATCGCTCCAACGAGGCACTCGTTACGACGACCGTATCTCTGACGCTGCTCGAGGGATCCCCGACGACCAACGTCGTGCCCGCCGAGGCGCGCGGCCAGATCGACGCGCGGTTGCTGCCGGGCGCGAGCTGCGACGAGTTCGAGCAACGGGTGAGGAAGCGGATCGCCGACCCCGCCGTCGAGATCGTGCGGCTGCTCGGCTTCCAGGCTGGAAGCACGACGATCGCAACACCCTTGTTCCGGGCGATCGAGGCCACAGCGCAGGCGATCGACCCGGGCGCGCTCGTCATCGCGCGCGTGAGCGCGGGCTCGTCGGATGCGCACTGGCTTCGCGAGCGAGGGTTCGTGGTCTACGGCTTCGTGCCGCGCTGGCTGCGCGACGACGATACGCGGGGCATCCACGGACCCGACGAGAAGATTTCCATCCGCAACTTGGAGCGCGGCGCCGACACGCTGGTGCGGCTGATCGAGACCTTCGACGAACTCGATCGCTGACGCGATGGACTACAGCCGCCTGTGCAATACGTGCAGCAAGTCACCGAAGCCAAGGGCCCGCCAGAAAGCCTGGCCCTCGGGGTTGTGGACGGCTACCTGGATCTCGACACGCTCGACGCCTGCGGCGCGCACCCATGCAAGTGCGGCTTCGACCAGGCGGCGGGCAATGCCCCGCCGGCGCGCGTCGGCGCGCACGCCGATGTCGGTGATCTCGGCTCGTTCGGTCTCCTGGAGGATCGGAGGGGCGTGGTCGATGCGCACGATGCACATCCCCGGCAGATCGCCTGCGGCGTCGAACACGAAGATCGCCGCGTCGCGGTCGCGATGGAGCTCGCGAATCAGCTCGCCCAGCACCTCGCCAGCGTCCGCTCGCTGGGTGAACAGCGGATCGAGTGGGGCGTGATGGTGCGTGATCGCGGTCCAGAGCGCCGCCACACGATCGAGGTCGTGAGGCTCGGCGGCGCGAACGACACCGTCCACCCGCGATCACTCCCGCTTTCCAGGGTCGGCTTCGGGCTCGAGCATGCTCGGGTCGAAGCTGTCGCGGATGCGCTCGCGCTGGGTCCGCTTGGTGCCGACCGAGGCGGCATCGCCCGAGCGCATCATTCGAAAGCTGCCACGTCGACTCTCGTCGCGTGCGAACTCGCCGCGGATCACGCTCCCCTCCGCGTCGATCTCGCTGCCGCGATACTCGGTGCGACCGCTCACCGATTCGGCGCGCACAGAGCCGAGCACGTCCTCGCGCACGAAGGTCGGCACCTCGTCGAGCCCCAGGATCGACCAGATTTCGTGGTAGCCGATCACGGAGGCAGAGAGCGTCATCGCCGCCCCGGTCGACTGCCAGCTGCCATCGCGCTTTCGGCGCAACGTCTTCTTCTTCGAGCCGAGCGTATTGAACTCGAGCCCCGCTTCGATCTGTGCTTGCTGGGCCGCGTTCGGCTCCCAGGCGTGTAGCACCCGCCGCTGTCCGTGACGGCTTCGCTCGAAACGGCCGTCGCGATCGGTGAACACGACGATCGGGTACTCGGTCCATGCGAGTCGCGATCCCTTGCGCTGGAACACCCAGAGCCGGTCGTCCCAGCGCATCACGTCCGGGTTCGCGGCGTCGGAGTCACGGTAGTGGATCAGGACGTGCCAGGTGCCCACCAGATCGACCGCATCGTCCGTGCTGTCTTCGCCACGCACGCTCGGCGCTGCGAGCACGAGCAGACACGCCGTGATCGCTAGGATGACGACGGTGGGGGTGGAACGAGGAATGACGTTGTACTCCCTGCCGCGGGTCGTCGATCGAAGACCACGCGCCCGGCAACTCTCGCGCAGCCCTCGCGCAGCGGCAATCGGCAGCTTCCGCGTCCTCTCGGAGCATTTCACAGCAGGGAAGCCCGCAACCCACCGGCGGAACTGGTCGGGTATCGTTGGTCCAGCAGCAGGCGCCCCGTCTCTCGAACACGAAACGAGATTCGTTCAATAGCTTGCGTAGTTGGCGGAACAGCTGCCGGTCGCACGAGAGCTTACGGCGGTGGCACGTGGCTTGCTCTCGCATGGTTGTCGAGAGAGTGCGCCCGACGCAGATCGGTGCGACACCATCCCGAGGCCCGGTATGTCCACGAAGACACCGCAGATCTGGATCCTGCACCGCGATGCAGCCCAGCGAGCTGCGCTCGAGCGCATGATCGCAGCGGGCGACGTCGCGCGGGTCGGCTCTCCGACGGACATCGAGCTCGAGAGTTCTGCGCCGCCCCGCGCAGTCGTGCTGGGTCTGGCCGGTGATATCGAGATCGAGCTCGAATTTGCCCACCGCAACGCCGCGCGCCTCGGCGATTGCCGCTGGCTCCTGCTGACGAGCGAGCTCGGTGAGGCCGAGCTGCTCCGCCTGTTCGACACTGTCGATGCGCACGTGCTGACCGCACCGCACTCGGCCGCGCAGCTGCGCGGAGCGATCCGCCAGGCACTCGGTGCGCGGATTGCGCGCGACTCGCTCTCTGTGCGGCGCTACCGCGACCGACTCGCCGAGCGCTTCATCCGCTGGTTCGACGACCTCGGCGTCGGCGAGCTGCTGCGCGCGATGGACCCCAAGCATGCGAACGTGCCACTCGTCATCCGCGGAGAGCGTGGGACGGGGCGCGCACTGTTCGCACGCTATGTCCACACCTTTGGCGGCTATGCATCGGGTGGAACGATGCCGTTCGTCGAGATCGACTGCTCGGCCGCGCGCGACGAAGCCCATCTGCTGACTTCGATCCAGCGAGCTGCGGGGGCCTCGAGCGCGACATTGCTGCTCCAGCGACCCGAGGACCTGCCGGCCTCTCTGTGCAGCAGCCTCCTCCAGTGGATCGAGTACGGTCTCCCGCCGGGCGTCGCTTCGGGAACGCGCCTGCGCTGGGTCGCGTCGCTGCCACCGGCAGGGGCCGCCGAGGACGCCGAGCTGCTGGCCGCGCTCGCCGGGCTCTCCATCTCCGTCCCGCCACTGCGCGAGCGGCCGGGGGCCATTGCACCGTTTGCCCGCGCAAGCTCGCTCTTCTGGTCGAACGCAGCAGGCCAACACACCCGCGACTTCGCCGCCGATGCGATCGAGGCGCTCGAACTCCACAGCTGGCCCGGCAACTTCCGAGAGCTCGAGGGGGTCGTGATCCGTGCCCTTGCCGAGTACTCGGCAGACCCGCTCGAGGCTCGCCACCTCCGGATCGAGCCAGACACCGCCCTGGTCTCGTGGCCGGATGCCGCGGACGAAAGAGCCGAAGCGACGGGTCACACTGACGACGGGGCGTCCCAGCCATCGCTGCTCGAGGCCGAGCTCGAGCCGGACGAGCAAGGGCTCCCCGAGCCGGAGTGGATCGAGGAGGACGACGAGCTTCCGCTGATCGCGCTGGGCCCCGACGACTTGATCGAAGCCGGCAGCAAGAGCGGCGCGGGCCTGGTGGCCGTTGACACGACCCAGCTGATCGAGTCGCTGTTGGACGCCCTGCGCAGCGAGCTGTCACGGCGGCGCGTCGTCGTACTCAAGGAGCTCGACCAGAAGCGGCCACAGGTACTCGCAAACCCGGTAGATCTGCGGCTCGGCCTGCGGGGACTGCTCGCCAACCTGATCCTGCGCTCCCGGGAGGGGGGCGATCTCTACATTGCCTCACATCACGACCCGGCTGGCCTGCGCGGTGGCCCGGCGCTTCGGATCCTGGTGCGTCACATCCCCGAACCGTCTACAGCGATGACTGTCTCGGCGCAGCCGCGCGCCGAGCTCGCCCTGTGCAAGGAGATCGCTTCGGCAGCCGGGGGCGGCTTCACGCTGAGCGACGGCTCCGCACGCGAACTCGTTGCCGTATTCGACCTCCCTGCACCCGCTTGAATGTCCACGGATTTGACACCCGTGTTCGAATTCCGACACCTAGAACAGCCTTTCATTTCAAAAGCTTGCGCCTGAGAGGGGGTGAAACCACCCATTCTGCTCGGCCTGCCGACAGACGGCGGAGGGTCCGGTCAGATCAATTTTCCTAAATGATATCAGTAGCTTGAAATATTTGTTGCGCCGGCCTGAGCCGCTGGCATGTTGCTTGCTCATTCGAGTGGGCATGCAGACGTCCAACCCGTTGTATTCGATCGACTCGGGCTCGCGCGACGGCCGAGTGGAGCTTCGCGAACCGGTCCGACACCTGGCCGAGGTGGCTCACTTTCCCGGCGACGTGACGGGAGGAGGCCCGCGAAGCGGCTTTGCTCTCGACGAGTCGGACTCGGGCCTGTGCCTCCAGCTCGAGGCGCCGGTACCGGTGAAATCCCTGCTCCGCGTGAAACTGCGCGACTCCGACGGGCGCATCCGACGCGAGGAGATCGTGCGCGTTGCCTGGTGTCGCCCGCGCCACGGCGGCCGCTACAACACCGGCCTCGAGGTCGTCGCCGAGCAGAGCAACCAGAGACTGCGCGTCCAGCACACGGTGCGGGCAACACAGATCGCTATCGGGGGAAGGGATTAGCGGGGGACGGAGCCGGTGGCGGTCTTCCTGATTGGCCGGCGCCGGCTCCACTTCCGACATTTTCGAAGGAGACCGGGGTTGGCGGTGATTTCTGAGGGGGGGGAGCCGCCGACCCCGGTCCCAGTCCCCGAGGCACGCCACCAGGGCTAGGATTCGTCCCATGTTCGGTGTCGGTCCGCTGGAACTGGCTGTGGTCCTGATCGTCGGATTGCTAGTACTCGGGCCCAAGCGATTGCCCGAGATCGCGCGGTCGCTCGGCAAGGGGCTCGCCGAGTTTCGACGCGCGTCGAGCGACCTGCGTCAGAGTCTCGCGCTGGACGACGAACCGAGGCGCCACGCGCCGCCGGCGAAGCCACCGGCGCAGGCCGCGCATGCGGAGCTCGGTGCGAACGACGACGCGGCCGAGGGCCGTACCATCGCCGAGTCCGAGGCACCGCCGTCCAGCGAACCCGACCGGACGGGAGGCTCGAACGCACCCGCCGACGAGAAGTAGTCCGCGGTGGACGACACGGCACAGCCGATCACCGAGCATCTGTCCGAGCTGCGTTCCCGGCTCGCCTGGATCGTCGGCGCCATGGCCATCGGAACGGCGCTCTCATTCAACCAGGCCGAGCGGATCTTTGGCTTCCTGGTCGATCCGGTGATCGCCGTCCTGCCAGCCGGCTCGAAGCTCCAGGCGATCAAGCCGACCGAAATCTTCTTCACCTACCTGAAGTGCGCCCTGCTCTCGGGTTTCTTGCTCACGCTGCCGGTCTTCTTCTTTCACATCTGGCGTTTCGTGGCGCCTGGCCTGTATCCCAACGAGAAGCGCGCGGTCGTGCCCTTCGTGTTCTTCTCGACGCTGCTGTTCGGGGGCGGCGCGATCTTCGGCTACACCACGGTCTTCCCGGTCGTGTTCGGCTTCTTCACCAGCTTCGATTCGAGCTTCGCCGAGTCGGCCTGGACGATGCAGGAAGTCTTCTCGCTGACGACGCGCCTGTTCCTCGCGTTCGGCATCGCCTTCGAGCTCCCGATCGCCGTCTTCTTCCTGTCCCTGACGGGCATCGTCACGGCACGCCAGCTGCTGGCCGGCACCCCCTACGCCGTGCTGGCCATGTTCATCATTGGCGCAATGCTGACGCCGCCCGATATCGTCAGCCAGATCCTGCTCGCCCTGCCGATGATCGTGCTCTACCTGATCGGAGTGGGCGTGGCCTGGCTGTTCGGCGGCGGCGGCGGCCGCCGCGCACTCGACGAGGCGAAGCAGCCTCCGGACGAAACGACACCCGACTGACGCCCCCCCTCCGAGTCGGAGATGGCGGGCTGCCCTACCGGGCCGCGAGCAGCTCGAGTGTAAAGCGCTCGCGCTGCGCAGCGATCTCTTCTTCGGAAATCACTTCGGGCTGCTCGTCGGGCTCGATGCGAAAGATCACGTCGCCTTTTTTGACGACGGATCCGTCGCGGCCTTCCATGAGACTCTCGACGATCGTTCCGGCGAACGGCGCCACCACCTTGTTGAACATCTTCATCACTTCCACGATGAACAGGGGCTGACCGGCCTCGAAGTGGTCACCGGGCGCGATCAGCGAGGGCAGGTCGGGGGCCTCGCGGGCGTAGAAGCTGCCGCCCATCGGGGTCACGATCTCGTCGCTCGCAGCAGTCGGCGGCGGCGACAACGCACGGATGCAGTCGGCTGCGTTCGCGGCGTCGGTGAACTTCGCCGGGAACACGGGCTGGAGCTCTTCGTTCACTCCGATGGAGAGGAAGTCGCTGATCACGCCAAGGCGCGGGATGATCAGCAGGATCTCGAGGCCTGTCTGGAAACCCCGGTGCGCAGCGACGCTCCGTCGCCACAGCTCGCTGTCGCCCCCAGACAGCCGCGAGTCCTCCCTGCCACCCAGCAGCTTCTCGAGCTCGTCGAGGCTGGTGGCGCCGGTACGCGCCGCGATCTCATCGTAGAAGGCCCGAGCGTTCGACAGGATGCCGGCGTCGTGATCCCAGATCTGCTCGCTCGGCGGGGCGCCGTCGCGCTCCTCGAGATCGAGGAAGTGGTACAGCGCCTCCAGGAAGCGCACCGGATTGACGACGAAGCGCACCGCTTCGCCGGTCGCGTCCCACAGCTCGCCGTCGTAGCGGCCGAGGAAGCCGGCGAGACCGTGCGGGTGCTCGAGCAGCCGCTCGATCGGCCGCTGCAACAATGTCTGCTTCGCCATCAGGACCTGCTGCTGATCCGGATGCTCCGCGCCGGCCAGCAGCTCGCGCAGGGCGAGCCCGACGTCAGTGTCGGTCACCCGCTGCTGGAGAGCGCCGACGCCCGCGAGATACGAGCTCATGAAGAGAGTGGTCGGCTCGGCCATCACGCCCTTGCCGAGGAACCACTGGATCAGCCCGTAGTGCACCCACAGATTGGTCTCGAGATCGTCGCCGCGAAGCTCCGTGCGGCGGAGAATCTCCGCCATGCGCTCGTAGTTCTCCTTCCGCGTCGCACCGTCCGCCAGCAGCAGCGCGATGTTGCTGTCGTAGGCGCCGGCCAGGTTGTACCAGATGAAGACTCCGGTATCGGGATTCCTATGGCCGATGCCCTGGTCGAAGCGAATCTCGCCATCAGCCGGCGGCGACCAGCCGCGAATCACACCGCCGGCGTGCGGCTGCAATGCCTGGTTGGTTGCGTTGATCCGGATCTCGAGACCGGACACGGCGCGCACCACACGCTCGGGCTTGGGCAGGCGCGGGCCGTGCCTCGCGAGCAGGGCCATCGCCTCGATCAGCTCGTCGACGTAGAAACACTCCGAGGGGTCGTCAGGATTGGTGAACCGGAGCCGGTAGGCGAGTTCGGTGACGCCGTGCTCGACCTGGATCCGGGTGTTCATCTCCATGAAGAAGTGGTTGAAACCCTCGACGATGCACTCGAAGGTCGAGACCGAGTCGAGCCCGGTCGCTTCACCGAACCTCTCGCCCTGTGTCTCCATGCGCTCGAGAGTCTGCTTGTCGCCTCGCAGGATCTCGAGCGCCTTTCCCTCGGAGAGCTCGATTTCGACATCGAGCAGCTCCTGGGTGAGCGAGACCTCCACGAGCTTCTGCTCGTGCATCTGCACCGAGCAATCGCGACCGCCCAGCGAAAGGCACCACTCCCCGTTGCCAATCAGCTGGATCTCGTTGTGGCGCGTGCGCTCGAGATTGAGCTCGATCAGGAAGTTCCTGTTGCTGCCGCGCTCGACGACCTTCGATTCGGCCAGGACCTCCATCACGCCGGCCGCCACGGCATCCCGGTCGCCAATGACTCGCTGACCCTTGCCACCGCCACTACCGATGTGCTTGAAGCGCACGCGACTACCTGGGTAGTCGCGCCAGATTTCCTCGCAGATCGCCTCGGCTTCGCGTTGCAGCTGATCGATCGTGACCAGCTCGACTGTCTTCGCATAGCCCGCCTGTAGCAGCGCCTCGGCGTTCTCCTCCAGCGACAGATCGTCGTCCCAGGCAAACTGCGACAGCGCGTGCTCGCTCGCGAGCGCCTCGAGGGCGCGACGGTCTCCCGCAGCGCGTAGCAGCGCCCGCGGCGAGACGTCGTCAATACCGGGGATGACGGCATTGCCGAGCCCGCGCGCCGTCTTCTTGGCCTCGTCCTTGGCTCCCGCCCGGCGAATCACGGCCGACGACGGCCCCATGAAGCCCAGACCGGACTGCTCGATCGCCTCGACGAACTCCGCGTCCTCGGCCATGAAGCCATACCCTGCGAAGACGTGGGTGTAGCCGTGGTCGCGAGCAATGCCGACGATCTCGCGGATGCGCTGGAGCTTCTCCTGCTGCCCCACGCCCATGTAGTCCTGCACGCGGTGGACGTTGTTCGGGAAACGAAAGCTGCGCAGCTCAGGCGCCAGGCAACGCGGGAAGACGACCGAGTCCTTCTCCGAGAGCAGCATCCCGTACTCGGCAACACCGATGGCGTCGAAGAGATCGAAGGCCTCCTGGCGCACTGGGCCGCGGCAGACGACGAGCACCTTCAGATCGTCGAGCGCAAACGAGCGCAGCCAGGTGCTGCTGGCTTCGTGGAAACGGCGGGATTGCAGATCGGTGCCTCGCATCCTATTCGGACTCCCGCTGCGGCCCGCTCATCGCGCTGGGCTGATAGGTACGCATCAGGAAAGCGAGATTCTTCGCGAGCACACGCCGGCTGGTCCCCGGCATGACGATGCTCGACACCGAGCCGAGCGACAGAGCTTCCTTGGGATTGAGCAGCTCGTGCTCGTAGCGCGCGCGGACTCCCGCGACCCCAGCGTCGCGCAGCCGGGCGGCTTCCTCGAGCGACTGCCCGTCCTGGATCGCCTGCTGGTACGCCCGGTCGATGTCGCGTAGCTCCTGTTTGAACACGAACTCGCTACCCCCCCCCGAGCCCATCACGGCAATCCGGGCGTGCGGCATCGCGAACACGCGGTCAGCGCCAACGAAGTGCGAGTTGTAGGCAGCGTAGGCGCCACCAAAGGCGTTGCGAATGATCAGCGTCATCGACGGCACGCGCACGTCGATGATGGCGTCCAGGAGCCGCCGACCCTCGAGAATGATGCCGCGCGACTCCTGCTCGGTACCCGGCAGGAAGCCCGTCGTGTCCTCCAGGAAGATGAGCGGCACGTTGTAGAGGTTGCAGAAGCGGATGAAGCGCGTCGCCTTGCGCGCCGCATCGACGTCGATCTGCCCGGATGCCACCGCCGAGTTGTTGGCAACGAACCCCACCACCCAGCCACCAATCCGGCCGAAGGCGGTAATCATGTTGCGCGCGCGACCAGGCTGCAGCTCGAAGTACTCGCCGTGGTCGCAGATGTTCTGCATCAAGAGCGTGATCTCGAGCGGCGCGTTCAGTCCCGCCGGGGAGTCGAACGTCCGGCGGAACAAGATGTCCTCCTCCTCGGTGTAGCGATCCACCGGATCGCTGGTCTCCGTGTAGAGCGACAAGCTGTGGTTGTTGTCAGGCAGATAGGACAGCAGACGAATCGCGGTGCGCAGTGACGCCAGCTCGTCGTTGGTCGTCAGGTCGCACACACCATTGGCGCCGTGCACACCCGGGCCACCGAGGTCGTCCGCGGTCACGTCTTCGCCGAGCGCGCTCTTGACGACGCCCGGCCCGGTGAGGCCGATGAATGTCTCCTCGGACTGGATCATGAACGAGCCCTGGCGCGGCAGATAGGCACCTCCGCCGGCGTTGTAGCCGAACATCAGGCTGATGCTCGGCACCACCCCCGAGATCTTGCGCAGCGCCGTGAACGCCTCGGAGTACCCGTCGAGGCCACCAACACCGGCTGGCACGAAGGCACCGGCGGAATCGTTCATGCCGATCAACGGAATCCCGCGCTCGGCCGCCATATAGATCAGGCGTGCCAGCTTGGCGCCATTGGTGGCGTCCATCGAGCCCGCGCGCAGGGTGAAGTCGTGGCCATAGACCGCCACGTCGCGGCCGCCGATATCGAGGATCCCCGTCACCAGGGCAGCGCCGTCCAGAGCCGGTCCCCAGTTCTGCCACAGAAGGTTCGGCTCGCGATCGCTCAGCACCCTGATCCGCTCGAACACCGTCATCCGCTGCTTCGCGTGCTGGACACGTACGCGACCCACGCCGCCGCCGCGGGTCGGCCGCTCATTCATCTCGCGGCCAAACTCGAGGGCTTCCTCGTAGGTGGCAGCCGACGGGTGTGCACCCTCAGTCGGCGGGTCCACCGGCGTCGGTGCGAGCGGGTTCTCGAGGCTGTACTCGGTCGCTGTCGACATGCTCGGTTGGACGGTCTTCAGCGGCCGCTGCGCCGCCGTTGGAGTGGGCTAGAGCTGCGCCAGGTCAGTAACGGTCTCTTCGAGCTGCTGCCCATAGGCAGCCAGATCGAGGGTCTTTCTCGCCACGCCGCTCTCCACCGCTGCCTGGGCCACCGCGGGTGAAACATAGAGCAGCACGCGCGGATCGAACGGCTTTGGAATGATGTAGCGCGGGCCGAAGTCGAACGACTCGTCCGGATAGGCGCGCTTGACGGCTGCCGGCACCGCCTCACCGCGCTGTGCCAGCTCCGCCAGCGCCCTCACGGCCGCGAGCTTCATCGGCTCGTTGATCTCGGTGGCCAACACGTCGAGCGCTCCCCGGAAGATGAATGGGAAGCCCAGCACATTGTTGACCTGATTGTGGAAGTCCGAACGACCGGTCGCCGTGATCGCGTCGCTGCGCACGGCGTCGACCGCGTCGGGCAGGATCTCGGGGTCCGGGTTGGCCATCGCAAAGATGATCGGCTTCCCGGCCATGCGCTTCACCATCTCGGGGGTGACGAGCCCCGCCTGCGAGACGCCGACGAAGACATCTGCTCCATCCAGTGCGTCGGAAAGCGTGCGCGCCTCGGTCTCCCGCGAGAACTCGGCCTTGTACTCGTTGATAGCGCTCTCACGGCCCTCGTAGATCACGCCGCGCGAGTCGCACAGCAGCATGTGCTCGCGCCTGACGCCGAGGGCGCAGTACAGCCGCGCACAGGAGATCCCCGCGGCCCCGGCGCCCGAGAACACGACTCGGGTCTCCTCGATACGGCGGCCAGTGATCTCGAGGGCGTTGAGCAGGGCGGCGCCGGAGATGATCGCCGTCCCGTGTTGATCGTCGTGGAACACCGGGATATCGAGCGACTCGCGGAGCCGCTTCTCGATCACGAAGCACTCCGGAGCCCGAATATCCTCGAGGTTGATGCCGCCGAAGGTCGGCGCAACCAGCTCGCAGACCCGGATCACGTCCTCGGGGTCCTCGGAGTCGATCTCGATGTCGAACACGTCGATGTCGGCAAAACGCTTGAACAGCACGCCCTTGCCTTCCATCACGGGCTTGCTCGCTGCCGCACCGATGTTGCCCAGACCCAGCACCGCGGTGCCGTTCGTGACCACCGCAACCAGGTTTCCCTTGGCGGTGTACTGGTAGATGTCCCCGGGGGTCTGGTGGATCGCGCGGCACGGCTCGGCCACGCCCGGTGTGTACGCCAGCGACAGGTCGTTGGCAGTAACGGTCGGCTTCGTCGGGACGGTCTTCACCTTGCCCGGCCGACCTCGACGATGGTAGTCGAGCGCCTCTTCCTTCATTCCCACAGCTTGTTTCCTCGTCGAGCGGCCCCGCAGTGTATCACGCGTTCTACTCAGCGAAAGAGCAACGATTCCAAGGGTTTCGGTCGGTCTGGAGTCGGCGGACCGAGCACCTAGACGCTCAGCAACTCCCGGGCGATCACCAGGCGTTGAATCTGGTTGGTGCCCTCGTAGATCTGCATCAGCTTGGCGTCGCGCATCAGCTTCTCGACGGGGTACTCCCTCGTGTACCCGTTTCCGCCGAAGATCTGCACCGCGTCGGTCGTCGCCCGCATCGCCATGTCGGTCGCAAAGCACTTCGCGCACGACGACTCCTTCGATGCGTTGCGTCCCTGATCGAGCAGCCAACCGCTCTGCCGCGTGAGCAGGCGCCCCGCCTCGATGTCCTTTGCCATGTCCGCGAGCATGAACTGGACCGCCTGGAAGCCTCCGATTGGCTGACCGAAGGCCTGGCGCTCGCGCGCGTAGGCCACACTCTCGTCGAGCGCGCGCTGGGCGATACCGACCGCGATCGCGCCGATGCTCGGCCGCGAGCGATCGAGTGTGCGCATGGCGATCCCGAAGCCCGCACCCTCCTCGCCGAGGCGCTGCGACGCCGGTACGCGCACGCCGTCGAAGTGGATCACGCGCGTATCGCTCGCGCGCTGACCCATCTTGTCCTCCTTCTTGCCCGGCTCGAGCCCCGGCACATCGCGTGGCACCACGAAGGCACACAGCCCCTTGTGACGCGACGAGCGATCGAGCGTCGCGAACACGGTGTAGAGATCCGCCTCACCGCCGTTGGTGACCCAGGCCTTGGTGCCGTTCAGGACGTAGTCGTCGCCATCGCGCTCGGCCTGCAGCTGCAGCCCGGCGACGTCGGAGCCTGCTCCGGGCTCCGACAGACAGAACGAAGCCAGCTTGAAGCCGTCCTGGACCAGGCCGAACCACTCTCGCTGCTGGTCCGCACTCCCCCCGATCAGGATCGGCGAGAGTGCAAGGTCGTTGCACATGATCGATGTGGCAAAGCCAGAGCAACCCCAGGCGATCTCCTCGGTCATCACGCACTGATCCAGCAGTGGCAGCTCGAGGCCGCCGTACTCGACGGGGACACAGGTCGAGAGCAGCCCGAGCTCGCTTGCTTCTACCAGGATCTCGCGGGGAAACTCACCGCTCTGATCGTACTCGGCGGCGACCGGCGCAATTCGATCGCGCGCGAAGCGGCGGGCGGTTTCCTGTAGTGCGAGCTGCTCGTCGCTCAGCTGGAAATGCATGGCGGCGAGACTAGCCCGGTCTGGCCGGGGAAGGTGCCCGCTAGGAGCGTCCGAGTTGTGCGCTGAGCCGATCGGCACTCCCGGTGAGCACCTCGACCACCTCGCAATGCAGGCGGTCCTCGCTCATGCGCGGGGCCGGACCCGACACGGACAACCCGGCGACGCAGCGCCCCTCCGCATCGAATACCGGAGCAGCAGCGCAACGCAGTCCCAACTCATACTCGTCGATGTCGAGGGCAAACCCCTGCACAGCAACCGTGCGCAGGTGCTCGAACAGCTTGTCTCGATCGGTGATGGTGCCATCGGTGCGCGCCTCGAGTCCCCGCGCGACGACCTGAGTGTCGTAGTCGGTGCGCGTCGCTTCGTCCGCATTGCCGATCAGCACCTTGCCGAGCGCGCTCGAGTGCACCGGCATGCGCCCGCCGACGCGCGACGAGGCGAGCACCAGCTGGCGAGGCTGCTCGCCATCGAGGTGCACGACCTCGAAGTTGTGCATCACGCCGAGGTGAGCCGACTCCCCCAGGTCGTTTGCGAGATCGGAGAGCAACGGACGCGCTCGCTCGAGTAGACGGCTGCCGCGCGCGAACGAGCGACCGAGCTCGAGGCAACGCGGCCCCAGCCGATAGCGGTCGGTCGCCGCGCTCTGCTCGATGTGCCCGCTCTGCTCGAGCGTGGCGAGCAGCCGGAACACGTTGTTCTTGTGCAGCCCGAGACGGCGCGAGAGCTCACTCACTCCCAGCTCGATGTCGTCCTGGAAGGATTCCAGCAGTCTCATCGCATTCTGGACTGTCTGGATCACGTAATCGCTCTTGGGCTTCATCATCGAATCGGCATCGCTCCAGGCAGAGTCCGCGACGAGCGCGTTCCGGTGCGTGTCAGGGCGCGGATCACCTCAGCGCACCAGATGCTGCAGCACTACATGCTCCAGTTGCAGCGTACTGTCCGCCTCGCCAAGGCAAAAGCAAGCAGCAAGTTCGCACCGACATGGTTGAGACAAGGGACCGACCACCAACACCCCCCGTCGACGAGGCGCATCTTGCCAGCGATCGCTCGGGTGTCAAGAAACGATCGAGTAATTTTCATTGGCTCGACGGCACCGGACACCTCGCTGTGTCCGCCGTTTGCGACGAAGCCCACCGAACACAATGAGCTTTCTGGTCGCAACCGGCGTGCAACTCGAATCGTCGTCGCGAACGAATTTTTTTCGTGGATTCGCGTCGAGCGCGCTCCCGTGAGCGAACGGTGCGCTAAACGCGCGATTCATCTGGGTCAATGGGTTCCTGATGCGACCGCGAAACCGACTCGCGGGCGATCATGTCGACGAGCAGGCCCGCCACTCCGAGTACGATTGCCACGTCTGCCAGGTTGAAGTCGGGCCAGTCATAGCCGCCCCACAGATCGAAGTGCAGGAAGTCGATCACCTCGCCTTGGCCAAAGGGCGGGAGCCGATCGACCAGATTGCCGAGTGCACCCCCAGCAACCAGACCCAGCGCAGCCGCGACACGCCGGTCTCCTGGGGCCAATCCGACCAGATGGACCACCACGACGGCCAGTGCCAGCGCCGCCGCCACCGCGAACACGACCGTCTTCACGTCGGCGTCCGCATCGGCGAACAGGCCGAATGCGGCGCCGCGATTTCGAACGTGCGTGAGGTAGAACAACCCCTCGACCACGGTCCGCTGCTCACCGAGCGCGAAGCCGCTCTCGATCCACGCCTTGCTCAGGCGATCCGCAGCAAAGCTCAGCGTCATCAGGGTCGCCCAGACCCGGATCTTGGGCGTGAACAGGCTCACAGCAGCTCCTCAGCGCTGAGATAGGCATCGCCCCACACGACGGGTGCCAGCCGGCGCGCTCGCTCGAGATCTCGCGCTGCGTCCGTCCGGTTGCCTCGGATCGCCTCCACCGCACCACCGAGCCCGATGACATGCGCCTCGACCCGGGAGGGCAGACCGCCCGCCGCATCGAACAGTGCATACGTCTGGTCGAGCCAGGCGCGCGCCTGGGTCGCCCGCCGCCGCTCGACCTCGAATCGGGCGAAGGTCAGATAGGCGTAGGGATTCGTGGGGTCGAGCTGGATTGCTCGCTCATAGCGTCCCTTGGCCCGCGCGTCCGCTCCTGCGGCGTCGGCTTCGAGCCCCTCGACCAGCAGCCGCTGAGATGCGCGACGCACGGGGTCACCCTGATCGACGAGTTCGCTGATATGGATAGGATCGCGTCCCGGCGCACCCGGCAACGCGGCGCACGCGCCAGACAACGCTCCGAGAACGACGAGCAGGATCGCCTCTGTGGATCGAAATCGGCTGCGCCGCGGCGTGCCAGGCATCTCCTCTCCGACGGGCTGGACTATCGGCCCCTGAGCCAGTCCAGTATGCCGCGGCGACGACGCGGATGCGCGTCGCCCGCGCGACGCACACCGCCGAAAGTGCAGATGTCGCGCGGCTCGGTTCCGGCGAGGAAGTACTCGCGCCGGCTGCTGGGACAACTCGCCGCCGCGAGCGCACCACTGCGCGGATCGATCGCGAACGCCTGCACCTCGTGCGGCCGCGGAAACACCCCGCGTACGCGCTTGCCCACCGCCTCGCTCACGAAGTCGACCCAGATCGGGATCGCGGCGCGGCTGCTCGAGATCCCGACGGAACGCGGCTGATCGAAGCCCACCCAGACGACCGTCACCAGCTCCGGCGTGAAGCCGACGAACCACAGATCGCGCTCGTCGTCGGTGGTTCCCGTCTTACCGGCGATCGAACCTTCCATCCCCATGGCGCGAATGCGGCGGGCGGTACCGCGGTCGACCACACCTCGCAGCAGCTCGGTCGTCAGGAACGCAGTCCCCGGGTCGATCGTGCGCTCGAACCGCAGCTCGCGGCGATCCAGCGTGCCAACGTCGGGAGCGACGACATCCTCGAGGGCGTGGGGCCAGGGGCGCTGGCCGCCGTTGGCCAGCGTCGCGTAGGCGCGGGCGACCTCGAGCGGCGACAGCTCGGCCGTGCCGAGGGCGAGGCTGGGCACCCGCGGGAGCTTGCTCGTGACCCCGAGTCGACGCGCCATGGCCACGACCTGATCGATCCCGACCTCCTGGCCGAGGCGCGCGGCAGCGACGTTCATCGAGCGTTCGATCGCCTCGCGGACTGGGACTCGGCCGTGGAACTTCTTGTCGAAGTTCTCGGGGCGCCACGGCCCAGCAGGAGTCTGGACCTCGAGCGGCCCGTCCTCGATGAAGGAGGCGAGCGTGATGTGGGGTATGCCCGCACTCGCGTCGAGTGCTGCGGCGTAGACGAAGGGTTTGAACACGCTGCCGGTTTGACGGCGGGCCTGGGCACAGCGGTCGAACTGCGAGAGCCCGTAGTCTCGGCCGCCGACGAGCGCCAGGATCTCTCCCGTCTGGGGCCGCAAGGCCAGTACGCAGCCCTGCAGCCGGTCCGCCGGGTCCTCGCTCCTCACCCCTGGGAAGTCACGCTCGAGCGCCGTCAGCCCATTCTCGAGCGCCCGAGCGGCTGCGCGCTGCAACCTCAGATCGAGCGTCGAGTAGATGCGCAGGCCCTCGGCCTCGAGCACCTGACTGTCGTACACCTCCGGCAGCTGGCGCCGCAGCAGATCGAGGAAGTAGCGCGCGTCGCCGGGGTCGATGGCGATGTCTGCCACACCGAGGGGCTCGGCCTCGGCCTCGGCGAGGGTCGCCGAGTCGATCCGTTCCTGCTCGCGCATCAGCTGCAGCACGAGGTTGCGCCGCTGTGTCGCGACGGTCGGATTGCGGTGCGGCGATAGCCGGTTGGGGCTCTGGATGATCGCGGCAATCAGCGCCGACTCGGACACCGTGAGGTCGGCAGCACGCTTGCCGAACAGGAACCGCGAGGCCTCGCCCACACCGTGGACCGACGTCGAGCCGCGCCGGCCCAGGTAGATCTCGTTCAGGTAGGCCTGCAGGATCGCCGGCTTGTCGTATCGGACCTCGACCAGCAGCGCCATCACCGCCTCGGTCAGCTTGCGGCGCAGTGTGCGCTCGGGCGTGAGAAAGAAGTTCTTCACCAGCTGCTGGGTGAGCGTGCTGCCGCCTTGCGTGATCCCACCAGCCCGGAAATTGGCGACCATCGCCCCGGCAATGCGCACCGGGTCGATCCCGACGTGCGACTCGAACCGCCGGTCCTCGACCGCGAGGATGGCATCGGTCAGGTGCGGCGGGACGTCTTCGAGCCGCACCAGATCGCGCTGCTCGCGACTACTGCCGTAGAAGGCACCCACCTGTTCGGGCTCGAGCAGCACCGCACCCACCTCTCGCCCGCGCGGGAGCTCACGCATCTCCTCGACACGCCCTCGCGCGATCCGCATCACGATGTCGCGCGCGGGCTCGGAGCGGGTCGGGTGCTCGAAGGCGCGCAGATGGACGCGCACCCGATTCGGACTCCAACGGAAGCGGCCCGACTCGAGCGGCGTCCCGCGCGCGCCGGACTGCTCGCGGTAGCCGCGGCGCAGCAGCTGCCCCTTCAGGTCGAAGCGCTGCGCGCTGAAGCCCGGATAGAGAATGGTAGGAGCGGAGAAAACGCGCGAGGGCACGCGGAAGCGGCGCCCCTCGAAGCGCTCGCGGACCGTCTGGTCGAGACCCAGCAGCCAACGCCCGCTGACCACGCCCGCGACGAAGGCGAGGGCAGCCACGATCCGCAGCGCGAGTCTCAGGTGGTCGCGGCGCCAGCGCCTTTGCCGGCGCCTCGCACGCACAGGACGGCGCCCGCCGTGTGCCGGGCGCGCGGGCGCCTTGCGGGACGCCTTCTTGCGCCCCGTCTTCTTGCCGGTACCCGATGCCAACCGGTCGAGCCCCCCAGGGCCACTGAAGAGACGGAGAGACGAGTCCGTCGAGCCCCTGATTCGACAGTCCAAGGCTAGCCCGCAGTTCCAGCCCTGCTGCCAGAGCGTTCGGACGATCGTCTGGCAGCGTGGCGCCCGTCACACCCCCCGGCTTGGCAAGCGACCGGAAAGTCGCGAGATTACCGACATGTCCGAGCGCAGCCGCAACGAATCCGCCAAGCCGTGGGGGGGACGCTTCCGCGAAGCGACCGACCCGGCCGTCGAGGCCTTCAGCAGCTCGATCCACTTCGATCGGGCGCTCGCCCGCTACGACATCCGCGGCTCGATCGCCCATGCGCGCATGCTCGGGCGCACCAAGCTCGTCCCCCCGGAGGACGTGGAGGCGATCGTGGCCGGGCTGCGGGCGATCGAGGCGGAGATCGAGGCTGGCGAGTTCGCGTTCGACCCGGCGCTCGAAGACATCCACATGAACATCGAGTCGCGCCTGCGCGAGCGGATCGGCCCGGCTGCGGGGCGCCTCCACACTGGCCGCAGCCGCAACGACCAGGTCGCGACCGATCTCTCGCTCTATCTGCGCGATGCATCGGCCGCAGCCGAACGGGGCCTGCTCGAGCTCGGGCAGGTGCTCGTCGAGCGTGCCGGCGAGCACTTCGACACGGTGCTGCCGGGCTACACGCACCTGCAGCGCGCCCAGCCAGTCCGGCTGGCGCACCACTGGCTCGCATTCGTGGCCATGTTCCAGCGCGATTCGGCGCGCATGGCGGACCTGCGCGCGCGGCTCGGGCACTCGCCGCTCGGTGCCGGCGCACTCGCCGGCTCGACGCTGCCGCTCGATCGCGAGGACACCGCAGAGGCGCTGGGGTTTTCCGAGGGGCCGACGCGGAACAGTATGGATGCGGTCGCCTCGCGCGACGTCGCGCTCGAGTTCCTGTCGGCGGCGGCGATCGCGATGGTGCATCTGTCGCGCCTCGCCGAGGAGCTCGTGGTCTGGTCGAGCAGCGAGTTCGGCTTCGTCGAGCTGGCCGACGCCTACTCGACCGGCTCGAGCCTGATGCCGCAGAAGAAGAACCCCGACGTGCCCGAGCTGGTGCGCGGCAAGGCGGGGCGCGCGATCGGCAACCTGGTGTCGCTGCTGACGGTGATGAAGGGGCTCCCACTCACCTATAACCGCGACATGCAGGAGGACAAGGAACCGATCTTCGACTCGGCCAACACGCTGCGCACGAGTCTCGCGGTAATGGCCGGCGCGATCGCCACCCTGCGGGTCGGTGTCGAGCGCATGCGCGAGGCCGCAGCCGACCCGATGCTGCTGGCAACCGACCTGGCCGAGGCGCTGGTGCGCGCGGGCGTCCCATTCCGCGAAGCCCACGAGACCGTTGGCCGCATCGTCGCGCACGTGAACGAGCACGAGCTCGACCTGCGGCAGCTGTCGCGCGACGAGCTCCGCGGCTTCCACGACGCCTTCCCGGCCGGCTGCGACGAGCTGCTCGACCTCGAGGGAAGCTTCGAATCGAGGCGCCTGGTCGGCGGCACGGCGCGCGCGAGGGTGGCCGAGGAGTGGGAGCGCACGCGAAACGAGCTCAGTGCCAGGCTGAACCAGCTCGACGCGGAGGAGGCCGGGTGATGCGGCGACTGGCGGCGCTCGCACTGGCCGGGTGGCTGATCGGCGCGACAGCAGGCTGCGGCATGTACGGGCCACCGAAGCGCTACCCGAAGGTGACCGAGGCCAGCCAGCCGGCCGCCGAGCAGGGCAACGAGCCCGAGACGGTGGAGTCCGAGCAATGATCGAGTTCACCAAGCTCCACGGTGCGGGCAACGACTTCGTGGTGCTCGACGCAACGGCCCAGCAGCTGCCGCCGCTCGAGGCGTTCAGCCGGCGCATCGCCGACCGCCACTTCGGAATCGGCGCCGACCAGGTGCTGGTGGTCGAGCGCCCGACGCCCGGCGCCGACGCCGACGCCGATTTTCGGATGGATATCTACAATGCAGACGGCTCGCGCGTCGAGATGTGCGCGAACGGAATCCGCGCCTTCTACGAGTTCCTGCGGGCCCGCGGCCACACCGATGCCGACGAGGTACGCGTCGAGACGCTCGCTGGCGTCGTCGTGCCGCGCCGCGCCGGCCCGGGCCGGGTGCGCGTCGATATGGGCCTGCCGGTGCTCGAACCCGCCAAGATCCCGACCCTTCTGAGTGCCGGCGACGGGCCGGTGCTCGACGTGCCGCTGCCGTTCGACTCGACAGGTGGCGAGCCGGACGAGTCCCTCACCGTCTCCTGCGCCTCGCTGGGCAATCCACACTGCGTGATCGAGGTCGCGGACCCGGAAACCTTTCCAGTCGATGAGTTGGGACCGAGGATCGAGCACCACGAAGCGTTTCCGAACCGTGTCAACGTGGAGTTCATCCGCATCGAGTCGCGCAGCCGCATCCGACAGCGCACCTGGGAGCGCGGTACCGGCGAGACGCTCGCGTGCGGCAGCGGTGCTTGCGCGGTCGCGGTGACGGCGATGCTGCGGGGAGTCGTCGACCGGACGGTCGCGATCGAGCTGCGCGGCGGCGAGCTCGAGATCGTCTGGGAGACCGACGACTCTCACGTGTTCATGACCGGCCCGGCTGTGGAAGTCTTCACCGGCCGCATCTCGGAGGAGGAAACGGCATGTTCGAAGGCGTCCTGACGGCGCTGGTCACGCCCTTCAAGCAGGGCGAGATCGACGAGCCGGCCCTGCGACTGCTGATCGAAGAGCAAATCGGGGCGGGGATCGATGGCCTCGTGCCCTGCGGCTCGACCGGCGAGAGCGCGGTTTTGTCACACGAAGAACACCGCCAGGTGGTCGAGATCGTGGTCGATGCCGCAGCCGGGCGCGTGCCCGTGGTGGCGGGGACCGGCTCGAACAATACGCGTGAGGCGATCGAGCTGACACAGCACGCGAAGGAGGCGGGCGCTGACGGCGCGTTGCTGATCTCGCCCTACTACAACAAGCCGACCCAGGCCGGCATCATCGAACACTACGAGGCAGTCGCCAAGGCGACCGCGTTCCCGTTGGTGTTCTACAACATTCCGGGGCGCACCGCGTCGAACCTCACCCCGCGGACGCAGCAGACGCTGGCGGGCATCGAGTACATCGTCGGGGTCAAGGAAGCGTCGGGCGACATCGCCCAGATCGCAGAGGTCGTGCGCATCTGTCCGTCCGACTTTTCCGTGGTGTCGGGCGACGACGCGATGACGCTTCCGCTGCTAGCGGTCGGCGGCAAGGGCGTGATCTCGACGAGCAGCAACATCGTCCCAGAAGAGATAGTGGAGCTGGTGAGTGCCTTCCGCCGAGGCGACGTCGATCGCGCGCGGCAGATCCACTTCCAGCTGATACCCGTGTTCGATGCGCTGTTCTGCGAGACGAACCCGATTCCGGTCAAGGCCGCGCTCGCGATGCTCGGCAAGATCAGCGATGAGATCCGGCTCCCGATGACCCGCATCACGAAAGAGGGCGCGGACAAGCTTCGCGGTGTGCTCTCGGACCTGGGCAGGCTGTAGTGGCCGCGCACCGCGTCGCTGTCGTCGGCGCCCTCGGCAGGATGGGCCACGAAGTACAGACCGCCGTCGCCGCACATCCCGAGCTCGTGGTGGCGGGGGCGCTCGAAGCACGGGGCCACCCGGGGGTGGCCAGCGAAATCGCTGGCGGCATCCTGGTCTCAGACGACGCCAAGGCAGCCTTCGCCGCCTGCGACGTGGCCATCGACTTCTCGCTTCCGGAGGCCACCCTGGCGAATCTGCGCGTCGCAGCCGACATCGGCATCGCGTACGTCACGGGGACGACCGGTTTCAGTGAACACGAGAGCGCCGAGCTCGCCTCGCTGGCAGGCCGGATCCCGGTGATCCACGCGCCGAACTTTTCGGTGGCAGTCAATCTGCTGGCGTGGCTGGTGCGCGAGGCCGCGTCCAGGCTGGGCCCCGGCTACGACGCGGAGCTGTTGGAGCTCCACCACTCGGCCAAACGAGACGCCCCCTCGGGTACCGCACTGCGGCTCGCCGAGGCGGTGGCGGCGGGGCGGGCTCTCGACCTCGAGGCAAACCTGGTGCTCGAACGCGCCGGTCAAACCGGCGCCCGGCCCGAGGGCGCGATCGGCGTCCAGACGCTGCGCGGGGGCGATAACCCCGGCGAGCACACGGTGATGTTCATCGGAGCGGGCGAGCGCCTCGAGCTCACTCACCGTTCGGCCACCCGCGCCCACTTCGCGAGCGGCGCGGTGCGCGCCGCGGCCTGGCTGGTCGGCAAGCCGGCGGGGCTCTACGGGATCGAGCAGGTGCTCGAGCTCGCCTGATTGCCCGAGCCGAGCTGCAGCGGCATGCCCAACCGCCCCCATCTGCTGGGAATCGACGACGGCCCCTTCGACAAGTGGCGGGACGAGCAAGCCCCGATCGTGGGCGTCGTGATGGAGGGCAACGACCTGGTCGAAGGCATTGCCGTGACGCGCTTTCCCGTCGATGGTCCCGACGTCGCCGACTTCCTGGCGGACTGGGTCGGCGCGCTGCGCTTTCGTCCGTCACTGCAGGCGGTCGTCCTGGGGGGCATCACGATCGCAGGGCTCGCCGTGGTGGATCTTCCCAGACTCTCCCAACGGCTCGGCCTGCCGATTCTCTCCGTCACCCGCAAGGCGCCGCGCAGCAGCGAGCTCGAGCACGCACTTCAATCCGCGGGGCTGGCGGACCGCATCGCTCTGCTGGAACGCAGCCCTCGCGCCTTTCGCGTGACAGATCACCTGTACGCGGCGAGTGCCGGCAGCGAGCCTGCGCGGGCAGCCAAGCTGCTCGCAGCCGCTCGCCGCAAGGGAGAGCTGCCCGAGCCCCTGCGACTCGCCCACCTGATCGCAGCCGCGCTGGCAACGGGGGAGTCGCGCGGAAGGGCCTAGCCGGTGCCGGCTCCGCGGTCAGTCCGCAGGGTCGTCGTCGCGATCGTGCCAGCTACTGCGGACGTCGGCGTCCTTCCAGTCATCGCTCAATCCGAGCGCGTCGCGCTCACTCAGATCGGGACCCCAGGTCGAAGGCTCGATCTCCTGCGGGAACTCGGAAAAAGGGAACGGGACGGTGCCCTCGTTGTAGGTCAGGTAGCGGCCGATCCGGTACTCGAAGCCCACGATGAGGTTGGCGAACTCGCGCAGCCGCGGGCTCGGCGGCTGCTTCGTGATCAGGGTCCACAGCAGCTCGACGATCACGATCAGAGCCAGCACGGAGTCGACGACGCCGCGCACGATCGCAAACAGGATCGTCAACAAGATGCGAACGCCCGTCTCGCCCCGGTCGATCTCGTGAGACCCGGTGTCCGGGAAGTCGTTGGTCTGCGCGGGGCTCGTCATATCCTCTCCTCATCGGTCTGGTGGGCGCGGACACACAGTGTTGCACGCAACGTGCCATCGCCCGCGCCACGTGGCGGCCGTCCGCGCGTCGCGGGGTGCAGTGGCATCGCTGCAGTGTCATCGGATCGCTGCATCGGAGGCGCCGGTTCCGCCCAAGCTCGGTCGGGCCTACACATCGACAGACGGCAGCTCGAATCGCGACGTCGTTCTCGCCCGTCTGCCAGGAGCGGAGAAGCCCCGCCAGCATTGCCAGCGGGGCTTCTCACTGCAGTTCCGCGTCCGAACTAGATGTCGTAGTAGAGCTCGAATTCATGGGGGTGCGGCCGCAGTCGCACCGGGTTCGCCTCTTCCTCGCGCTTGTACGAGATCCAGTTCTCGATCGAGTCGTTGGTGAACACCCCACCCTGGAGCAGGAAGTCGTGGTCGTCCTGCAGGGACTCCAGCGCCTCCTCGAGGCTCGACGGCATACTCGGGATTTTGGCGGTCTCCTCGGGCGAGAGGGCGTAGATGTTCTTGTCGAGCGGCTCACCCGGATCGATCTTGTTGAGGACTCCGTCGAGCCCGGCCATCATCATCGCCGAGAAGGCGAGGTACGGATTGGCCGACGGATCGGGGTAGCGGACCTCGATGCGCTTGGCCTTTGGACTCTGCGAGTACATGGGAATGCGGCAGGCCGCCGACCGGTTGCGGCTCGACAGCGCCAGATTGACCGGGGCTTCGTAGCCCGGCGTCAAGCGCTTGTACGAGTTGGTGGTCGGGTTGGTGAACGCCGCAAGCGACCGCGAGTGCTTCAGGATGCCGCCCGTGTAGTGCAGGCCGAGCTCGCTGAAGCCGGCGTAGCCGTCGCCCGCAAACAGCGGATCGCCACCCTTCCAGATCGACTGGTGCGTGTGCATGCCCGAGCCGTTGCCCTCGAACACCGGCTTCGGCATGAACGTCACTGTCTTGCCGTTGCGGACGGCGACGTTCTTGAGGATGTACTTGTACAGCACCAGCTGGTCAGCCATCTGGAGCAACGGCGCGAAGCGCATGTCGATCTCGGCCTGACCGGCCGTCGCCACCTCGTGGTGCTGTGCCTCGACGATGATCCCCTGCTTCTGCAGCTCGAGCACCATCTCCGTCCGCAGATCCTGGTAGTGATCGAGCGGCGGCGCCGGGAAATAGCCTTCCTGGGAGCGCGGCTTGTAGCCGAGGTTGCTACCGCCCTCGTCGCGACCGGTATTCCACGAGGCCTCTTCCGAGTCGACGTAGTAGTAGCCGTGCTGCGGCGCAGTACTGAAGCGTACGTCGTCGAAGATGAAGAACTCGGCCTCGGGCCCCATGTAGATGGTGTCACCGACGCCCGTCTGCTTCAGATAGGCCTCGGCTTTCTTGGCGATCTGCCGCGGGTCGCGGTGATAGGGCTCCCTGGTGATGGGATCGACGATGTCGCAGTACATCACGAGGGTCGGGTGCTTGTAGAAGGGATCCATGAACGCCGTGGAGGCATCCGGAACCATCAGCATGTCGCTCTCGTTGATTGCCTGCCATCCGCGGATCGATGAGCCGTCGAAGCCCATCCCGTCCTCGAACGTGCCCTCATCGATCTCGCTGATCGGGAACGAACAGTGCTGCCACGTACCGGGCCAGTCGGTGAAGCGCAGGTCGACCATGACCGCGCCTTCCTTCTTGGCCAATTCGAGTGCCTTCTTGGGAGTACTCATCGATTCTCCTGCTGGTCCCTCCGGGTCGGGGGATGGGGGTGTGTCTAGGGGTTGATCAAACAGCGTCAGAGCCGCGCTCTCCGGTTCGGATCCGGATGGTTTCCTCGAGCGGCAGGACGAAGATCTTGCCGTCGCCGATGCGGCCGGTATTGGCAGCAGCGACGATCGCGTCGACGACCTTGTCTGCCGTGTCGTCCGAGGTGACGACCTCGAGCTTGATCTTGGGGAGAAAGTCCACGACGTACTCGGCCCCGCGGTAGAGCTCCGTGTGACCCTTCTGGCGACCGAAGCCCTTCACTTCCGTCACGGTGAGGCCGTTGATGCCGATCTCGTGGAGGGCTTCCTTGACTTCATCCAGCTTGAAGGGCTTGATGATTGCTTCGACCTTCTTCATGGCTCTCTCCTGTCACTGGGAGCGCGTTCAGTTTCGGCCGGGCCAGAGTCCAGAGCCGCCGCACGGTATCATTTTTCCTCGACCCGGGTGGTAGTCCCCTGGCGGTGGATTGCCCAACTCTTGAGCACGGGTGCCCGTCGGATGTGCACTCCAGGTCGCTCGCTATACCCCGCGGCGTTCAGACCGGTCTCTTCCGTATGGGTACAACGTTTGCACGAGTCGTGCCGTAGCCCGTCGAGGGGGAGGAAACCAAGCCTGTGGAAGCGCTGATCGACATCGAAGGCGCGACAAAGCTTCGTCGAATCGACGGCGCGAAGAGCGCGGCGGACGAGGCCTCCTCGGAGCTGACCGCCATGAACTCGCTGCTCGCAGCGAGCGGCTGCCCGCAGTCACCACTCGACCTGAGGCGCTGGCTCGAGCTCGCCGAGACCTGGTACATCACCCGCACGCTGGGCGCCGTGCGGGGCAACCGGTCGGAAGCCGCACGCGCACTCGGGATCGGGCGCCGTACGCTATACGCCAAGATGAAGAAGCTCGGCATCGAGGCAAGCTGGCAGATCAGGGCCTGACGCTGAACTCACTTCTTCGAGTCAGCAGATCGCTCGCCGGCACTCAGTCTGGCCACCAGCCCTCGGCGTCGAGCCGCTCGAGGGTGCGGCGACACAGACCGGCTGGAAGCTGGGGACGGGCCTCGCGCAGCCGCGCGAGATCGCCGGCGGTGTCGAGATCGAAGCTCGGCTCCAGCTCGCGACAGCGAAGTCCCATGCGCTCCGCGTTCGCCAGCGTGTCGTTGGCGACCGAGTCCGTGCTCATTGCGTGATCCAGCAGGCGTGGGTACGGCCGGCGAACCCCCAACAGGTCGTAGCCACCATCGAGATTGCGCGACACCGCGAGATCGAAGCGCCCGAGCGCCTCGAATGCCCGCTCGATGCGACGGCGCGGCAGCGCGGGGCTGTCACTGCCGCGAAGCACGATGTGCCCGAAACCCGCGGCGGCCGCCTCCGCGATCGCGTACTGCATACGCGATGCGAGATCGGGCCCGCGCTGCACCACGACCCGCGCCGAGTCGGGGGCGCGCTGCGCGATCGATGCCGCTGCATCCTCCGGATGCACGGTCACGTAGAGCGCACAGGCACGGGCCGAGCAGGCGGCAGCGCTCTCTTCGAGCACGTCGTCCAGCATGCACTCATAGAGCGCGGCGGCCTGCTCGGGCTCGAGCGGAGGACAGAGCCGCGTTTTCACCAGCCGCGCGCGCGGTGCCTTCGCGAAGACCACGAGCGCTGCCCGGCTCACGCCTGGGTCCGCGACGCCACGAGCTCGACGAAGGGCAGGTCCGAGACCACCACCTCGCGGTCTTCGCAGATGAGCCGCGTCCCAGCCTCGGCATCGTCGCGGTGGACGAAGCCGAGCCCAATCTCGCCACCGACGAGATCGGAGCGGGCGCGGCTGGTCAGCTCGCCCGTTCGCTTGCCGTTCGCACGCTCGATGCGAGCACCCGGAGCAGGAAGGTCGCGGCCGCGCAGCCCTACCAGGCGGTGTTTCACCCCGCCACGCGAGCGCAGCCGCGCGATCACCTCCTGGCCGGTGTAGCACCCCTTCGTGTCGCAGATCGCGTGGCCGATGCGGGCCTCGTCGGGGAGCGTATCCTCGGCCAGCTCGGCTCCAAGCTCCGGAATGCCCGCCTCTACGCGCATCAGTTCGAGCAGCTCGGCCGTCCCCGCGACGACGCCTTCTGCGGCGAGCAGGGTCCTCGACAGCCGGTCAGCTGCTGCACTCGGCGCGAACAGCTGGAACGCCTCCTCACCGCTCCACCCGAAGGCTGCGACGGCAATCGCCTCGCCGTCGATCTCGGCATCCTCGACGCAGTCGGGCGCGACGGCGACCGGTCGTCCCAACAGCGCACCCAGCACGTCACGCGCGCGAGCGCCCTCGAGTGCGAGCCGGGCGTGCTCGTCGCTCGCATCGCGCAGCTGCACGTCATCCGCGATCACGTAGCGCTCGAGCCGCTCGATCACGGGCTGCACCGCGTCGCGCCGTGTCTCGAGCCAGTAGCAGTCTCCGCGCTGCAACACGTGCAGATCGGCCACGATCCGCCCCTGCGGCGTCAACAGGGCGGCGTAACAACCGGAACGACCCGGATCCTCGACGAGAGCGGCCACATCGTTGCTGACCATTCCACCGAGCCAGCGTTCGCGATCGTTGCCCGAGACGGCGATCGTTCCGCGCGAGCTCATCTCGAACAGCACGGCTCCTGCGCGCGATGCCTCGGTATTCACGACACTTTGCTCTCGCTTCGAGGAGGCAGTGGCAGCGGTCCGTAGGTGGCCTCGGCGCGCTCGCACACGCGCGCATACAGGCGGTCGCGGTCCAAGCGGATGGCGTCGTACTCCTCTTCGGTGTCGACGTCGACGGCACAGCCGCCCGTCTCGACGGTCACCAGCCGAACCGAGGCCTTCAGCAACCGCGACAGCCCACGCTCGACCCGGCCGGTCGAGACGAACCGACGCACCCAGTCCGCAAGGAGACGCAGGCGCCAGCGATCGAGCACAGCTGCGAAGTGCATGACAGCGTAGAAGCACGCGATCGAGATCGTGCCCTCGCGAGCGCGCAGCAGCCGCCATGCGAGCGAGATCATGCTCCCGATCTCGCGCTGCTTGCGGTGCTGGTACATCTCCTCGATGTAGTGGCGATTCAGGATCCGGGCCGGCTTGGCGAGGTGCAGGTTGTTCTGCTTGAGTCGCGCTTCGCGCAGATTGAAGTAGGTGACCTCGATCCCGAGGTGTTCCGCCGTGGGGTGGAACAACGCCAGCGAAGGCTCGGCGCTGATGCCAATGCCGTACTCGCAGCCGGTCACCTGCGACTCGCGGACGAACTCCGAGATCTCCTGCGGCGTGGCAAACGGCAGATCGCCCGACAGAAAGAGCACCTGGAAATCGCGATCGCCCTCGCTTTCCGGGTCGCGGCCGTCCGGCGGCGCGCCCGGAAGCGCGCGCCGATACATCTGCCAGGCGTTCTCGTAGAGGTTCTCGAACTGCTCGACGATCTGGAGCGGCTTGCGAAACTCGGCCTGCACGCCCTCCTCGCCGAGCACGGCAGAGAGGCGCGTGGCATCGCCGACCACCCAAACCTCCGAGATCTCCGGGACGCACTGCAACGTGGCCACGACGTGCGCGACCAGTGGCCGCCCCGCGATCTCGAGGTAGACCTTGCTCTCGCCATACACCGGGCGAGCCGATCCGCGGTCGCCAGCCATTACGATTGCGGGGACGTGCGAGCTCATCAGGCGGACTCGTCGGAGCCCTCGAGCACGAAAACCACTTGCAATGTCACGAGGTACTCGGTGATGCGGCCGTCCGCGACCTGCGCCTTCTCCTCGATCACCTTGATGCCGGTAATGCCGCGAAGGGTCTCGTTGGCGCGCTCGAAGCCGCGCAACGCAGCGTCCTGCCAGCTCTCGGGGGATGCGGCGGTAATCGTGGAGACGGAGGCGACGGCCATCAGACTACCAGTGAAGCTCTGAACGGGGCGCGAGGTCGAACACGAGTCGGAGCCGGACGCGGTACTCGACCACTCGGTCCGCTTCGATCCTGAGGCGCTTCTCGATCACCTCGACACCCACGATGCCGCGCAGCGTTCGCTGAGCGTGCTCGACCACATTGCGGGCAGCCGCTTCGAACGACTCCGGCGACGAGCCGATCAGCTCACTTACCTTGCTTACCCACATGCTGGAGATTTTAGCAGGATGACACGGCGCGAGATCGGCGCCATGTTCGGAGGATGACAAAACCGGCGCATGGACCGAGCGCCGTCTGGCTGCTGTCTCTGGCGGCGATCCTGGGGGCTTCGGGCGCCGACGCCGACCCTGAGGCCGGTCCCGAGCAGCCGCACGCGCGGAAGAACCCTATCGACCGGAGCTACGATCTCGTCGAACGCGAGCTGGACCGATTCATCGCCGGCTTGGACAGATTCTTCGGCGACGACAACTACGCCGCCACGACCAACGAGTCCTTCTTCCGGCTCGCGCCCGGCCTGCGCGTTCGCGAGGGACCCAGCTTCGCCTTCAAGCCCCGCCTGCGCGCCAACCTGCAGCTGCCTCGGACGCAGCACCGCCTGGGCCTGGTCCTGTCGGGACGCGACGATGACGAGGACGCGCTCGATGGCGGCATCGACGACGAGAGCGGCTTCGCGGCCGGGCTGCGCGCCGTGGTCTTCGACGACGAGGCGACGAAGCTGCGGCTTTCCATCGGCAGCCGGTTCCGGCCCGAGCCCGATCCGTTCGTCCGGCTTCGCTTGCAGCGAGTGCACACCATCGGGGTGCTCGCGATCCGTCCGAGCCAGATCGCATTCTGGGAGCTCGACGACGGTCTGGGAGAGCGCGGCCGACTCGACCTCGACGTCCGAACGGGTCCGCGATCCCTCGCCCGGCTGCGCAATGAGGCCACCTACGGCCAGTCGACCGAGGGGGTCGAGTTCCGGACGAGCTTCTCCCAGTTCTTCGCGCTGCGCGCAGGTTCGGCGTGGAAGATCGAGCTGCGGATGGATGCGCACACACGACCGACCAGTGAGGTCGTCGACTACCGCGCCCTGGTCCGCTACCGCTGGTCGATGCTGCGCGAGTGGCTGTTCTTCGAGGTCGAGCCCGGAATCCGCTTCCGCCGCGAAGACGATTTCGATCCGGCTCCGGAGGTCTACTTCCGGATCGAGCTGGTATTCGGATCTGTCGAACGCCTTGGACCCTTCAACGCCGGACCGCGCGCTACCCTGCCCGAATCCACTACCTCGATGCCGTCGTCTTCTCGAGCGTCTGGGCAGCCGCCGTCGCCCCGGCCCTGATGTACGCCACCAGCGCGACCCTCGGCATTTCGCTGCCGATCGAAGCCGCTGCGCTCGGCTTCTCGGGCACGCTCCTGGTCTACGGGGTCGACCGGCTGCGCGATCTAGAGCGGGATCGCCAGACCACCCCGGCGCGGACGGCCTTCGTCGGGCAGCATCGGCCTTCGCTGGTCGTACTGTGTGGGCTCGCCGGCGCCGTGAGTGCCTTCGCGGCGCTCCGGCTCCCTCCGCCGGTCTGGGCCGTGTGTGCACTCGCAGGAGTGCTGGGCCTGCTGCACCGTCGGCTCAAGCACATTCCCATCCTGAAGACCGCGTACGTGACCTTCGCCTGGCTGGTGGTGTGCATCGGGCTGCCGGTTGCCTCGACGGGCGCAGCACCCCGCGATGCGGCCGCGGCGACAGTGGTGATCGGGCTCGCGATCGCGGGCAACCTGATCGCGTCGAATCTGCGCGATCGCGAGAGCGGCGCGGCTCTGGTCTCCTCGCGGGCCTCCGTGCTCACGGCGACGGCGGCCTGCGCCGCCGCTGTACTTGCGGCACTCGCAATGGGGAGCACCCGCCTGCTGCCGATCCCGCTCCTCGAGCTCTTCGCCGTCGCCGGGCTCGCCGCTCGTCCAGGCGATCCCGAGCGCTACGGGCTGGTAGTCGTGGACGGTGCGCTGTTGCTCGGCGCGACGATCGCGGTGATCGCAGCTTGAGCAACTTGCGTGCTGCGCGCCGGCTAACACTCGTGCATGATGCGGCACTGATACGGCAGAGGAGCGCGCGATGTCTCAGCCCACCGCCAGACTTGGCCGCACCGGCTTCGAGACCACCCGCCTCGGCTTTGGCGCCATGGAGCTGGCCGGCTTCGGCGGTCCGCTCGAGGACAAGGAGGCCGAAAGGCTGCTTGGCTCGGTCCTCGATGCGGGTATCAATCTGATCGACACCGCCCCGGACTACGGCGTATCCGAGGAGCTGATCGGCAGGCATCTGGCGCATCGCCGTGAAGAGTTCTTCCTCGCGAGCAAGTGCGCCTGTCTGGTCGGGCGCGAGCCCGCCTTCAAGGACGGGAAGCTCGAGCACGACTTCAGCGGCGAGAACGTGCGCGCGGGTGTCGAGCAGAGCCTGCGCCGCATGAAGACGGATCACCTCGATCTGGTGCAGGTGCACTCGAGCCCTTCGCGCGCGGTGCTCGAAGAGCACGGCACCATCGAGGCGATGGAAGAGCTGCGCCAGCAAGGCAAGGTGCGATTCCTCGGCATGTCGAGCGTCTTGCCCGATCTGCTCGACCACATCGAAATGGGTGTCTTCGACGTGTTCCAGATTCCGTACTCCTTGTTGCAGCCGGAGCACGAAGCCGTGATTACCCGGGCCGCACAGGCAGGCGCTGGAACGATCATTCGCGGCGGAGTGGCCCGAGGTGCGCCAGCGCGCGACCGCGGTGACGAGGAGCACGGCTTCTGGCGCGCTTTCGTGACCGAAAAACGCGACCTGTGGGCCCGCGCAAAGCTGGACGAGTTGCTCGACGGGATGCCGCGCATGGAGTTCACGATGCGCTTCGTGCTCGGTCACCCCGATCTTCACACGACGATCGTGGGCACCGCGAATCCCGCGCATCTCGCGGCCAACGTCGAAGTCGCCAAGCAGGGACCCCTCCCCGGAGACCTGCTGCTCGAGGCAAAGCGACGAATCGGCGAGGCAGCAGGAGCCTGAGCCCAGCGGCGGCGCGGGCCTAGGGGGCGCGCAGCTGGCTGTCCGGTGCGAAGGCTGGGCACTTGAGTGCCCTCTCGGGGACGTCGCTGTACGAGAGCGGCTGCCCGATCTCAGCCTTCGTCGGACCGACCTTTGCCGCCAGCGGCGCGAGACGCTCGAGATCGAAGCCGTAGAGCGTGGCCGCGTTGCGCGCGACCAGCTGCTGGATCTCGGCAGGATCGATCCCCTCGAAGGTGAGCCGCAGGTGCTCGCGCGTATAGGGGTAGCTGCCTTCGACGTGCGGGTAGTCGCTGCCCCACATGATGCGATCGACCCCGATCGAGTGACGCAGGGCGCAGTCCTTCGGCGGCATGAAGCTCGCGCCGATGTGACACTGGCGTGCGAAGTACTCCGAGGGACGCAGCGACATCTTTGCGACGGTTGGGCCGCCGAAGATGCTCTCGGAGCACTGGTCATTGAACTTCATCTGGTCATAGAAGTGATCCAGCTGCTTGAGCACGCCCGGAGCCCAGCCAACACCGGACTCGGTGAGCACGAACTGCAGGTTCGGGTGCCGTTCGAACACACCGCTGAACATCAGGTGCCAGAGCGATCGGTGCGCCCACCACGACACCTCCAGCATGAACATGGCAAGCGACTGGGGAAGGTACATGCCGAAGTCAGGCGTGGCACCGCCGGTGTGGTGGTTGAGCGGCATGCCCAGCTCTTCACACACGGCAAAGATGGGCTCGTAGCATGGCGAGTACAGCGGCTCGAGCTTGGAGCCAGGAGGCGCGCCGGGCAGCAGTACGCCACCGAATAGCCCGTGGTCCTTCGCCCACCGAATCTCCTCGACCGATTCTTCGACGAACGGCAGGAAGATCTGCACGATACCGGCGCGTCGGCCCGGGGCTTCCTGGCAGAAGTCGGCCAGCCAGCGGTTGTGGGCGCGGATGCCGGCCCAGCGACGCTCGTAGTCGTCGCCGACCTCCGCCTCGCCGAACTCGCTCATCATGGTCGGAGCGAAGGGTGGAGACGTGTTCGGGAAGATCACCTCGGCGACCACACCGTCGGCTTCGGTCTCGCGCAGCCGGCGCGCGCTGTCCCAGTTGCGGTTGCCGTCAATGTCCGGGTCGCCGTCGACGCCGATGCTCCGGTCGCCCATCACCTGACGCATCATTGCAGCGAGCTGCTCGGATTGCTTCAGCCAGTCCTCGAAGCCACCCTGCCACTTCTGTTCGAGATACGGCCCATAGCCGGCCGGATCCGAGCCCGCGTGGCTGTCGGAAGTAATCAGCAGGTAGCGGTCTAGATCAGCGAGCGGATCGGCCATGCGCTGGGCTCCTTTGCCTGCGGGCACGTGCACGACCATTGTAGTGCAAGGGTGGATCGGTTCGTGCATGATGCCGCGACCCAAGATTGGACGGATCCCATGCAGGCACGCAGCGAACCCCGCTTCGCGATCATCGGAGCAGGGATGTCGGGCATCCTCGCCGCAATCAAGCTGCGGCAGGCCGGCTTCGACTTCACGCTGTTCGAGAAGACCGACCGCGTAGGAGGCACCTGGCGGGAGAACACCTACCCCGGCATCGCCTGCGACGTGCCGTCGCATCTGTACTGCTATTCCTTCGAGCTGAACCCGGAATGGAGCTACATGAGCTCCCCGGGAGCCGAGATCCAGGCCTACTTCGAGGCTGTCAGCCGGCGCCACGAACTCGAGGATTCGATGCGTTTCGGCGACCCCGTCGTGCGCTGCGAGTGGCAGGACGGGCGCTGGGAGCTCGAGACGGCGGACCGCTACGTCGACCGTTTCGACTGGGTGATCGCGGCGACCGGCATCCTCCACCATCCCAAATTTCCGGAGATCGAGGGCCTCGAGAGCTTCGAGGGGTCGATGTTCCACAGCGCGCGCTGGGACCACGACGTGCCGGTCGACGGCCGGCGCGTCGGCATCGTGGGCACCGGATCGAGCGGCGTACAGATCACGGGCGCGCTCGCGCACCGCGCGGGCAAGCTGTCGCTGTTCCAGCGCACCGCGCAGTGGGTCGTGCCGGTCGAGCAGACCGCCTACAGCGAAGACCAGAAGGCCGAGTTCCGGACCGACGCGGACATGCTCCAGAGTCTCCACGACCAGCTCGCTCGCGACTTCAACGACGGCTTCGCAACGGCGGTACTCGACGGCGACTCGGCCGCGATCGACAACATCGAGAAGGTGTGCACCGAGTACCTCGACACGCAGATCAGCGATCCGGTACTGCGCGAGAAACTCCGGCCCGACTACCGGGCTGCGTGCAAGCGCCTGGTGATCTCCCACAACTTCTACGACGCCATCCAGCACCCCAACACGGAGCTGGTCACCGAGAGCATCGAGCGCATAGAGCCCCGTGGCGTTCGCACGCGCGACGGGCGGCTCCACGAGATCGACGTCCTGGTGCTCGCCAGCGGCTTTCAGGTCGATCGCTTCATGCGTCCGATGAAGATCGTCGGCTGCAACGGCGTCCTGCTCGACGACGTCTGGAAGGCTCGACCGTCGGCGTACCTGTCCGTGGCGGTAGCGGGCTTCCCGAACTTCTTCATGCTGAACGGGCCGAACAGTCCGGTCGGCAACTTCTCGCTGGTACAGACGGCCGAGATGCAGTTCGCCTACATGCTCAAGCTCGTCGAGCAGGTGCAACGGGGCGAACTCGAGACCGCCATGCCGACGGCGGAAGCAGCGGCGCGGTTCGAGGACGAACGGGTCGCCGCCGCGAAGAAGACTGTCTGGGCCACCGGCTGCCGCAGCTGGTACCTCGACGACCGCGGTATCCCATTCGCCTGGCCCTTCGCCTTCTCGCGCTTCCGCGCCGAGATGGCCGCCCCGAAACTCGAGGACTACGCAGTTTCACCCGCCAACGCATGATCCCCCGTGTGCGGCAGTGCCGCGGAAGGCGCTCCTCTCTAGACGAAGTAGAGCACCAGGATGGCGCTGAGCAGGACCGCGACCCAGAGAGCCATGCTGCCAGTCGGGGAGGTGCGTGCCAATACACCGTGCGGACCGTGGTAACGATGGACGCGCTCGATCGTGCCGACGATGCGTGCTCGCGTAGCCGTGAGCACCGCAGTCTGCAGCGCCTGGATTGCGCGACCACAGGCACCGACGACCGCGGGGGCTCCCGCGCGATACACCCAGTCGAAGTCGAGGTTGGTCGACCGGAGTTCGGGCGGGTAGATCCGGTACCAGTTGAGAACGCCGAATGCGAGCGCAGACCACAGGAGCAGCTGGAGCTGCGTGACCACGTGCGGCACGGTGTACGGCACGAAGTGCTCGGGCTGATTCGGTAGCAGAGCATAGAGAAGACCCGGAAAGACACCGATCCCGATGCAGAGCGCCGCGGCGATCCCCATGGCGATCAGCATGTTGAGCGGCGCTTCCTTGACGCGGATCTTCGAGTCGTGTGCAAAGAAGGCGAAGTAGGGGATCTTGATCCCCGAGTGGTGGAACACGCCGGCGGAGGCGAAGAGCAGGACGAGGAAGGTCAGTGCCAGACCCTCGCTCGAAGCTTCTGCCAGGATGATCGACTTCGAGACGAAGCCGGAAGTCAGTGGAAACGCCGAGATCGACGCGGCGCCGACGATGCAGAAGGCGCAGGTCCAGGGCATCGATTTGTAGAGGCCGCCCAGCTCGGACCCCTTGCAGGTCCCGGTGCGGAAGAGCACGGCGCCCATCGACATGAAGAGCAGCGACTTGTAGAGGATGTGGGCGAAGGCGTGGCACGCGGCGCCATTGATCGACGCCGCGGTACCGATCCCGATGCCGACGACCATGAAGCCGAGCTGGTTGTTCAGGCTGTAGGCCAGCACGCGTCTGAGATCGTTCTCGATGACGGCGAAGAAGATCGGGAAGGCCGTCATTGCGACGCCGATCGGGATCAGCAGATCCTCACCGGGGAAGCTGCGCGCCAGCGCGTAGATGGCCAGCTTGGTGGTGAAGGTGCTCAACCACACCGTTCCCGTGACGGTCGCCTCCGGATAGGCGTCCGGAAGCCAGTTGTGCAGGAAGGGGAAGGCAGCCTTGATGCCGATCGCGAGAAAGATCAAGACCGTGGCCAGGTCGGTGACACCGCCCAGATCACTGAATTCGAGCGAGCCGGTGTCGTGCACGTGGAGAACCACGCCCGCAAGCAACAGCACGCCGGACCCGACCTGGACGATCAGGTACCGCACTCCCGAGTGATAGGACCGCTCCGTTCGCGATGCCCAGACGAGGAAGACCGAGGTGATGGCGGTCAGCTCCCAGTAGACGAAGAGCGTGATCCAATCGCCGGCGAAGACCGCGCCAATCGCGCTTCCCGCGTACAGCAGCGCCGAAACCTGCTGGACGTCATCGTCGAGCTGCAGCGAGTACAGCGCCGCCAGGAACGCAGCGATGTAGAAGATTGTGCCCCACAGCCGGGCGAGTGGATCGACTCGCACGATCGTGAGGTCGTACTCGAAGATGGACGCGACCATTCCGGTCCCGTCCGGGATCAGGAACACCAGCTGCGCGAGACCCGCAGCTGGCACGAACAACATCCACGCCTGCTTGAGGCGCCCGGCCAGCAGCGGGACCAGCGCAGCCCCGAGGATCATGATCCAACCGGGAGGGATCTGCTCAATCCCCATAGTAGTCCTCGGAGCGCATGATCAGCTTGCGCAGCTCCTTCGCTGCCAGCACGAGCGCAACACACGCAATGAAGCCGAACAAGGCATAGAAGCCGGGCCAGTGCTCGAACCCGAAGCCGTGATGCGCTGCGTGGGCGTCCGTGGCGCGGCGCTGCGCCCAGGCCAGCAGCCCCTGGCCCCCGAACAGCACGACCAGACACACGATCCACAGCCCGCGATAGACCTTGCGGACGTTCTCGAAATCGTCGAGCCAGCGCGGCGGCTCGCCGCCCGGTGTCTCCTGCATCGTCACGGCGTCACCAGCGGCTTCAAGAGCTCGTACAGGTCATCCGCGTAGAAGAAGAGCGCTGGACTGCCGAGCGCAGTGAGACAGATCGGAATCAGACAGAACAGGGGTGCCTCCCGAATGCCGGGCCGCTGCTCACCGACGCCCTGGTCGGGAAGCGGCGCAAAGAAGGCACGCGCCACCAGGGGCATCAGGTAGGCAATGCTGAGCAGCGAGCTGACGATCAGCACGGCGGCCACGGGCAGCATGCCCGAGTCGATCGTGCCGAGCAGCAGGAACCACTTGCTCCAACTTCCACCCATCGGCGGCAAGCCGATGATGCTGACGGCCGCGATCCCGAAACAGGCCATCGTCACTGGCATCTGTCGGCCGATCCCCCGCATCTGGCTGACCTCTGTCTTGTGCAGCGTCACCATGATCGCCCCCGCCACGAAGAACAGCGTGATCTTGCCGACGGCGTGCATCGCGATGTGCATGCTGCCTCCAAGCACGCCGGTGCTACTGGCGAGCGCGGCACCGAGCACGATGTAGCTGAGCTGGCTGATGGTCGAATACGCAAGCCTCGCCTTCAGGTTGTCTTTGGTGAGCGCGATCAGCGAGGCGGCGAGAATGGTGAAAGACGCCACGTACACGAGCCACTCGCTCATCCGGGTCTCGGCGAGCAGATCGATGCCGAAGATGTAGATGACGATCTTGAGAATGCTGAAGACGCCTGCCTTGACGACCGCGACGGCGTGAAGCAGCGCACTGACGGGCGTGGGAGCGACCATCGCGGCGGGCAGCCAGCGGTGGAAGGGCATCAGCGCCGCCTTCCCGGTACCAAAGGCAAACAGTGCCAGCAGGATTCCAACCATCATCGGCTCGACCTGGCCGCGCAGGATGCCACCGGGCTCGAACTCGACTGTGCCCGCCAGCTGCTGTGTCCACAGGATCGCCAGGAGCAGGAAGAGCACGGACGTCGTGAGCAGGATGCCGAGATAGACGCGTCCGGACTCGCGCGCCTCCTCGGTCCGAGAGTGGGTCACGAGCGGATAGGTCGAGAGTGTCAACGCTTCGTAGAAGACGAAGAGCGTCAGCAGGTTCCGTGCCAGCGCGACTCCGATCGCAGCAGCAATAGCGACCGCAAAGCAGACGAAGAACCGGGTCTGGTCGGTTTCGTCGTGAGCGCGCATGTAGCCTATGGCATAGGCGGTCGTGACGATCCAGAGGCCCGAGGCCACCAGGGCGAAGAGCATGCCAAGGGGCTCGACCTCGAACGCGATCGGCATGCCCGGCATCATCTCGAACAGCTCGAGTTCGAGGTGCTCGCCAGCGAGGTGACGCCGGAGGATGGCGATCACGACCGCGAAGAGCGCACCGGCCGTAAGCAGGCTCGCCGCCTCGCGGGCGTTCGGCCAGCGGCCGAGCAACGAGACCGGCAGTCCGCCGGCCAGCGGCAGACCGACCGCGATCGCGAGTAGCGCGCTGCTCTCCATCACGCCGGACCGCCCACGAGGAGCAACGCCTCCGCGGCTCGCCGGGCGAGGCCAGCCGTCAGCTCGCTGTCGAGCCCGAAGTAGATCGTGGCGACGGCGAGCAGCCAGCTGGGAACGAGCATCGAGACCGGCGCCTCCTCGACGTCGCCGCGCCCCGGCGGCGGCTCCTCGAAATAGGCAACCTCGATCACCCGCCACACGTACACCACAGCCAGCAGTGAGCTAGCGAGGATCAGGACCGCGATCGGCCAATAGCCCTGCTGGAGCGCGGCCTGAACCAGATACCACTTGCTGATGAATCCGGCCGTCGCAGGCACGCCGATCAGGCCGAGGCCACCAACCACGAAAGCGCCCATCGTGAGCGGCATCTGCTTCGCGATGCCGCGCATATCGTCGATGTGGGTGGAGCCGATGCGCACCACGACACAGCCGAGCACGCAGAACAACATGCACTTCATCATCGCGTGGTTGGCCAGGTGCACGATGCCGCCCGTCAGGCCGGTCACCGACGCAAAGCTCACGCCGAGCACCATGTAACCGATCTGTGCAACGCTCGAGTACGCCAGAAGACGCTTGACGTCCTGCTGGAAGACGGCCACGAGCGACGCGGAGAACATGCCCGCAAGAGCCAGCGCCATCAGCACCGTGGACAATGGCATCGTGCTGAACGAGAAGTCGACCCCGTAGACGGTCAACGAGAAGCGCAAGAGCACATAGACCGCGACCTTGGTGGCGGTACCCGCCAGGAACGCGGTCACCACCGAGGGAGCATAGGTATAGGCGTTCGGGAGCCACAGATGAAACGGGAAGAGCGCCATTTTGAGGCCGATCCCGACCGTGAGAAAGCCAAAGGCCGCGAGCACCGTGCGTGTCTCGGACACCTCGCGCAGACGCACCGCCATGTCGGTCATGTTGAGCGTGCCCGTCATCATGTACATCAGGCCGACGCCGATCAGGATGAAGGTGGCGCCGATCGTACCCATGATCAGGTACTGGTAGGCGGCGGTCAGCGCTCGCCGATCACGGCCCATGCTGATCAGCACATAGCTCGACAGCGCGGAGATCTCGAGGAACACGAAGACGTTGAACAGGTCTCCTGTAATCACGATGCCCAGCAGGCCCGCGAGGGCCAGCAGGTACATCACGTGGAAGAGGGAGTACCGCTGGTACGAGATCTCGACTTCCAGACTCTCGCGCGCATACCACATCACCAACGCACCGATGCCCGATACGACCAGCAGGACGAACGCGGTGAGGGCATCTACGCGGTACTCGATGCCGATCGGAGCGGCCCAGCCCCCTAGCTCGTACGAGAACGCGCCGCGGTCGGCGACCTGCAGGGCAAGCAGCACCGCGATCGCAAAGGTCGCCGAGGTGACGAGAAGAGAGACGGCGTGAACCGCTCGGCGGTTGCGGATCAGAGCGCAGAGCGGGCTCGCGAGGAGCGGCAAGACGACCTGCAGCGCGGCGAAGTGATCCAGCATCAGGCCTCGGGATCCTGCGCCTGGATCTCGTCTTCCTCGATCGTGCCGTACTCCTCCTGGATGCGAACCACCAACGCGAGTCCGACCGCCATCGTCGCGACCCCGACCACAATCGCGGTGAGGATGAGCACGCTGGGCAACGGGTTGGAGTAGACCGCGTAGCCTTCGGCGACGATCGGTGCCGTCCCGCCACGGATGACTCCGATGCTGATGTACAGCAGGAAGACCGACACCTGGAAGACGGCGAGCCCAATCAACTTCTTGACCAGATTGCGCCGTGCGATCACGACATAGAAGCCCGTCATCATCAACACGATGACGATCCAGTAGTTGTACAGGCCGAGAACGTCCATCAGTCGCTGCGGACCAGCTCGGCAAAGCTGTAGAAGATCGTGACCATGACCGACGCGACGGTGATGAAGACACCGGTCTCGACCAGCAGGATGCCGTGGTGCTGGCCGTGATGGCCGAACGCGTCGTAGTCGAGGAAGTTACCACCGAGCAGCAGCGCGACGACCCCCACAGCGAGATAGAGCAACAGGCCCGCAGCGACTCCGGCGTGCACGACGCGCGGGTGGATCGCGTCTTCGGCGGCCTGCAGGCCGAAGACCAGCGCGTACAGGATGATGCCGGCAGCGAAGATGACGCCGGCCTGGAAGCCACCCCCGGGGCCGTAGTCACCGTGCCACTGCACGTAGAAGGCGTAGAGGAGGATGTAGGGAATCAGCAGCTTGGTGACGACGCGGAGGATGACGTGATTCTTCATGCTTCGGGCCGCTCGTCGCTGGGGGTGATGTCGACCGTTTCGGAGGGCTCGAACCGCCGGTGCCGCGCCCCGCCCAGAATCACCACCACACCCAGGCCCGCGGTGAAGATCACGGCGGTCTCCCCCATCGTGTCGTAGCCGCGAAAGCTGGCGAGCACGGTGGTGACGGTGTTGGGAATGCCGACTGCGAATGTCTCGAGCTCGTGGGCGTCCCGGCTGGGCTGAGTCTCGCGGTGCTCTGCCGGCGCGTTGGCCGAGTAGAGGTAGGCCTGGGTCACGAGACTCTGATGGGCGGGTGCGTTCGGGTCCCCGAAGCGCGGCATGTCGAGCGTGCCGTATACGAGCACGCCGCCGGCTACGAGAACGACCAGCAGCGCGAGTGGCGACTCCTGGACTTGCTTCTCGTCTGCTCCCACCACGCATAGCGTGGCCAGGATCAGAATGGTCGAGATACCAGCACCGACGGCCGCCTCGGTGAAGGCCACGTCGGGCGCGTCGAGGAACAGCATCCAGCAGGCACCGAGCAGGCTGAAGATGCCCGACAGCATGGCCGTGGCGAGCAGGTTTCGAAGCCGCGCGATCGTGATCGCGGTCAGGGCCAGCAGTGCGAGCAGGATGACCCCGATGAGCTGCTCGCCGATCATCGGCTCTCGACCTCACGGGGCAGCGGCGCGTCCTTGGCGAACTCGGGCCTGTGGCCGCTGGTATAGGCAGCGTGGATCAGCGCATGGGCCGCGGTCGGGCTCGTCACATACAGGAAGAACAGGATCACGGCCAGCTTGACGGTGACGGTCCAGTCTGCGGGCTGGAGCATCAGACCGACCAGGACGAGGGCCGTGCCGAGGGTGTCGGTGACTCCTGCGGCGTGCATCCGAGCGTAGAAATCCGGAAGCCGCAGCAGCCCGATCCCTCCAGTCACGCAGAGCAGGGCACCGGGTACGATGAACAGCCAGCTGAGGGCTTCGCGGATGGCGTCCACTCGCCTTCAGTCCTCTCCCGCGGCGAGGTTGCCATACTTGAAGTACTTCAAGATCGCGATCGTTCCGACGAAGTTGAGCAGGGCGTAGAGCAGCGCGAGATCGAGGAAATCGGGCCGCCCGAGCAGGAAACCGAGCACGGAGATGAACAACACGGTCACGGTGCCGAACGAATTGACCGCAAGGATCCGATCGTAGACGGAGGGCCCGCGCGCCGCGCGCACGAGGGCCATGGCCATGGTGACCAGCACTCCAGCGATAGCGACGACGAGGTAGGCCTTCATGCAGTCTTCCTCTCCAGACGCGCACATCGCCGGTCCATCTCGCCTGCCTCGACGCCAGAGGCAGCGTCTTCGTGGAGAGCATGCACCAGGATCTCGCCTCCTTCGACGTCGATCGAGATGGTTCCGGGGGTCAGCGTGATGCTGTTCGCATAGATGACCTGCGCCAGCTCCGATTCCTGGGACGCCTTCACGCGGATGATGCGGGGCGAGATCGGTGGTGTGCCGGGTGACAGGATGCGCCGGGCGACATCGAGGTTCGCCTTGACGATCTCCCACGCGAGCCACGCAACGTAGCCGGCGAGCCGCGCCCATCTCAGTCCGAGTGGCGCTCCCTCGTCGTCCACGACTTGCATCCGCACCGAGAGCGCGACCACGACGAACAGTGACCCCGCACCGAGCGCGAGCGTGAGGGGCTCGAAGTGGCCCGACCATCCGAGCCACAGCAGAGCGAGCACGGCAGTCAGACTGGCGATGTGCTTCATGCGCGGCGCGCCCCCAGAATCCGGACGCAGTATGGACGAGGCCGCGCCGGGTTTCGAGCAGCGAGCGAGGCGGAGCCCCGAGCCCAGCTCTGGTCCCGAGAGTCTGGGAAACTGAGTCTCTCGGCTGGGGAATCAGCCCTGCGGCCGGTCCAGCACCCCCGGCGTGCTCCGCCCTGCCCGTCGACGACCCGGTTGCGCTGACAGCCGAGGTCGATCGCTCCAGCGTCGGTGGCGATCGAGGCCTCGAGCACGTCGCCCGGGCGTAGCCGGCGGGGATCGTTGCAAGCAACGCGTCGCAGCAAGAGCGGGCGGCGCGCGGCGGTCGCGAGCTGCGCGACGAGCGCGAGTGCCGCGCCGGCGGCTCGCGGCCTGCTCTGCGCTCATCGCATCGTCGTCGGGCTAAGCTGGACCGCATGAAGACCGCCATTGGCGCCGGCGGCGCCGACTCCGGCCAGCAGCGCAACTTCCACAAGACCGTCGACTTCGTCGTCGAAGCCGAGAAGCTCGGTGTCGACCAGGCCTGGACCGCCGAGGCCTGGGGGCTCGACGCCGTGTCGACCGCGGGCTTCCTCGCGGCGCGTACCGAACGGATCGAAATCGGCAGCGGCATCATGCAGATCGCGGCTCGCACGCCGTCGATGACGGCGATGAGCGCGCTCAGCCTGGCCGCGCTCTCGGGCGATCGCTTCCTGCTCGGCCTCGGCGCCTCCGGTCCGCAGGTGGTCGAGGGCCTCCAGGGTCAGGCGTTCCACAAGCCGCTGACGCGCATGCGTGAGGTGATCGAGATCGTGCGCATGGCCTGTCGCGGCGAAAAGCTCGTGTACGACGGCGAGCACTACGTGCTGCCGCGGCCCGGAGGGGAGGGCAAGGCGCTTCGTCTTGCGCAGCCGCCGAATTCGAAGCTGCCGATCTGGCTGGCGACGCTCTCGCCGCGCGGCCTCGAGCTGACGGGCGAGCTCGCCGATGGCTGGCTCGGTGCCTGTTTCACGCCGGAGTGCCCCGAAGCCCACCTCGAGCACCTCGATCGCGGGCTCGCAAAGGCCGGGCGCGCTCGCCGCGAGCTGACCCTGTCAGCAGGTGGCGCCATCGCCTTCGTCGACGACCCCGAGCCGCTCATCCAGCGTGCGAAGCCCGGCATGGCTTTCATGCTCGGCGCGATGGGCTCACCGACGACCAACTTCTACAACAACGCGTACAGGCGCGGCGGCTTCGAGGAGGTGGCGATCCGCGTGCAACGGCTCTGGATCGAGGGCAAACGGGACGAAGCCATCCACGCCGTCCCCGACGAGATGATCCGCGAAGTCTCGCTCATCGGCGACGAGGCGCACGTGCGCGCTCAGCTGCGCAAGTACATCGCCGTAGGCATCGACGTCTTCCGTATCGACCCTCACGGAGCGAACGCCACCGAGCGGCTCGACACACTCGGGCGCGCTGTCGAGCTGATCCAGCAGGAGACGGCCTGAAGCAAGAACGCGCCAAGCGTTCCGTGACCCGCTGCACCTCCCGGAGTTTGCTCGGTCGCATCACCCCGGTCAGGTGTTCCACGTCATCGACACCGCCTGACACTGACCGGTCCCGGATTGCTTCCCTCGGGAAACGAATGGTGGAGTCGAGCGGGATCGAACCGCCGACCGGCAGCGCCCCAAGGCTCGCGGAGGACCGGGCTGGTCCCGGGCGGTCGCCGCAACGAACCTGCTCGACAAGGAGATCGGGCCGATCGTTCGTCCGTTGCGGGAGCGACCGGTCATCCCGAATGGACGTAGCCGTAGCGCAGGTTGCTGCGCGTCAGCCCCGCCGCCTGGTAGCTCGCGCGCATCTCGTCGATCGAGTCGGGCTCGACCCGGCCCGCGGTGCCACCGCCAGCGAGGCCGTAGAGGCGAGCCCCGTTGTCCCAGAACACTGCGCTCTTGGTGGCGCTGGTAGCGCCGCCGAGCGGAGCGAAGCCGTGCCTCTCGCGGAGATCCTCGGGGATCTCGAGCCGCCGGAAGGCCTCGATCTGCCACTGGGGGGAACCGTACCAGGTCGAGTCGGTGCCCCAGAGAACATGGTCGGAACCCAGGCCCTTCAGCAGCGTCCCCATCATGCCGGCGCATAGCCGCGGCTGCGTGACGACGGTGTTGGCGAACGAGGTACCGACCTCACCGTAGACATTGCTGACTCCGAACTTCTCCGGGATTTCCGCGAGATCGCTCACCCACTGGATGTATCCGGTCTTCTCGAACGCGGCGGCATCGAGGTCCGGAATCTCGACGAACGGGCGCAGACCCGAGTGGTAGATGACGAAGTCGAGCCCTGGCCAGTCTGCCGCCGCGCGCCCCACGTCCTCTACGGTCGCGTGTCGCCAGACGTTCTTCATGCTCTGCGCGTAGTCACGCGGTACGAGCCCCTTGTGCACGCAGACGGTCGTGATGCCGGCCTGCTGGATCTTCTGGTAGAAGGGATAGACGAGTTTCTCATCGTCCATTCGCCAGGGATGCTTCGAGTTGGCCGGCGCGAGCGGATCTCCGATCGTGTAGCCCTTCCATGAATCGGGCTTCAGCCGCTCGATCGCCTCGTCAACGTCGTCCAGCCAGCCATCGATTCCGGGCGTGAATGCGGAGTGGATCAACATACGGCGCGAGCCGGCGAGCCCGTTCACCAGGTCGCGCGACAGCGCCATCTGCTCGTTGGAGAGCAGCCAGGGCCGGTCTTCGAACGGCACGGTCGACAGCAGCGCCACGTTGGTATCGCTGTCGAGATAGACCTCCTTCAGGAAGTTCTCGAACTGGAAGCGCTCGTGAATGATGCCCATCTCGTCGAGCATCCCCGGGTTCCAGTGCTTCGCAGCGAACTTGCCGACGTCGATCGGCTCGGGGTTGCGCAAGTCGTCACGGTTGAAGTGCGTCTGATCGTCGAAGATGCGCTGGGCCGCGAGCCCCTCGGCTCGTTCCCGGGCCGCGTCGAAGTCGCTCGCCTCGGCGGCCGCGACATCAAAGATCCAGCCGTGCACCTCGTTCATCGCCAGGAAGGCTGCCGCCATGCCCGAGGCGGTCTTCAGGAACTCGCGCCGCCCAAGGCCTGCTCGCTTCGCGAAGCGATCGGCGAGCGCCTCGATCTGCCCCTGGACGCTCTTCTGCGCCGCGGTCTGCGGCATGGGGTTGAACTCGCCGTTCGAGACCACGCGCGTGGGGATAGGAGAGCCCGAGTCGTCGAGCTCGGCGGGCGAGACCTCGGCCATTTCCCGCTTCGAGAGCCAGTTCGACATAGCGGACATTCCATCAGACCGTTGAAAGGAAAGCAAGCGCTTGGTTAAAATGTGCGACAACCCGGAGGACCGCATGAAGCCGAGCGCGATGACATCCGAGCAGATGGCGGCCATCACGCGCCTGCATGCAGAGCTCGAGATTGCCGGCGACTACGACCCGCTGCTGGCAACGCTCGTCGATGAGCCGATCTTCGAGTTCCACCCACCGGGCGGGCAGCTCCGCGGCGGCAAGACGTTGCGCCGCTACTACACGCGCTTCCTGTCGGAATTCATGCCGCTGGTCGAGGAGACGATCCTGATCTCCGAATGGTCGAACGACATCGCCTGCGTGCACGAGTACCAGCTGCGGCTGCGAATCGACGGCAAGCTCGAGAATCACCAGCTGATGGGCTCGATCTACGGGTCGGGCGACAAGATCGGTGGCGAGCGCCTCTACGGCAGCGCCCGTTTGATGGACTTGATGTTGGGCGACTTCGCAAAGGAGCTGGTCCCGATCGAAGGACCGACTCAGTGGGCCGCGATCCCCTGACGCCTACGCGGTGCCGATGCCTCGGAAGAACACGTCGATCCAGCCCTGTACCACTTGGTGCTCGGTGTTCTTCTCCGGGTCGTACCAGCGCTGCACGGCTCCCATCACATCCATCATCATCCGGTAGGTGAACGCCGGTGCGAGATCGGTCCGGATCTCGCCGGCCTGCATCCCATCAACGATTACCTTCACAAAGATCGTCTCGACGTCGCGAACGAGCTGATGGACGTAGCCGAACTCGTCCTGCCGGAACAGCTTGTCAAGCTCGTGGATCAGGATGGCGGTCTCGTCGGGGTGCTCGAGGTTGGCGCGCACGCACTCCCGGAACAGGCGTTCGAGCCGCGCGCGCGCGGTGCCGCCCTGCTCGTCCGCGGCGCGGTAGCCCGCGAGCAGATCCTCGCCGTAGGCGTGCATCAGCTCGTGGACGATGTCGTGCTTGGTCTTGAAGTGGTGGTAGAGGCTGCCCGAAAGCACGCCCACCTCGTCGCCGATATCGCGCACGGTGGTCGCCTGAACGCCGCGATCCGCGAACAGCGCACCCGCGACTCGAGCGATCTCGCGCCGCCGCTCCTCGGCGGGTCTCCGCTTGGCCATCGCCAATCAGAATACCAACCAAGCGCTTGACTGGGCAATCCACCTGCTTGTAGGGTCGAGTCCAGCTCGCCACTCACCAGGCCGCAGGGAGGCCTCCCCGCGTATGACAGCAGGAGCGGCGTTGACCCCCGCGAGCCCGCCGGACCCGGCATCGCTCGTCGATCCGGAGGAGACGTTCGCCGTCGTCCTGGATCCGAAGCGCCGCGGCGAGCTCTATCCCTATCTGAACCGACTGCGCGAGCTGGCTCCGCTTCACAGAACCGAGGCGCTGCACGGTCGGCCCGCGTGGCTGGTCACCACGTTCGCCCACTCCCTCGAGCTGCTGACGAACAAATCTCTGGTCAGCGACGCTCGCAACGCCGAGCTCTTCGACACCGGTCCAGGCGGTGCGTGCTTCTACGACATGGTGCGGCGCTTGCTGCTCTATGTTGAGCCCGCCGATCACGATCGCATCCGCACGCTCGTAGCTCGCCACTTCACCCCGCGCGCTGTAGAGCGCTACCGCCCCGTCATGGAGACGGTCGTCGACGACCTGCTCGATCGAGCTGCCGAGAGTGGTCGCGTCGATCTCGTCGCCGATCTCGCATTCGCGCTTCCCACTGCGGTGATCTGCGACATCCTGGGCGTCCCGCGTGTCGACCTGCCGGTGTTTCATAGCTGGCTGAACGACTTCGCGCGGCGCGGCGATGTCTCGGGAATCACACCCGAGGTGGAGCGACTTGGAGAAGCTGCCACTACGGGATTCGACGGTTACTTCCGAGACCTGATCGCCGACCGGCGCAAGCAGCCGCGCGACGACCTAATGACGGTGCTCGTCCAGGCACAAGACGAGCGCGGACGCCTCAGCGACGACGAGCTGATCGCGCTGTGCATCCTGATGATCCAGGCGGGCCACGAGACCACGGCCGACATGATCGCACTGTCAATGCTCGCTCTGCTGCGCCACCCCCACCAGCTGACCCTGCTGCGCGAGCAACCCGGGCGAATCCGCAACGCGGTCGAGGAGTTCCTGCGCTACGACGGCTCGAACCAGCTGGTCCAACGCGTGAGCTACGAGGACTTCTCGCTCGGCGACGTCACCATCCGGGCCGGCGAGGTGTGCTCGATCTTGACGGGGGCGGCCGGTCGCGACCCAGCGCGCTTCGGCGACCCCGATCGCCTCGACATCGCGCGCCGCGAGATCGTTCACTTTGGCTTTGGCTACGGCAGCCACATCTGCCTGGGTGCGGCGCTCGCTCGCAACGAGCTCGAGACCATGCTCGGTCGCATGATCGCTCGCTTCCCGAAGCTGCAGCTCGCGGACGAACGCATCGAGTATCGCGACAGCCTGGTGCTTCGCGGCTTGAAGCACCTGTACCTCGAGCTGTAGTCCTACGGCCTGGTCGACCGGTTGGAAGGAGCCTTCCCATGAGCCAATTCTCGGAGTACGAGAAGAACTACGAGTGCGCACAGTTGTCGCGCAACGCGGCGGGCGTGCTCGAGGTCGCGCTCCACACACGGGGTGGCTCACTCGTCCTCGACGAGACGACCCATCGCGAGCTGCCGGCCCTCTTCACCGACATCTCGAACGATCCCGAGATCAAGGTCGTTTTGCTAACTGGGACGGGCGATGTCTTCTGCGGCGAGCTCGCCGACGAGGACTGGGACTTCACCACACCCGCCGGCTGGGACCGCACCTACTGGGAGGGACGTCGGCTGATGCAGACGTTCCTCGATATCCACGTGCCCATCATCTCGGCCATCAACGGGCCGGCGCGCGTTCATGCCGAGCTGCCCGTGCTGTGCGACATCGTGCTCGCCTCCGACACGACCGAGTTCCAGGACATCGCGCACTTCGGCAGCTTCGGCGTCGTGCCGGGAGACGGCTCGCACCTGGTGTGGCCCATCCTGCTTGGACTCAACCGCGGCAAGTACTTCCTACTGACCGAGCAGACGCTCTCGGCAGAGCAGGCACTCGAGCTCGGAATCGTAAACGAAGTACTGCCGAAGGCCGAGCTGCTCCCGCGGGCGCGCGAGCTCTCTGCGATGCTGGCCGAACGAAGCGCAGTGACGCTTCGTTACACGCGGGTCGCCATCAACATGCTGCTGCGCAACCTGATGCAGGACGGCATGAGTCACGGGCTCGCGCTCGAAGGCTACAGCGTCATGGAGCGCGCCCAGCAGTACGCGCGCGAATCTTCGGACTAGCAACCTGGTGTCGCGACTCGCGGGCAAGACCATCATCATCACCGGCGCCGGCCGCGGCATTGGTTGCGCCTACGCGCTCGCGATGGCGGCCGAAGGTGCGCGCATCGTCGTCAACGATCTTGGCACGAGCCTGACGGGAGGTGGCGCCGACGCGTCGCCAGCCGAGAGCGTCGTGCGCACGATCCAGGACGCGGGCGGTGCCGCCATCGCGAACCACGGCGACGTCTCCGACCCGCGAGACACCGATCGCCTGGTCGATGCGGCCGTCACAGAGTTCGGCGGCCTCGACGCCATCGTGAACAATGCCGCGATCGAGTTCCGCTCGAGCATCGACGACCACCGTGCCGAACAGTGGGACCGCGTCATGGCCGTCAACGCGCGCGGCACTCTGAACTGCGTGAGGAGTGCCATCCCAGCGCTGCGCGAGAGCGGCGGAGGCGCAATCGTGAACACGACGTCCGGCGCCTTCTGGGAGGGAACCGAGGGGGTCGCTGCATACGCCGCGTCGAAGGCGGCCGTCTTCGCCCTGACCCTGACGCAGCACAAAGAGCTCTTCGAGCAAGGCATCCGCTCCAACTGCATCGCGCCGAACGCCACGCGCACCCGAATGGTCGACAGCTGGATTGCGATGCTCTCGAAGGCCTCCGAGCGCGCCGAAGACGATATCGTCGCCGAGTACGGCATCCAGCCACCCGAGAACCTGGCGCCACTCGCGATCGCCCTGTGCAGCGACGAGCTGGCCGGCCTCTCGGGGCACGTCTTCGAGGTGTGGGGGGCGCGTGTGAGCGTCATCCGACCACCGCGACGGGGCGCGGGCGCCGACCGCTCGGGCGAGACGTGGGACGTCGGCCAGCTGCTGGCCTGCCTGCCGGGCCTCGTCGCCGACGAGACCCCGGCGTGAGCGAGCTCGACTTCGACGTCTTCGATCCCGCGCAGACCCACGATATGTGGGACCTGATGCGGGCGTTCCGACAGCAGGCACCGGTCGCGCGCATCCAGGGCGACTTCGTTTATGTCGCCCGCTACGAAGACGCGCGCAGGGTCCTGCGGGACGAGCAGGTATTCTCGAACGTTGGCGGCATGCGCCCGACCGGGCTCGAGATCCCGCTCCACGACGCCAGCATCGGCGAGCTGGGATCGCCCGTGCACGTGCCCGCCCGCAAGCTCGCCACGACGGCCGCGCAGGGCGGTGGTGTCCTGAAGCGAGCGCGCCCGTTCGTCACCGCCACAACTGCCGAGCTGATGGACGAGATCGCCACCCGCGGATCTGGGGACCTGATCGCCGACTACAGCCTTCCGATCACCACCCGCCTGATCGGCTGGCTCCTCGGAATGCCAACCGACGACTGCGTTCAGCTCGCCGAGTGGGCAGAAGAGATCATGCTGAGCCCACTCACGGTCACCAATGAGACCGAGCGCGGCGTCGGCTATGCGGGCGCCTTCCCAGAGTTCACGCAGTACCTCGAGGGTCTGGTCGAGGTTCGTTTCAACGAGACGCGAGCCGACGACGACGCCATCGCCCGGATCCTCGCGGCCCCCACAGAAGGCATCGAGCGAACCGTTTCCAACGTCCGCATGGTGCTCCTCAACCTGGTGCTAGGCGGGACGGCCACTACGCGCGACCTGATCGGGAACCTGCTGTACGAGATCCTCTTGTCTCCCAGCCTTCATGACCAGCTGGCCTCGGACCGATCCCTCGTCCCCGTCGCGGTCGAAGAGTCGCTACGCCACAAACCGCCGGTGCTCTACCTGATCCGCACCTGCACACGCGAAGTCGACCTCGACGGCCTGCCCCTCGAAGCCGGCCAGCGCGTGGTCGTCGGGATCGCCTCCGCCAACCGCGACGAAGCACTCTACGAGGAGCCCGACTGTTTCCGCATCGACCGCTCGAGCCCACCTCCCCACCTGTCGTTCGGCCTGGGCCAGCACTTCTGCGTGGGCGCTCCCCTTGCCCGCCTCGAGGCGCGGGCTGCCGTCGACAGCCTGCTCGACCACTTCGCTCCGGGCGAGATCCGTCTCGCAGCCGGCTTCGAGCACGAGTGGATGCCGCTGCCATACATGCTCGGACCGGTTCGGCTCGACGTCGAGACGATCTCCATTCGCTAGGCGACGCAGCTGTCATCGCAGCGCGGCTGGCAGCACTTGCAACTCGTCGCGCACTGGAAACCGGCGAACTGCTCCCCCAGCGATTGACTGCAGAAAGCACGACCGACTGCAAGCGACCGAGTTCTCAAGGGAAATAGGTGGTGGAGCCGAGCGGGATCGAACCGCCGACCTCCGCGTTGCGAACGCGGCGCTCTCCCAGCTGAGCTACGGCCCCACGTTGGTACGTCCGCGGCCGGCGCAGCCGGCGATGGGCGTGCCGCCCTGGCCTGCGAGCCGGGGCGATCGGCACGGTAGGACCAGGTCCTGGGGCCGTCAACCGGCGGTCTTCGCTCGCTCGGCGAGCGCGCGAAGCGCCCGCGTCGGTCCGTCGTAGAGCGCGAAGACCGCCTCGCGTGTCGCCTCGGGATCGAGCGGAAAGGCGCCGAGCTGGCCAACGCACACGGCGCCGAGCGCGTTGGCAAAGGCGCCGGCGTCCGCCCAGCCCAATCCGGCGGTGCGCGCCGCGAGCAGTCCGCCGAGAAAGGCGTCTCCGGCACCCGTCGTGTCGACTGGCTCTACCTTGCGAGCCGGCACCGAGCCCTCGAAGTCCGCCGCCGCGATCGCACAGCCGCGCTCACCGTCTGTCACCACCACGACGGGATTGCCGAGCTGATCTCGCACTGCAAGCGCCAACTCGAGGGCGCCGTCGCCAGACGCAGCCCCGAGTCGCTCCGCGATCGCGACCTTCGATGGCTTCAGCACGTCGGCGGCGCGCAGCACCGCGTCCAGCTCGCCCGCGTCGCCGAGCGATGCCAGCGCCACCTCGGGCGGAACATCGAAGTCGACCCAGGTCTCCGAGCCGGACTCGCGGGCGATGCGCAGCGCCTCTCCCGCGGCAGCCAGCGGCAGCTGCGACACCTCGGTCGTCAGAACCGGTGCGCGTGCGATGAAGTGAGCGTGCCGCTGGCGAACCTGCTCGGCGGTGGTGGCGCTGGTGGCGCCCGACGCCATGTAGATCGCGCGTTCGCCGGCGTCGTCGACGAAGATTTCAGAGAGCGAGGTCGGCTCGTCGACCACCAGGATATCGCGCGCGATACATCGTTCGTCCATCGCCGCGCGCAGGAAGCGGCCTTCATCGTCACCACCCTGACGACCGAAGATCCCACAACGCACGCCGATCGCGGCGGCCCAGCCCATGTGGTTGAGAATGACACCGCCCACGTGGCGTTCGACGAAGTCACCGCTGTCGAGCGGGCGCAAGAAGTCCTTGCCGTCGGCGGCGAGCAGGCACGCCGCACGGTGCATGCGGTCGACGACCATGCTGCCGATGCCGACGACGTCGAGATCGCGTTGCGGAGTTGCGTCGGTCAGAACGAGGCACTCCCGCTGCGCGCCTGCCTCCTGATGGCGACGATCGCAGCGGGAGTAGTCTGCCTCAAATTCTTCAGACGTTCTCGAAGAAGCTGGTCATCCTGACGCCCAGTGCCGTGGCGAGCTTGTGCAGGGTCGACATCGACGCCGCGCTCTTGCCCAGCTCGATCTGGGAGATCAAGCTGACCGAAAGCCCGGTGCGATTGGCGAGCTGCTTGAGCGTCAGTGAGCGCTCCTTGCGCTGCTGGCGGATGCAGCGGCCGACCTCGGTATTGAGGTGCGTCTCGAGATCGACCAGCAGGCCCTTCTCGCGGACCGCGGCGTCGATCACCGCTTTGAGCTCCTCGCCATCGAGCGGCTTCTGCAGGTAGTGAAAGGCCTGGTGCTTCATGGTCGCAACGGCCATCTCTACGCTCGCGAGGCCGGTCATCGCGATGACGCAGAGATCGTTGTCGATGCTGCGCACCGCGGCGAGGGCGTCGAGACCGGCCTGGTTGCCGGGAGAGACGTCCACGAACACCAGCTGGTAGCGGTTCTGCCGGATCTCCTCGCCCGCATTCGCCGGGTCCGAGATCTGCACCCGGTACCCGTCGCCTGCCAGGTGATCCTTCAAGTCGATGACCGTCCCCTCGTCCTGATCCACGACCAGAACATTGAGTCGCTGCTTGTTCGCCATGAGCCTCCTCCCTGATCCCTCGTTCGGGTGCGCTCCACCCATCGGGAACCTGCGTCCGACGTGCTCAACCCTCGTACTCACGACGGTTTTCGTGCCTGGACGCGGCTACAGAAAGGGTTTCGGACGAGCACCTCAGCTGCATGAGGCGAATTTCAGAATTTCAGGGATTTTCCCCAGAGAGCGGCCCGGGAACGGTCTTCGCCGGGGGGGACACCGGCTGGATTGGCCGCTGGAGCCAGGAGAGCGAGAACGCGGCTGCCGGGGCATCCACCGGCGAGACGGCCACGACATCGAAGGTGACCGGCCGCTTGCCGGGCTCGTCGATCCGGATCCAGGAAGGCACCTGCACCTGATCGAACGCCGCCGGAGCTCCGAACCAGATGCGCACTCCGCTCTGCAGCTCGATGCGCCTGGGCTCGAATGTCAGGACATCCACCCAGATCGTGGCGCGCGGTCCGTCGATCGCGAGCGGCTCGCCGATACCCTCGGGGGCAATGGGCTCGAAGAGTGCAGTCGTGTCGAGTTCGAGCGTGTCGAGTTCGAGCGCCTCGAACTCGAGAGCTTCGCTCTCCGGGATCGGCGGCTCGAAGGGCGGCGGGGCACGGGTCGGATCGCCGATCACGTAGCAATCGTCCTCGTCACAGCGGGCCAGCCCGATCGAGTCGAGCTCAGCACCGAGCTGCGCGAGCCCCGAGCGAAGCTCGAGCTCGTGGTCGGCCTGCAGCAGGAACAACGGCGGGAGGAAGGCACGAGGCTCGCGCAGACGCTCGCCGTCGCGCATGGCGAGGTGCTCGCCCCCCTGGAGTACGTGTCGCTCCACCACACCGCTCGGACCGCGCAGCTCGAGCCGCGCCAGGCCACTCGGGTGGGTCACCAGGATGCCGGTTCCGATCGGATCGGATTCCTCGATCCGCAGCACCAGATCGAGCCGCAGCGGCTGCGCACGACCCGCGTCCTTGTTGCGCTCGGCCACCGCGCGCACGACGCGCTCGGCGCGCGGGATGAACGCATCGGCCGCCAGGGCGATCAGTAGCGCCGCCAGCCCCAGTGCAGCCGCTCGGCCCAGCGAAACCCGCGTCACCCCCGCCCCGAGAGCGTGCTGGCGCCCGCATAGCGGGCCGAGGATCCAAGCTCGGCGCTGATCCGGAGCAATCGGTTGTACTTGGCAACACGGTCGGTGCGACAAAGGGACCCCGTCTTGATCTGACCCGCTCCGCTGCCGACCGCCAGATCCGCGATCGTCGTATCCTCGGTCTCACCAGAGCGATGCGACACGATGGAAGCGTAGCCCGCCTGGCACGCCATCTCGATCGCTTCGAGTGTCTCGGTCAAACTGCCGATCTGGTTGACCTTGATCAGGATGGCGTTGCCCGCACCCCGCTCGATGCCCTCTCGCAGGATCGCCGGATTGGTCACGAACAGGTCGTCGCCGACCAGCTGGCACTGGTTGCCGATGGCCGAGGTGAGGCGGGCCCAGCCCGTCCAGTCATCCTCCGCCAGGCCGTCCTCGATCGAGACGACCGGGTAGCTCGCGACCCACTCGGCCCAGAACTCGATCATCTGATCGCTCGACAGCTTGCGCCCCTCGCCAGCCAGGTCGTAGCTGTTGTCTCGATAGATCTCGCTGGTGGCCGGATCGAGCGCGATCGAGATCTGCTCGCCGGGCGTATAGCCCGCTTGCTCGATCGCGCGCAGCAGCAGCTCGATCGCCTCGCGGTTGCTTTTCAAATCGGGTGCGAAGCCGCCCTCGTCGCCGACGGCCGTGCTGTAGCCCGAGTCGGAGAGGACCTGCTTGAGCGTATGGAAGACCTCGACGCCCCAGCGCAGTGCCTCCTCGAAGCTGTCAGCGCCGAGAGGAAATAGCATGAACTCCTGCAGGTCGACGCTGTTGTCGGCGTGAGCACCGCCGTTGATCACGTTCATCATTGGCGCCGGCAGCAGGTTGGCGTCGCTCCCGCCAATCCAGCGAAACAACGGCTGCCGCGAGACTGCGGCGGCCGCGTGGGCGGCCGCCAGCGAGACGCCGAGGATCGCGTTGGCTCCGAGGCGCGATTTCGTGTCAGTGCCGTCGAGCTCGATCATCGCGCGGTCGAGCTCGGCCTGCTCAGCGAGCGTTCCGAGCGCGCGCCCCCTGACCGCATTCGCGATCTCGCCGTTTGCATGGGCGACCGCCTGGCTCACGCCCTTGCCGCCGTAACGCGCCGCGTCGCCGTCGCGCAGCTCGAGCGCCTCGCGCACTCCCGTCGATGCGCCCGACGGCACGGCCGCGCGACCCACCTCACCCGTCGAAGCCGAAACCTCCACCGCAAGCGTCGGGTTGCCTCGCGAGTCGAGAATCTCATGCGCCCAGACCGACTGGATCTCCGTCATCCGCTGCCCTCCCCTGCCTGGAGCCGGGCGGAGGCTAGCCGCCGATTCGTGGCACAACCAGCGGAGCGCCGTCGGGTCCCTCGACGACCTGGGCGTCGAGTCCGAACACTCGCTCGAGCATCGGCGCATCGAGCACATCACGCGGGTGGCCTGCCGCCTGGATCTCGCCATCGTGTAGCAACAGCAAGCGATCGCAGGCGCGGGCCGCGAGCGTGAGGTCGTGCGAGACGATGAGCGCTGCACAACCCGCAGCCGCAAGCTCGCGGACGATGCGCAGCACCAGCGTCCGGTGGCTCAGATCCAGGAACGCCGTCGGCTCATCGAGCAGCAGCAACCGCGGCGCCTGGACCAGCGCGCGAGCAACCAGCACCAGCTGGCGTTCGCCGCCGGACAGCTCGAACGACGAGCGATCGGCCAGGTGCTCGATGCCCAGCCGCGCCAGCGCGGCCCGCGTGCGTTCGACGTCGTCGGGTGACTCGAACCCGACCAGGGGCTGGTGGGGAGCGCGGCCCATCAACACGAGCTCGGCCACCGTGAACGGGAAGGGCACGTGCAGATCCTGCGGTACCACCGCGACACAACGCGCCAGCGCGCGACGCGACAACGACCCGACCGCCGCGCCGAACAGCGAGATCTCGCCGCGGCGGTGCCCCAGCGAGCGCGTCACGGCACGCAGCAGCGTCGTCTTGCCGGCGCCGTTGCGTCCGAGCAGCCCGATCACTTCGCCCGACTCGACGGCGAACGAAACGTCGCGCAACACCTCGCGCGACCCGAGTACGACGGATACGCCGTCCAGCTGCAAGGCCGCGCTCACGGTGTGAACACCCGATGCTGGTGGCTGCGTAGCAGCCACAAGAACAACGGCCCGCCGACGATCGCCGTAATCGCCCCAACCGGAAGCTCCCGCCCACCCAACGCCGTACGCGCAACCGTGTCGCACACCACCAGGAAGGTGCCGCCGGCGAGCGCGGCGCTCGGCACCAGCAACCGATGATCCGCGCCGATCACTAGCCGCAGCAAATGTGGAATGATCAAGCCCACGAACCCCACCAGGCCGGCGACCGACACCGCGGCTCCGACCATCAATGCCGTCGCCCCGAGCAGCCAGCGCTTGTGCCGCTCGGTCGCGACACCCAGGTGCTCGGCCGTCTCGTCGCCCAGCGCCAGCAGGTTCAGGCTGCGCGCCAGCACGAGCGCCACCGCAAAGCCAATGCCCAGGAACGAGGCGACCAGCCACGCGGAGCCGAACGCCGCCGCGCTGAGGTTGCCGATCAACCACAGGAAGATCCGCGCGCCCTCGGCCAGGCCTGCGATCGACGCGAGGAACACGATCGCCGCCGAAGCGAACGCGTTGAACACCACGCCCGTGAGCAACAAGCTGGTGGGCGAGACGCGACCCCCCGCTCCCGCAACCGCGTACAGCGCAAACGTCGCGAGCGCGCTACCGGCGAAGGCCGCGGGCGGAACCGCGTCCGCGCCGAAACCGACGGCTGCTCCGAGCGACAGCATTGCGATCCCGGCGAGCGCCGCACCCCCCGAGATGCCGAGCACGTACGGATCGGCGAGGGGGTTATGCAGCAGCGCCTGAAATACAACGCCCGACGTGGCGAGCGAAGCGCCGACTAGCAAAGCCAGCAACACGCGCGGCAGACGGATCCGCAGCACGATGTCTCCCGCCGCACCGCTCGCGGCGGGGTCGAGCAGCGCGCCCACCACGTCGCCGGGCGACAGTGCACTGGGGCCCGTCAGCAGGCCGATCAGTGAGGACGCGATCGCGATCAGTACAAGGGACGCGACCGTCGCCACGAAACGCGTGCGCGTGAGCCGCTTCACTTGGCCGCCTCGGCAAGTTTCGCGTCGATCGCGGCATCGATCGCCTCACCCTGGAGGGCGCGCGCGAGGCTGCGCAACGCGCGATCGAGGGCGGGACCTGGCATCGTCACCAGCTCGGCATCGAGGCGCAGCACGCGCCGGTTCGCCACTGCAGGAAGCGTCGGCCAGCGCTCCCAGTAGTCGATGGCACCGTCTCCGGCCGCATCGAGGCTCATGTCGAGGATCGCATCGGGCGCCGTGCCGACCAGCCACTCGAGGGCGGCGCGCGGGTAGCCTTCGCCAAGCTCGCGCGCGAGGTTGTCGCAGCCTGCGCTCGTCAGCATCTCGTCGAGGAAGCTCTCGCCCCCTGCCAGGAAGACGGGATCACGCTGCAGGACCACCACGCAGCGCACCCGCTCGCGCGTCGCTACGGCGCCTTCCACCGCCGCCCGCGTCGCCCGGATGGCGGCGATCCGGCGTGCGGCGTCCGGCGTGCGGCCGACCAGCGCGCCGAGGTTTGCGATGTTGCCCAGCACCTCCTCGAATTGAATGTTGCGGAACCCGACCGTCCGCACGCCGAGCGCATCGAGCCGCCCGCGAAAGTCGCGCTGCTCGACGCTCGGTACGAGCACCACCAGATCTGGCTCGAGCGCGACCACAGCCTCGAGACTGGGATCGAACAGCCCTCCCACGCTCGGCAGCTCCGCGAGCTCGGGTCGCAGCCGTTTCGAGAGCGCATCGACTCCGACCAGCACCTCACGCGCGTCGAGCTCGAGCAGGATCTGGGACAGCGAAGGGTTGAGTGAAACCACACGACGAGCCGTCGCGGGCCCATCGGCCGCGAACGACGGCGACGCTTGCATCAGGCCCAGGCACACGGCCAGAGCGCGAAGCAGACCAGAGAACATGGTGAGGGAGTCTAGGTGAGACGCATCGGAAGCCCAGCGCCACCTGCTGCGCCACCCGAGGTCCGCGACGCTACCCTCCATTTCGCCATGCCCTACATCGACGACCGACGCGTCCACGACGCCGATGCCCACATCCTGGAGACACCGACCTGGCTCCGCGACCACTCCGACCCGGCGATCCGCGACCGCATCGAGCCCCCGGGCTACGTCAACGAGCTACGCCAGACCGGCGACAACGAGACGCAGCTCGCCGATATCGACGCCGCCTTCGCGAGGATCACCGAGAAGCACGCCTCCGAGGAGTATCGCAGCGACGAAGCATCGGAGATCATGAACCGGAAGAACTTCGCCGCAACCGGCTCGTTCCTTCCGGAGGACCGACCGCGCGCCCTCGACCTGATCGGCGTCGCGAGTCAGCTCGTCTTCAACACCTTCCACAACCGGCGCTTGCACGACTGGGAGCACAGCGGCGACCTCGACCTCGCCTATGGCGTGGCACGCGCCCACAACCGCGGCATGCTGGAGTTCTGCTCTGTGGACGCGCGGCTGCTTCCCACCTGCTATGTGCCCCTGGCCGACTTCGAGCGGACCCGCGCCATCGCGGCAGAATCCCTCGAGCTGGGCGCGGCCGCGCTGCTGGTCGCGTCGGGCTGCCCAGCGGGGCACTCGCCGAGCCACATCGGCCTCGATCCCCTCTGGGCTCTGGCACAGGAGGCGCGGATCCCGATCGTCTTCCACGTGGGCGGCACCCCCGATCTGATCGATCCCAACTACTTTCAGAACGGCCTGCCGATTCCGCCGGACTTCCACGGCGGCGAAGAGAACTTCCGCTCGGTCGACTACATGGGGATCCCCGGGCCTCCCATGCAGACGCTCGCCACCCTGATCTTCGACGGCGTGCTCGAGCGGTTTCCCGCGCTGCGGTTCGGCGTGATCGAACAGGGAGCCATCTGGCTGCCGAGCTGGCTGCGCCAGATGGAGTCGGCGGTCGAGGCCTTCGGACGCCACGAGGAGCGGCTCGAGCGGCTGTCGCTGCGACCCGGCGAGTACGTCCAGCGCCAGGTTCGGGTCACCCCCTACCCGACGGAGGATGTCGGCTGGATCACCGAGCAGATCGGGCCCGAGATCTGCATGTTCTCGACCGACTATCCCCACGTCGAGGGCGGGCGGCGCCCCTTCGAGCGATTCGAACGCAGTCTCGGCGAGGTCAGCGAAGCCACGCGCCAGCGCTTCTACGCCGACAACTTCGTCGATCTGATGGGCAGTGGGCTGCGCGACTGACTGCACGGCCTGCTGACCTGCAGCGGTGAGAGCGCTCGCCTGCTCCGATCCAGACACCGCTAGCGCTGGGGTGTCGGGGCGTGCGCCCCGACACCCGTGCACTCTCGATGCTCGGGACGCCCTCAGCGAACCGCGGTCGTCCTGCCCTCGAGGCTCACATAGGGACGGAGCTTCGCCAGCATGGCGTTGCCGATCCCCTTCACGTCGACCAGCTCATCGACGCTGTCGAAGCCACCCCGGTTCTCGCGCAGGGCGACGATCGCCTTCGCACGGCTCTCGCCAATGCCGGGGAGCAGCACGAGCTCCTCGACACTGGCGATATTGACGTTGACGACGCCGGAAAGCGGCTCGGCTGCGAACGCGGGCTGGGCCAGCGCAACCAGCAGGGCCACCGCGAGTACGGGCAGCACTGCCCGCACCGAGCGTCCTCGGTTCATGCTCTTCATCTCGAGTTTCTCCGCGGGACCGCGGGGGTGAGGGTCGCGATCAGCGATCGCGCATTGCGGCAAAGGCGGCGGCGGCGAGCAGAGCCTGCTTGGCCGGTCCGTCCTCGAACGGGGCGATGGCCTCGGTGGCCTGCTGAACGTGTTCCTCGGCACGGCGCATCGTGTCGTCGATCGCGCGATACCGGCGCACCAGCTCGAGCGCCGGCGCAATCTCGTCGACCGCGCGCTGTGCCTCGCCGTACTCGAGCGCCTCGGCCGCGAGCGTCTTGAGCAGCGACGAGACCATCTCGCGTTCACCGGTGGTACAACGCTTGAGCGCGAGCAGCAGCGGTAGCGTCACCTTGCCCTCTCGCAGATCCGCGTAGCGGTGCTTGCCGAGCTCGCGCTCGTCGGCTTCGTAGTCGAGCGCGTCGTCGCGAATCTGGAACGCAAGCCCGAGCTCGCGCCCGAACTCAGCCACGCGCCGCTGCTCTGCGCGCGTTACGCCCGCAACCACTGCACCACACTCGCAGGCGGCACTGAGCAGCGTGGCGCTCTTGCGCTCGATCACCTTGTAGTAGTGGGCTTCGGGCACATCCGCATCGAAGCTGCGCTCGAGCTGTAGCAGCTCGCCTTCCGACATCGCCTGCATGCACCGGGTAAAGATGCGCAGGACCGAGGCGCTGCCGTCCTCGACGACCATTCTCGAGGCACGGGCGTAGAGGAAGTCACCGGCCAGGATCGAGCGCTTGTTGCCCCAGACCACGTTCGCCGCCGGCTTGCCACGACGCACGGTCGCGAGATCGACCACGTCATCGTGCAACAGCGTGGCACTGTGGACGAGCTCGAGCGCTGCGGCGAGCTGGATCCGGCGCGGGCCGGTGTAACCGCACATCTCGGCAGCCAGGCACAGCAGGGCCGGGCGCAGGCGTTTGCCGCCCGACGCGAAGACGTGATCTCCGATCGTGCCGATCAGTTCGGCCTCGGAATCGAGCTGATCGTGGAGTGCGTGCTCGACCTGGCGCAGGCTCTCCGCCACACCCTCGAAGACCAGCGCAATCAGGTGGGCGGCGCGCTCATCCGTCGCCTCGCTGCGCCGCTGCGGGGGATGTTCGGCCATGGGCCCGCGAGCCTAGCAGCGGCCGATCGTCTGTCAAAGTAGAAAGTAAAGTGAAATCAAACAGTTGACGCGAGTTCACGCCCGCGCGACCGCGGGTTCACAACGACCTGTCGACCTTCCATCAAGGCACGGTTGACAGTGCGCTAGCCTGGGCCGCCGCGATCGATCGAAGGTGGAAAGGGGCCCCGAATGCTCGAACCCTATGCAGCACTGGCCGAGCGCGCCTGCGCGGGCGACGCGCCCAGCGAAGCGCAGTGCCTGTGGATCCTCGAAGGCGACGACCTCGATCTGCTCCCGTTGCTTCAGGCCGCCTTCGCGCCACGCCGCAAGCACTTCGGCCGCAGGGTGATGGTGCACGTGCTCAACAACGTGCAGAACGGCCTGTGCCCCGAGGACTGCGGCTACTGCTCGCAGAACAAGGACTCGACCGCGCCGATCCGCAAGTACTCGATGAAGAGCGAGCATGAGATCCTGGCCGAGGCCGAGGCCGCGGCGCGTGCTGGAGCCAGCCGCTACTGCATGGTGATGTCCGGCCGCGGCCCGACGATCGCGGGTGCGAAGCGGCTCGCCGAGATCGTGCGCAAGGTCAAGCAGCAGTACCCGATCGAAGTCTGCCTCTCGATCGGATTGCTAGGCACGGAGCACGCGCGCATCCTGGCCGATGCGGGCCTCGACCGATTGAACCACAACCTGAACACCAGTGAAACCAACTACGACAAGATCTGCTCGACGCACACCTACCAGGATCGCATCGACACACTGCGAGCGGCCAAGCAGTGCGGCATCGAGCCTTGCAGCGGCTTGATCGTCGGGATGGGCGAGACGTCGAAGGACCTGATCGAGGTGGCGCTGCGCCTGCGCGAGCTCGAGGTGCCATCGATCCCGGTGAACTTCCTGATTCCCATCGAGGGCAACCAGATCACGGACGACGGATCGTTGACACCCGAGCACTGCCTGCGCACGTTATGCCTGATGCGACTCGTCAACCCTGCTGCCGAGATCCGGGTTGCGGCGGGCCGCGAAGGTCATCTCCGCTCACTCGAAGCGCTGGCGCTCTACCCGGCGAACTCTTTGTTCGTCGATGGCTACCTGACGACACGCGGCGATCCCGTCGGACAGACCTACCGCATGATCCGCGACGCCGGCTTCGAGATCGACGGCAACCCGCTCTACGACACAACGCGAGACAACGCCAGGGGCGCAGAGACGTTCGAGATCCCGGGCGGCGGCACCGAGCTGCTGCGGCCCGAGACGATCGCCCGCCCGACGACCGAGCACCTGGGCTCGAGCCGGCGGCCGGCGAGCCAGGTAGCGTCGACCCGCAGATCGCGATCGAGCACCACCAGGTCCGCGCGCGCCCCCCTGCGCAGGGTGCCGCGCTGTGACTCGATTCCCAGCACGCGGGCCGGGCGCAGGCTCACTGCCGCCACGGCCTCGCGGAGCTCCACGCCGCTGTAGGCCAGGAAGCAAGCGAGCGACTGCGCGAGCGGGATGGCGCTCCCCGCCAGCTGACCTTCGGCCGTCCGCCAGACGCAGCCGTCGCGCTGGAGTCGCTGGCCGCCGAGCTCGCGACCCACCTGGTCCGAGATCAGGCACAGCCGATCGCCCTTGGCGCGTGCCGCCAAGCGGACCATCTTGGGGTCGACGTGCACCCCGTCGCAGATCAGGTCGGCGGTCAAACGGTCGTCGGTCAGGCCACAGCCGGCGACGCCGAGGTCGCGATGGTGGGCTGGCGTCATCGCGTTGAACAGGTGCGTGACATGCGTCATCCCGCGTGCAACGGCCTGCTCGATGCAGGGTGGCTCGGCCCGGGAGTGACCGATCGCCACCACCAGACCCGCGTGGCGCAGCTGCTCGACAGCGGTGAGCCCTCCCGCCACCTCGGGCGCGAGTGTCACCATCGCCAGCGAGTGATCGGCCCGGGCGATCAGCTCACGGGCCTCGCCACTCTGGTAGGGACGGATGTTGACGGCCTCGTGTGCGCCCGCGAGCTGGGGGTGAATCCAGGGGCCTTCGAGATGGATCCCGAGACAGCTCGCCCCGACCCCGGCATCCGGCGTCAGGGGGGCGATCTGGGTCACGAAGTCGACGAGTTGATCGATCTGCAGCGACACCGTGGTGGCCAGAAACGCCGTGGTACCCCGGCTGGCGAGGCTCCACGCGGTGTCGCGGAGGGTTGGGGCGAGGTCCGTCCCACGCGCCGAAGCCAGGTCGCCGTGGAAGTGCAGGTCGATGAAGCCCGGAGCCAAGTTCATGCCGTCGAGATCGAGAACCCGGGCCTCGATTCCCTTCGGGGGCTCCCCTTCACCGGTTTCCGCAATCCTGCCGTCCTCGACGAGCAGCCAGCCCTGCGAGATCGGGCCGCGGCCCTCCGGATCGAGCAAGCTTGCGTTGCTGAAGAGGATTCGGGCCACACGCAGCGTATCGGCAACCCCGCCAAGCCACCAAAGTGTAGCTAAAGAGACCCGATCTGAGCGTCGATGGACCCGATTTGGGAGGTGGTCAGGTGGCGACTGCTGGAGAGGGCCTTCTCGCCATCGAATCGAAGGTGAAGCAGCTCGAGCGCGCCTACGAGCAGTACTTCCTCGGCAGCCGTCCCCGCGCGCCCCAACGGCTGCGGGACGAAGTGCAGAAGCTGTTCCATCAGCAACTTGCCAGGCCGATTCCGAACACCGCGCTGCGCTTCCGGTTCGGCAGCATCCACTCGCGCTTCCAGACCTTCAAGCGGCGCTGGGACAATACGTTGCGCGAGATCGAGAACGGCACCTACAAGCGCCACCTCTTCAAGGCCGGACTGCATGAACGCGAGCGCGGAATCGCACAGCGCGACGCGCCGAAGCACCAAGGGAAGGCGGCGGCTGGAGGCCCTCGCGACCTGTTCGAGGACTACCGGGACGCAGCCCTTGCATGTGGTCAGGACGTCACAGCGCTCACACCGGAGAGGCTCGAGCGGGTGGTGGCCAGGCAAGCGGTCGCCGTTCGCGAGAAGCTCGGGTGCGACGAAGTCGACTTCCGCGTCGTGGTCGAGGGCGGACGGGTCAAGCTCAAGCTGTCCGCCCGCCGCTAGCAGCGCCGGAGGACGCGAACCCGGAACCTTTTACTTGTTGGCGACTTCCAGCCGGACCCTTGCGGCAGCGAGCTGAAGCTCGAGCTCAGCGCGCTCGGACGCGTCCTGGTCCGAGCCGGACAGCTGATCGAGACCCGCCTCGAGCTCGCTGATCTCGCCCGCGATCACCGCGCTGTCGAGGTCCGCCTTCAAATCACAGCGCGAAACCAGCACGGTCACCTTGTCGCCGCCGACGTCGGCAAACCCATCGCTCGTGGCGGCCCATTCGCTGCCCCCGCTCCGGAGGATCTCGAGCACACCGGGGCGCAACGAGGTCAGGAAACGCTCGTGCCGTTCGAGCACGCCAAAGTCGCCCTCCGTGCCCGGCAGCACGACCTGCTCGACCTCGCCGTCGTAGGCCTGGCCTTCCGGCGTCACGACCGTGAGCTGCAGCCCCATGACTAGGCCATGCTCTCCGCCTTCTCGATGGCACTCTCGATGGTGCCGACCATGTAGAAGGCCTGCTCGGGCAGCTCGTCGTGTCTTCCTTCGAGGATCTCCTTGAAACCGCGAATCGTCTCCTCGAGCCGGACATAGACACCGGGCGTCCCGGTGAACTGCTCGGCAACGTAGAACGGCTGCGAGAAGAAGCGCTCGAGCTTGCGCGCGCGAGCCACGGTCAGCCTGTCCTCTTCGGACAGCTCGTCCATGCCGAGGATGGCGATGATGTCCTGCAGATCCTTGTACCGCTGCAGCGTCGCCTGAACCTGGCGCGCGACGGTGTAGTGCTCCTCGCCGACGACCTGGGGATCGAGGATCCGGCTGGTCGAATCGAGCGGGTCGACCGCGGGGTAGATACCGAGCTCGGAGATGCGGCGCGAGAGCACCGTCGTGGCGTCGAGATGCGTGAACGCAGTCGCCGGCGCCGGGTCGGTCAAGTCGTCGGCCGGGACGTAGATCGCCTGCACGGATGTGATCGAGCCCTTGTTGGTCGACGTGATCCGCTCCTGCAGCTCACCCATGTCGGTCGACAATGTCGGCTGGTAGCCCACCGCCGACGGGATGCGGCCGAGCAGAGCCGACACCTCGGAGCCCGCCTGGGTGAAGCGGAAGATGTTGTCGATGAACAGGAGGACATCCTTGCCCTCCTCGTCGCGGAAGTACTCGGCTGCGGTCAGCGCCGACAGTCCGACGCGGGCGCGCGCCCCGGGCGGCTCGTTCATCTGGCCGTACACGAGCGCGGTCTTGTCGAGCACCGTGGTCCCGTCGGACAGCACCGACTCCTCCATCTCGTGCCAGAGGTCGTTGCCCTCGCGCGTGCGTTCTCCCACTCCGCCGAACACGGAATAGCCCGCGTGCTCCTTCGCCAGGTTGTTGATCAGCTCCATGATGACGACCGTCTTGCCGACGCCGGCACCGCCGAACAGACCGATCTTGCCGCCGCGTTGATACGGCGCAATCAAGTCGACGACCTTGATGCCCGTCTCGAAGGCTTCGACCGTCGTCGCCTGATCGACATACTCGGGCGCCGGACGGTGGATCGGGTTGTACATGGTCGCTTCGATTGGGCCGCGCTCGTCGACTGGCTCACCGATCACGTTCATGATGCGTCCGAGCGTCCCGGGCCCAACCGGCACCATGATCGGGGCGCCCGTGTTCGCGACGATCTGCCCCCGCATCAGCCCGTCGGTGCCGTCCATCGCGATGCAGCGCACGGTGTTCTCACCGAGGTGCTGCGACACCTCCACCACCAGATTGTCGGCGCGATCGTCGATCGCTGCGTTCGTAGTGCGGAGCGCCGTATTCACCTCGGGCAGTGCGCCGGGCGGAAACTCGACGTCCACGACGGGACCCATCACCTGCAAGATCTTGCCTGTCTGCGACATGATTGCTCTCTCCGTTCCGGCGGGTGTTCGAAGGCCCTATTCCAGAGCCTGCGCGCCGGATACGATCTCCACCAGCTCCTTGGTGATCGCGGCCTGGCGTGCGCGGTTGTACTCGAGCGTCAGCGACTCGATCAGATCCTTGGTGTTGCGCGTTGCGCTCTCCATCGCGGTCATCCGCGCGGCGTGCTCACCGGCCTGGTTCTCGAGCACGGCGCGGAAGATCTCCACCTCGATCGCGCGGGGCACGAGCGTGGCGAGCAGCTTCTCGGCGCTCGGCTCGAACGTATAGGGAAGAGCATCGACGTCGATCGCGTCGTCTTCGGGCGCGAGGGGCAGCAGCTGCACCGTGACAGGCGTCTGTGTCATCACGCTCTTGAACTCGTTGTAGACGACGACGATCTCGTCGGCCGCACCGCTGGCGTAGCGGTCGGCCAGCCGACGCGCGATCACCGCTGCCCATTCGTACTCGATCCAGCCCGAGCCGGTCTCGATCACCTCGCGCAGCTGAGCCGCGTGTCTGCGCCTCATGTGCTCGCCCGCCTTGCGCCCAATCGCGGTGACGAACAGCTCGTCGATGCCGCCGGAGCGAGCAGCGATCACCACCTCGGCGGCCTTCAGCACGCTCGCGTTGAAGGCGCCGGCCAGGCCCCGGTCCGAGGTGATGGCGACGACTTCGAGTCGCTTGATCTCTGCACGCTCCTCGAGCAGCGGATGCTCGACGCCGCCAGCAGCTGCGAGCTCGCCGAGAGTGCGCTTCATGCGCTCGGCGTACGGTCGCGCAGACCGGATCGCAGCCTCGGCCCGCCGCAGCTTGGCTGCAGCGACCATCCGCATCGCGGACGTGATCTGCTGCGTCTTCTCGACGCTGCCGATCCGGCGCTTGATGTCCTTCAGGTTCGCCACAGTCAGGCGGCCTCGGTCGCACCACCGGTGCTGGACTGGAACACGTCCGCAAACGCATCGAGCGCCCCGATCAGTTTCTGCTCCGCCTCCTCCTCGAGCTTCCCGGAGCTGCGGATATCCGCGAGGACCTCGCCGTGGCTCGAGCGCACGAAGTCGAGCATCTCGGCCTCATAGCGGCTGATGTCTTCGATCTCGAGCCCGCGCACCCACGAGTCGCGGTTTCGTTGCGGCGTCGCCGCGTAGATCGACACCACCTGCTCTTCCATCTTGAGCGGTGCGTACTGTGGCTGCTTGAGGATCTCCGTCTGGCGTTCGCCGTTGGCGAGCTGCTCCTGCGTGGTCTTGTCCAGGTCCGAGCCGAACTGCGAGAAGGCGGCCATCTCCCGGTACTGCGCCAGGCTGAGCTTGAGCGTCCCTGCGACCGACTTCATCGCCTTGGTCTGTGCGGCGCCGCCCACCCGCGACACCGACAGTCCGACGTTCACCGCGGGTCGGATGCCCGAGTTGAACAGATCGGTCTCGAGGAAGATCTGGCCGTCGGTGATCGAGATGACGTTGGTCGGGATGTACGCCGACACGTCGCCCGCCTGTGTCTCGATGATGGGCAGCGCCGTCAGGCTACCGCCGCCCAGGGAATCATCGAGCTTTGCGGCGCGTTCGAGCAGCCGCGAGTGCAGATAGAAGACGTCGCCCGGGTAGGCCTCACGGCCCGGCGGCCGGCGCAGCAGGAGCGAGAGCTGACGATAGGAAACCGCCTGCTTGGAGAGATCGTCGTAGATGATCAGCGCATGCTTACCGTTGTCGCGGAACCACTCGCCCATCGTGCAGCCGGTGTACGGCGACAGAAACTGCAGCGGAGCAGGGTCCGCTGCCGTCGCAGCAACGATGATCGTGTAGTCCATGGCACCGTGTTGCGTGAGCTTGTCGACCACCTGGGCCACGGTCGACTGCTTCTGGCCCGTGGCCACGTAGATGCAGAAGACGTCGGTGTCCTTCTGGTTGATGATCGTGTCGATTGCGATCGCGGTCTTGCCCGTCTGACGGTCGCCGATGATCAATTCGCGCTGGCCCCGGCCAATGGGCGTCATCGCATCGATCGCCTTGACGCCGGTCATCAACGGCTCGCTGACCGACTTGCGGGTCACGATGCCCGGCGCCTTGACCTCGATGCGGCGCGACTCGCTGCTCTCGACCGGTCCCTTGCCATCGATCGGCTGGCCGAGGCCGTCGAGCACACGGCCGAGCAGGCCTTCGCCGACCTGGACCTCGACGATGCGCCCGGTCCGGCGCACCAGATCACCTTCCTTGATATGGGCGGCCTCGCCCATTACGGCGATGCCGACGTTGTCTTCTTCGAGGTTGAGCACCATCCCGTTGACGCCGCCCGGGAACTCGACGAGCTCGCCGGCAAGCGCCTTCTCCAGGCCGTAGACGCGAGCAATGCCATCGCCCGCACTCAGTACGGTGCCCGTCTCGGCAACGTCGATCTCGCGATCGTAGTCGCGGATCTCTCGCTTGAGGATCTCGGTGATCTCACCCGGCTTGATGTCCATCGCTCAGGTTCCCTTCGTGAGATTGGCGTGTAGCCGCTCGAGCTGTGTGCGGAGGCTGCCGTCGAACACCGTGTCGCCAACGGTGGCGATCGCACCCCCAATCAGGTTCGAATCGACTCGGATATCGAGACGCACTTCCTGACCGGTGCGGTCGGACAGGGCGCGTCGCAGACGGTCCTGCCGGCGCTCGTCGAGTGCACCGGCTGCAACGACCTCGGCGGTGACGAGGCCCGACGCCTCATTGGCCAGCCGCTCGAACTCGGCGTGGATTGCCTCGAAATTGACCAGCCGTCGCTGATCGATCAGGAACAACAGGAAGTGACGCAGCGAAGTCGAGAGCCCCGCGCGCGCCGCGATCGCCGAGACCACAGCCTTGCGCTCCGAGGCGGGATGGAGCGGCGTCAGCAGCGCATCGCGCAGCACCTTCTCGGACGACAACAGTGCCGCAAACTCGTCGATCTCGAGACGCACGTCGGTCAGCGAGTTCGTCTCGCGCGCCAGGGCAAACACGGCACGTGCATAGCGCCGCGCGGCGACGGTGGCTCGCATCAGCTCTCCCCGCCGGCGCTCGCGCGGGAAGGCGTCCCGACGCTCGAGATGAACTCATCCATCAGCCGATCGCGATCGCCGTCGCCGACTTGATCGCGCAACATGCCGGCCGCGAGCTCGGTCGCGAGTGACGCCGCCTCTTCACGCAGCTGGGACTGCGCCCGTCGCAGCTCGTGCTCGACAGAGGCCACGGCATCGCGCTGGATGCGCTGGGCCGCCTCGTTCGCTTCGGCGAGGATACGCTCCCGCTCCTGCTCGGCGCGACGCCGAGCCGTCTCGCGGATCACGTCCAGCTCGCGATCGAGGTCAGCAATCTTTTGCTGCCACTCGGCATTGCGCGCCTCGGCCTGTGCGAGCAATTCGGAGGCGGCTTCGATCTCGTTTGCGATCGTCGCGCGCCGCGTCGCAAACAGCTCACGCAGCGGGCCGCGCCCCAGGTAGACGAGTCCGCCCACCAGGATCGCGAAGTTGACGAGCTCCCAGAGCGGGAAGACCGCGTGTCCCTCGCCCCCGCTCGCGGCGAACACCGGCCGGGTCGCAACGAGTACCCAGCCAGCCACCAGCAACGCGAGGCGCGTCACGACATGGCCCTGCCCAGGATGCGCTCGGCCGCCTGGCGAGCCAGACCCTCGGCGGTTGCGCGCAGTCCGGTCCGTGCTTCGTCGAGTGATGCTCGAAACCCAGCCTGGCTCTGCTCGATCTCGCGCGACGCTTGTCCGCGCGCGCGTTCGGTGATCTCCGCGTGCTCGGCTCGCGCGGCATCGAGCTGCTCGCGCCGCTGGCGCTCCGCGTCTTCCCGCACCTCGCGGATGGACGACTGGTAGCGCGCCAACACCTCGTTCGCGCTGTCCTCGAGCAACTTCGCACGATTGCGCGCGGCAGTGATCTTCTCTTCCCGTTCGTCGAGCACGGCAAAGACGGGCTTGACCAGCACTCTGTTCACTATGGGGATCAGGATCGTGAAGCCGATCAACAGGATCACGACTCCTTCCAGCTCGGGAATCAGCTTGAGCGCGCCGCCCGAGGCAGCGTAGGCGACGGATCCGGGTGCGAGCGACGCCGCCGCGGCAAGCAGCGCGTGCACGATGCGGTGGCTTCGTTTCACAGGCGACCACTTCCTATCCGTCAAGTAGGCATCGAATCGGCCGGCTCCGGTTCGAACCGGTGGCGCGCTCGAGATCCAGTGTCGACGTGCGCCGATCATCGAGTCGCGAGCGATCGCGCGGCGAACCTGCTCGCCCGCAACGGTGACCAGCACCGCGGCAGGGGCACAGCGGCGCGGATAGTCGCACAGACAGGTGGAGTTTCAAGGCGCGGGATGCCCGATTGGAGCTCGATTCAGGGCAGTTCGACCTCGCGGAGGGCCGAGCCGCTGCGGCACGGGCCGCGAAACCGGCAGCCATCGCGAAACGCAATGCGCGGAGCCTCGAGTCGGCCCTCGACGCGGGCGCGCGGCCCGAGCTCGACGCGCTCGCGCGCTCGCACGTCGCCGCGCAAGTTTCCCTCGACGATGAGCTCATCGACCACGATGACACCCTCTACGAGAGCATCCGGGCCGATTCGCAGCCGTCCCCGCGCGTTGACGCCACCAATCAGCGAGCCGAGCACACAGGCCGATCCGCGGAAGGTCAGCAGACCTTCGAAGTATCCGCGGTGCTGGACTGCGATCGGCTCCGAGGGTGAAGCCGCGTCGCTGCGAAGGGGTGCAGCACTTCGTTGCGCCAGGGGCGGTGAGGCAACGGGGTGGCTCATGCGCCCCGCACCAGCAGATCTGCGATGCGCTCTAGATCCTCGGCGCCGAAATAGTCGATCTCGATGTGCCCGCGCTCCAGGCTGCCCTCGATCCGAACCTGCGTCTGCAGCGCCTGGCGCAGCGGCTCGACGAGGGACGCGAGGCTGGCGTCGCTGGCAGACGTGCGGTTCACCTCCTGCGCTGATGGCTGCGTCTGGGGCTTTCGCGCGCGACCGGGCTTGGCGTAGTCGCGCGCAAGCTGCTCGGTCGCTCGCACCGAGAGCTGTTCGCGTACGATTCGGTCGCGGAGCAATCGCCGCCGCTCCGGGCTCACCACCTGCAGCAACGCTTTGGCATGTCCCATCGAGAGTCGACCCAACTCGACATCCTGCTGGAACTCGAGTGGCAGCTCGAGCAAGCGCAGATGGTTGGCGATGCTCGAACGATCGAGGCCAACGCGCGAGCCGATCTCTTCCTGGGTCGCACCCGAGCCGGCGAGGGTCCGGTAGGCATGGGCGAGCTCGATCGGATTCAGATCGTGACGCTGGACGTTCTCGACGATCGCCAGCTCGAGACGGTCGCGCGGCTCGATATCCGCCACGACGGCGGGGACGGTCTCGCGACCGGCTGCACGCGACGCTCGCCAGCGTCGCTCGCCGACGATCAGCTCGTAGCCGCCACCTTCGGCGCGACGCACGACCACGGGTTGCAGCACTCCGTGGCGCGCGATCGAGCCGGCGAGCCCGGCGAGCTGCCCCGGATCGAAGTGACGTCGCGGCTGGTCGGGGTTCGGCTGAATCGCATCGACAGCGATCTCGAGGGGCCTGCGCTCGGAGTCCGGGCGCGTCGACCCCTCATCGGCCGCGCGCGACGCCGCCAAGCCCGCTTCACCGCTCGGAATCAGCGCTCCGAGTCCCCGCCCCAGTGCACTGCGCCGTGCGCTCATTCGCTGCCTCCCTCTTCCTCCGGACTCACGGACCCCTCGGGCACTCGAACCGATCCGAGTGATGGCTCTAACGCCTCGGACGCCACACCTGGCACCACGGCACTGCCCGACAGCGGCGGTGGCGTTAGTCGAATCTCCGGCAGTCCTTGGCGAGCGAGAATCTCGTCGGCAAGTGCAAGGTAGGCGGTCGCACCCTTCGAGTGGATGTCGTACAGCAGGATCGGCTTGCCGTGGCTCGGTGCTTCCGAGAGGCGGATGTTGCGCGGGATCTCGGTCTGCATGACACGATCGCCAAAGTGCGCGCGCACCTCGTGCTCGACTTGACGCGCCAGGTTGTTGCGCCGGTCGACCATGGTGAGCACGATCGCCTCCAGTGCGAGGGAGGGGTTCAGTCCGGAGCGCACGAGCTCCATCGTCTCACTCAGTCGTGCCAGGCCTTCGAGGGCGTAGTACTCGCATTGCATGGGCAGGATCACGCCGTCCGCGGCGGTCAGCGCATTGAGCGTCAGGATGCCGAGCGATGGCGGGCAATCGATCAGGATCAGCTCGTAGAGATCGCGCACGTCGGACAGGGCGCGCTCCAGGCAACGCTCCCGATCGGTCGCCGTGACGAGCTCGATCTCGGCTCCCACCAGATCCGGGCCGGACGGCACCAGGTGCAGGCACGCGAGCTCGGTCGGGCGCACAGCGTCCTTCATGACGCACTCGCCGATCAGCGCGTCATAGATCTGGCGTGTGGGATTGCGTACGCCGTACGCTTCAGACGCATTGCCCTGTGGATCGATATCGATCAGGAGCGTTGCCCGCTCGCTTGCGGCAAAGCAGGCCGCGAGATTGACTGCTGTCGTGGTCTTGCCGACGCCACCCTTCTGATTGACGACGGCGAGGACACGACTTTGTCGCTGCATCACGAGAACCACGGAGCGAGGGTTGACGGCGCTGACGCTGCAGCGGTAGGTACCACACGCGCATTGGCGATGCAGGGCCGATGCCCGTCTAGCTGGACTCAGGCAACGGATCCGAGCATCCAGAGCTTGCGTCGCGGCCCGCCCGGTACCGTGTAGTCGACAGCACGGCAATGGCCCAGATCGGCCCCGAAGTCGGGTTCGGTGGCATCGACGACGGTTGGAATGCCGATCCACCCGCCGGGTAGAACCCATGGACGCATCGAGGCAGCCACCTTGGGTGCGGGGCCGACCGCCTGCGCCAACGCAACCGTGCAAGGCCTCGGCACGAGCTGCTCGATCCTTCCGTGGAGCGGTTGGGCATTGGGGATCTCGAGCTGGCGGACCACTGCCCGCTGAAAATAATGTCGCCGCCGTCGCGCTTCGACCAGGACTAGCTCGGCCTCCGGGTATAGGATCGCGATCGGCAAGCCGGGAAAACCCGCCCCGGACCCGAGATCGACCAGGGACTGGAAAGCCGGAAGCTTTGCCGAAAGTGCTGCAGCATCGAGGATCAGCCGGTCGCCGATCTGCATCGGCGACCGATGCCCGGAGAGGTTGATTCGGCGCCCCCACGTGGCGACCAACAGGGCGAGATCGGCGAGCTGTCCTGGGGCCTCCGGTGGAAACGGTGCACCGATGGTCTCGAGGCCAGCTCTCAGTCGCGCGGCGAGCTCATCCCGGTCAACCCCACTCATCGTCTCGATTCCGTTCCCCGTGGAACGTGCGCGCGAGCTCGCCGGGGCCGTCCCGCTACAGGCTGCTCGCCGAGCTTTTCCGTTCCACGTGGAACGCGCATCAGTCTCGCTGGCTGGCCTCTTGCGAAGCCCGCTGCGCATCGTCGAATTCGGGAGAGCCACTCGGCACCACCACCACCTGGCGATATCCACCGGATCCCGTGCTCATCGTGGCAACCTCGTCCGAATCTCGCAGTGCCATGTGGATAATGCGACGATCCTTCGGGTTCATCGGATCGAGCGCGACCGACCGCTTGCTGTCCACCGACCGCCTGGCTGCGCGCTCGGCCAGCCGAGTCAGGAACTGCTCGCGCTTCTCGGAGCTCCCCTGTACGTCGACGATGACCCGCTGCGCATCGGCGTCATTCCGCATCGAAGCCTGGTTCGCCAGCAGCTGGAGCGCATCGATCCCACGGCCATCGCCGGCTGCGAGTGCTGCCGCCGCGTCGCCGTCCAGCCGCACGACCAGGAAGTCGCCGTCCGAAGACTCGCCGATCTCGAACGGGCCCAGGCCCATCCGCTCGACCACTCCGAGCAGGAATTGCCCGATCTCGCCGAGCTCACCCTGCGCGGTCCCGTTGGAGTCCTCTGCCGCGACGAGTCGTTCTGGTCGGCGAACGTCGTCGTCGCGACCCCGACCTCGCCCGCTCGGCTCACGATCCCGACCGCCGCGTTCCCGGTCCCGACCGCCGCGCTCCCGGTCCCGACCGCCGCGCTCGCGATCCCGACCGCCGCGCTCCCGGCGGCCCCCGCGGTCGCCATCCCCACCGCCCGGGGTGACCCGCGGTGCGCCACTGGGCGCGGCAACCACAACGATCCGGCCGCCGAGCCCATGCACGGCGAGCGGGTCGAACTCCGAGAGACGCAGCTCGGACTCTTCCATCTCGAAGAACCGGGCGGCCTCTGCAACCGCCTCGTCCCTGGAGTCCGCGAAGAATTCGCGAGCTTCGTTCTGTTTGTCGTACATCGGGGATGCCCTCCGGGCTTGCGGAGTCCAGTCCTCGAGCAATGACGGCCCGAGGCTAGGCCTCCTTCGCCTTGTTCATGTTACGACCGACCCAACGCTGGTGGGCGATCCCGAGAAAATTGCTGAGCATGTAGTAGAGCACGAGACCCGACGGAAACTGGTAGAAGAGGACCAGCATCATGATCGGCATCACTGTGGTCATCATCTGTGCTTGCGCCGGGTCGGGCGACATCGGCTGGAACTTGGCCTGCAACACCATGCTGCCGGCCATCAGCAGCGGAAGCACGCGCAAGGGCAACTCGATACCCGGAATCAGGAATAGCTGATCCGGAGCTGACAAATCTGTCATCCAAAAAATGAACGGCGCGTGCCGTAGCTCGATCGAGCTCCTGAGCGCATAGAACAGACCGATGAAGACAGGCAGCTGAAGCAGCATCGGCAGGCAGCCGCCGAGCGGGTTCACGCCCTCTTCCTTGTACAGCGCCATTGTCGCCTGCGACTGCTTCTCTTTGTCGTCCGCGAACTTCTTCTGGATCTCCTTCATGCGCGGCTGGAGCGCGCGCATCCTCTCCATCGACTTCATCTGCTTCTGGACGATCGGGAGCGTCACGACCCGGACCAGGAAGGTGACCACGATGATCACCCAGCCGTAGTTCGGGATGAACTCGTACAACGCCCGCAGCAGCCAGCCAAAGAACCGAGTCAGCGGCTGTACCCACGACCAGCCGCGGTCCACCGAGGTCGTGAGGTCGGCCCCGAAGTCTGCCAGCTCCTGCTCGAGCTTCGGACCAATGTAGCCCCGCAGCTCCTGCGTGATGCGGTTGCCCGAAGGAAGCATGATGCCAGCAAAGCTCAGCACGTTCGCCGCAATCTCTCCCTTGCGAAGAGCGACGGACGAAACCAGCGCGTCGCTACCCCGCTGCGGTGCCAGGGCTCCGACGAAGTAGGTCGCATCGACGCCAAACCATTCGATCCCACCCGTCTTTGGCTTGCCGTCGTCGGCCCCGAATCCGAGGAATCCGCTCGACCCCACGCTGCCGACGGGCGTGCGATCCACTTCGCCGTCGTGACGCGTCACGAGTGACAGGTTCGCGTAATCGTTTCCCTCGCGGATCGCCACCGGCCACTCGATCTCGAAGCGCGGACGAAGCAGTTCTCCCGACATGTTCTCGACCGCAACGGAGAACTCGAAGGTATAGGCGTCGAGATCGAATCGGTAGTGCTTGCGCACTGTTATGCCGTCGCGCGTCAACGCGAACGTCACGCTACGACTGTCTTGCTCTTCGACTTCGAATTGAGCTTCCCTCAGGTTCCCAATCCCGAGCTCCTCGAAAGGCGTCGCGCCGACCTGGAGTCCGCCCGCCGGGCTGTCGATCAGGTCGATCGGCTCCGGGGGCCCTTCGCTGGCTGCCGTTTCGTAGTCCCGCAGCGCGTAGCGGATCAGCGTGCCGCCGCGATTGCTCAGTTCGGCGACGAATTGCGCTCCTTCGATCGTCCGAACCCACGGCTCGAAAGCGGGCTCGCCACGCTGCTCGAGCGCCTCCGGGGACGCACGCCGTTCCGCCACACGGGTCTCGCCGCCGCTGGCATCGGACTGCGGGCCGACGAGGCTTCCCGACGGGGCCCTCTCACCCTCGGCGGCGACCTCGGGGCTCGACTCCGTCGATGTCTCGGACGGCTGCCGGCTGCTCGACCAGAACATGACCACCAGCATCGAGAGCACGACGGCGAGGAGAAAGTTGCGATCCACCGTGAGGCCCTACGCGCTTCCCGATCGGTGGTCCGACTGCCGGACGGCCAAGATGGGAACAGGGTCGAACCCGCCTTCGCTCAGCGGATGACAGCGGCCGATGCGGCGCGCCGACAGCCAACCTCCTCGCGCGGCACCATGAGTCGCGAGCGCTTCGAGTGCATAGTGCGAGCAGCTCGGATGGAAGCGACAGCGCGGGCCCAACAGTGGGGCAATCGCCAGCTGATACGCACGGACGAGCACCGAAAGTACGCCCGCCGGCAATGAGCGACGGACGGCGCGGTGGAACGTGTCGCGCGCCGCGCTCACGCGCGCCCCACTTTCCCCTCGCCACGCTCCAACAGCGAACTCAAGCGTTCGGCAATGCCACCCGAGTCGAGCTCCCTCGCGGCGCGGCGCGCGATCACCACGACGTCGAGCCCGTCGTTTCCACCACCCAGCCCGTCCCGGCAGCTTCGGAACCACTCGCGCACGGCGCGCTTCACCCGGTTGCGCGTCACCGCGTTGCCGACTTTGCGACTCGCGGTGATGCCCAGCCGCACTCGCGCCGTCGCCACGGGTCTCGCTGGAGCAACGAGGACCACGAACTCGCGCGAGGCGAGTCGACGTCCCTGCGCGGCGACACGTCGATAGTCGCGAGATGCCCGCAATCGATCCGACCGCGCGAAACGGCCGGTCAGCGCTGCAGCCATCGTTACTTCGAGGGTGTGGACGGAGCCAGGCGCGTGCGGCCCTTCGCCCTGCGTCGCTTGAGGATTGTCCGGCCCCCTGCGGTCTTCATGCGAGAGCGGAAGCCGTGCTTGCGACGACGACGGATTCGACTCGGCTGGTAGGTTCGCTTCATGACCTTGTATCTCTTCCCGAGCCCTCGAAGTGAGAGTGGCTCGATTCCGGTGATGGAGCTGATTCGGGCGGGACGGGTAAAGATCGCCTTCGGGGCCACCCGGACCGAAGGCCCGCGGAGGATAACGGCGCCCTCTCCCCTCGCCAACCGTCCAGCAGACCCGCGTGGTAGCGTCAACGGAGTATGAGGTCGCTCGACCCCGACGCGCGCGCGCGCATTCTGGCTTGCGGCGTCGCGCTGCTGTTCGCAGCACCACTGCTCGCCTGGTTCGACGCTCCCGTCCATCGCCCCCAGGACGAAGGGATGCTTCTCGTCTACCCGGAGCTGATCCTGCGCGGGCTGCTTCCGCATCGCGACTTCCTGGCGAGCTATCCGCCCGGCAACTTCTTCCTATTGGCACTCTGCTACCAGCTCTTCGAGCCTTCGATTGCGGTCGAACGTCTCGTGGGGCTCACCTACCGGGTCGTCCTGATCCTCGGAATCGTCCTGCTCGGCAGCCGCCGCGGTGCGATAACCGGGGCGGTATGCGGCATTACGACCGCGGTGCTGCTCCAGCCGCTTCGTCTCGAGGCCTTCTCGTGGGTCGCCGGTCTCGCAATTCTCGTCTGGGCTGTAGTCGCCCTGCAGGCGCAGCGACGAATTCTCTGTGGCGCGCTGATGGGCCTTGCTCTGTGGTTTCGGCTCGACCTGATCCTGGCAGCGGCCCTGATTGCCACAGCCGGAATGTGGGGATACCGATACGATATCCGAAAAGAATTAGGGTTTTTTACTCTCGGTTTTGTCTCGGCGATCGTCCCACTGGGTCTCTATTTTGCGGTGATTTCACTACCCAATGCGATCGACGATCTCATCGTGGGTCCGGTCTTCCTGACCGGACCGGCGCGTCGACTCCCCTTCTCCTCTCTCGAAACAACCTCGCTCCGCCTGCTTCTACTGCTCGGGATTGGCCTGGTAACGAGCTTGCTATCTGCCTGGCGTGTCCGGGAAGTTGCCTCCAGTGACCGAGCCGAGGCTTTCATGGTCGCTGGGTTATGTCTCGGATTGCTGCCACAGGCCTGGCAGCGTCTGGATGCAGATCACCTGCTCTATGCCTGTGTCGTGGTGGGGGGGGTTTTTCCCCTCACTCTCGATTCGCTGATGGCTCGGCGAATGCGCCAGCTACCTCGCCTGGGACTGACGGCGGGGATCATCTTGACGACTGCGGGGACTCCCGCGGCCAAGGTGGCTGTAGTCTCGCTCGAGCATCTCGTCTCCCGGCCTCATGTAGTCTGGCTGCATCGCAACGAACGCAGGCTCCCCGCTCGAAATAGCCACGAAATCTCTGCCTTTCGCGAGCTCGGCAGTGTGCTGGACGAGCGCCTCGAACCGGGTGAGCGATTGTTCATTGGACCAACCGATCTCAGCCGAACCCGCTACAGCGATCTTCACCTCTATTTCTTCTTCCCCGAGCTAATTCCTGCCAGCTACTACCTCGAGCTCAACCCAAACTCGGCAAATCGTCTCGGAACTCGTCTTACTCAGGACCTCGAGAGCGCCGACTGGCTACTCCTCAGCGGAGAGTGGGACCGCTGGAACGAAGCGAATTCCTCCAGCGAAGTCGGCGATTCGCGCCCGAATCGGGTGGTCCGCGAGCGCTTTGATGAAATCAGCCAGCACGGCGTTTGGAAGTTGTACCGACGGCAGGAGGCTGAGTGAGTCGATCCCTCTCGTTCGATCCCTGATGTCTCTGGCGTGGTAAGCTCCTATCTTGTGGAGCTCGCGATCAGGGGGGCGATCGACAGGATCGACGTTTCGCCAGCCTCCGCTACGTAGGACGTACTGATCCGCGATCCGAGAAACCGCTTGTCTTTCAACGTTATCGGTCGGTTTCGTCGGATACGGACGCTATCTGCTACTTCGCTCTCTCTTTCTTAAAATAGGAACGAGAAGAGGAGAAGCACATGGGAATCGTGGTATGAAGCTTTCCATTTCGAAAGGCGAGTTGCAGCAAGGCCTGGCACGCATCCAGGCGATCGTCGAGAAGCGCAACTCGATGCCAATCCTTGCCAACGTGTTGCTCGAAGCCACTGGCAAGGGCTCGAATGGCTCGCTCCGACTAGCTGCGACAGATCTCGAAGTGGGCATTCAAAGTAGTCATCCGGTCGAGATTACGAAGACCGGAGATCTCACGGTGTCGGCAAAGAAGCTCTACGAGATCGTACGCGAGCTCCCGGACGAGGAGGTTGAGCTCGAGGCAACAAAGAACTCGTTTCTAGCAATTCATTGTGCGCGCGTGAATTTCACACTTGCTGGGACTGCAGCAGAGGAGTATCCGACCCTTCCCGCCTTTACGCCCGAACGGACCGTACCCGTTCAAGCTGCATTGCTCTCGACTATGATCGAATGCACGATGTATGCCTCGTCCGTAGATGAGACCCGCTACAACCTGAATGGTGTACATCTCGAGGTTTTGGCGGACAGCGGCAAGATTCGAATGGTTGCCACCGATGGCCATCGACTGGCACGGATCGACCGGACACTTGCGAGCGACCCCAGTGGATTGGCGAGCGGTGTGATCATTCCGCGAAAGGGCCTGGCGGAGCTGAAGAGACTCGTCGACGAAGACGACGCCGACGAGGTTGAGCTCGCCTTCGAGGGCAACAACGGCTTGGCGCGCAAGGGTACAGTCACCCTGATCATGCGCCTCATCGAGGGCGAGTTTCCCAACTACTCACAGGTCGTTCCAAAGCAGATTTCCCGCCGGGTTACGATCCCTACAGATATGCTCAGTCATGCACTGCGACGTGTTGCCCTGCTGTCCTCCGAGCGAAGTCGTGCCGTCAAGTTCGAGCTCGGCGACAACAAGCTGACTATTTCTTCGAGCAATCCCGACCTGGGTGAAGCCACGGAGGAACTCGATATCGACTACGAGGGTGAGTCGCTCGCGATCGGCTTCAACGCTCGCTACCTGCTGGACGCGCTTGGAGCGTTGCGGGCAAAAGAGGTCATCCTCGGTTTTCAGGACGATCTATCCCCCGCGGAAGTCGTCCCGGCCGATGATCAGGAGACGCTCGCCGTGGTCATGCCGATGCGCATCTGAGGAATCTCGAGAGTTTCTCGTGAGCGCGCCGGGGAAGCCGACCCGATACCAGGCGAAAAACGCGAACTCGGAACCTTTACGCACACTTACCCCTTCACTACTCTCACGCGGCCCTCCCTCTCATCGACGCGTTCGACGCGTCGGAACGTCGTCTCATAGAGACGCCTCAGTACCGGGCACGATCGTCGGATCCGGCAGCTCGGCGCGGCCACGGTTGGCCGAAGGACGAGACGTCGAGCAAGCCGTCTAGCGGCGACAGGATTCTTTACGGTGACCTACGACGCCAGTTCGATCGAGGTCCTTGAAGGTCTAGACCCGGTCCGCAAACGGCCGGCGATGTACATCGGTACGACTGGACCGGATGGACTGCATCACCTGGTGTACGAGGTCGTAGACAACGCGATCGACGAAGCGCTTGCAGGCTATTGCACGGCGGTCTCGATCACGATTCACGCCGACAACAGCGTCACGGTGGTCGACGATGGTCGCGGCATCCCTGTGGATGAACACCCGACCGAGAAACGCCCCGCAGCCGAGGTCGTCATGACGACCCTCCACTCAGGCGGAAAGTTCAACGACAACAACTACAAGGTTTCGGGCGGCCTGCACGGCGTGGGTGTCTCGTGTGTAAACGCCCTCTCCGACCGGCTCGAGATGGAGATCTGTCGCGACGGCGAGGTCTGGCGCCAGACCTACGTGCGGGGAGTACCCGACGCGGATCTCGAGATGACCGGCACCACTACTCGAACCGGCACCCGGATCACCTTCCACCCGGATCCAGAGATCTTCGCAGTGACCGACTACAGCTTCGACACCCTGTCGCAGCGGCTGCGCGAGCTGTCTTTCCTCAACGCGGGTGTGCGCATCCAGATCACAGACGAGCGTACCGAGAAGAAGCACGATTTCTGCTACGACGGCGGTATCACATCGTTCGTCGAACACCTGAACCGCAACCGCTCAGCGCTCCATCCGGAGCCGATCTTCATCTCGGGCGTGCGAACTTTCAGCGACCACGGCCGCGAGGTCGCAGTGCACGTCGAGATCGCGCTGCAATACAACGACTCGTATAACGAGTCGGTCTACGCCTTCGCAAACAACATCAACACAGTCGAGGGCGGCACCCATCTCATCGGCTTCCGCACCGCATTGACGCGCACGCTGAACCGCCACATTGCGGGAAAGCAGGATGCCAAGAGCAAGGGCCCCGAATCGGTCACTGGCGATGATCTGCGCGAAGGCCTGATGGCGGTCATCTCCGTGAAGCTTCCGCAGCCCGAGTTCGAGGGACAGACGAAGGCGAAGCTGGGCACCAGCGAGGTGCGCGGCATCGTCGAGCAGATCGTGTACGACCAGCTCGGTGCCTATCTCGAGGAGAACCCGGGCACTGCCAGGCCGATCGTCGCAAAGGTGGTCGACGCGGCGAAGGCCCGTGAAGCGGCCCGCAAGGCGCGCGATCTCGCGCGACGCAAGGGCGCGCTGTCCGACTTCAGCCTGCCTGGCAAGCTCGCCGACTGTCAGGAGCGTGATCCGAAGATCTGCGAGCTGTTCATCGTCGAGGGCGATTCGGCCGGTGGCACCGCGAAGCAGGGCCGGATGCGCGAGACGCAGGCCATCCTGCCGCTCCGGGGCAAGATCTTGAACGTCGAGCGCGCCCGGCTAGATCGCATGCTCGCGAACATCGAGATCCAGGCGATGATCGCGGCCATCGGCTGCGGCATCGGCCCCGACTTCAACATCGAGAAGGCGCGCTACCACAAGATCATCATCATGACCGATGCGGATGTGGACGGTTCGCACATCCGCACGCTGCTGCTGACGTTCTTCTACCGGCAAATGCGGCCTCTGGTCGAGAACGGACACCTGTTCATTGCGCAGCCGCCGCTTTTCAAGGTCAAGCGCGGCCGTGCGGAGCGCTACATCAAGGACGAGCCGGAGCTCGAGGGGTATCTGCTCGACCAGGCACTCAGGAACATCACCGTGAGCTCGGCGACTCATCCCGCGCCGCTCGAGGAAGAAGTCCTGCGCGATCTGCTCGGCCGCGCGAGCGCGGCGAGGAAGCTGCTCGAGTTGATGACACTGCGGATGATCGATGATCGTGTGGTTCGCGCGGCAATCGTGACCGGTGCGCCGCTGGAGGACGATCTCGCCGACGCCGATCGCCTCGCTGGCGCGGTCGCGGAGCAACTGCAGGCCGAGTTTTCGCGCATCGACCCGGAAGCGGATCCGATCCGCTGGCGGACGGCTTTCGACCGCGAGCACGCAGCGAACCGGCTGATCGCATCGACCCGCCGCGCCGGTGTCATGTTCCATACGACCTTCGACACATCGTTCCTGCGCAGCCCGGACTTCCAGCGACTGAGCGGACTGCAGTCCGAGATCGTCGAGATCGGAGGGCCGCCCTATACGTTGACGGCTGGCGATGCCGAGCCGGAAGTCGCGGCGGGTGCCGTTGCCCTGCTCGACCGCATCCTCGACCTCGGCCGCAAGGGTATCTCGATCCAGCGCTACAAGGGCCTCGGCGAGATGAATCCGGACCAGCTCGCGGATACGACCATGGACCCCGCTGCCCGCACGCTGCTGCAGGTGCGAATCGAGGACGTCGTCGAAGCCGACGAAGTGTTCACAACGCTCATGGGCGACGAGGTAGAGCCCCGTCGAGCCTTCATCGAGGAGAACGCGCTCAACGTCGAAAACCTCGACGTCTAGCGCGAGAGACGTCATGGCCGACGAGCCGGAACAACCGCAAGGAGATCTGCCCAAGGGCGGGGACACCAACCCGCCCAGCCCGCCGGGCGATGGCGACGCCGGCGGGGGCGATCACGGCGCGGGAAGCCAGCCGGTCGCGATCGAGGACGAGGTTCGCACCTCGTTCCTCGCGTACTCGATGAGTGTCATCATCTCTCGCGCCCTGCCCGACGTGCGCGATGGTCTGAAGCCGGTCCACCGCCGCATCCTCTACGCGATGAACCAGGAGGGGCTGCTCAGCAACCGCCCCTACAGCAAGAGCGCCGGTGTGGTAGGCGAGGTGCTCAAGCACTATCACCCGCACGGCGATTCGGCGGTCTACGACGCCATGGTCCGCATGGCACAGGACTTCTCGCTCCGATATCCGCTGGTCGACGGACAGGGCAACTTCGGCTCGATCGACGGTGATTCCGCGGCCGCCTACCGCTACACCGAGGCGCGGCTCAACCGCCTGGCCGAGGAGATGCTGCGCGACATCGACCGTCAGACGGTCGAGTTCGCGCCGAACTTCGATGGCTCGATGGAAGAGCCAATGGTGCTGCCGAGCCGCTTCTCGAACCTGCTCGCGAACGGATCGTCGGGAATCGCAGTCGGTATGGCGACCAACATCCCGCCCCACAATCTGGGCGAGCTGTCGGAAGCGCTGGTGCTCGAGGCGCGCAACCCCGATTGCACGGTGGACGACATCCTGGCGGTGATGCCGGGGCCGGATTTCCCAACCGGTGCGATGCTGTGCGGCACCGATCCGATCCGCAGCTACTTCGCGACAGGGAAGGGTCACCTGACCCTGCGCGGCCGTGCCGGAATCGAGGACGGCCGCAAGGGGCCGCGTATCGTGATCAGTGAGATTCCGTACCAGGTGAACAAGTCGGCGATGCTCGAGCGTATGGCCGATCTCGTCCGCGAGGGCCGGATCGACGGCGTCACCGACCTGCGCGACGAGAGCAATCGTCAGGGCATGCGCATCGTGGTCGAGCTGCGCAAGGACGCCGCCGACGAAGTCGTGCTCAACCAGCTCTACAAGCTGACGCCACTGCAGTCGACCTTTGGTGTGAACCTGTTGGCTCTGGTCAACGGCCGACCCGAGGTGCTTTCGATCAAGCAGTGCCTTCGGCACTTCCTCGACTTCCGCCGCGAGGTCGTGATCCGGCGCGCCACTTTCGATCTGGCGCAGGCCGAGGCACGCGCACACATCCTCGAAGGCTTCGAGATTGCGCTCGGCCACCTCGATGAGGTGATCGCGCTCATCCGTGCCGCCGAGGACACTGCCTCGGCACGCACGCAGCTGATAGAGCGTTTCGAGCTCAGCGATCGCCAGGCACAGGCGATCCTGGACATGCGCTTGCGAGCCCTGACCGGGATGGAGCGCCAGCGCGTGCTCGACGACCTCGCCGAGCTGCGCGAAAAGATCGAAGAGCTGCGAGGGCTGCTCAGCAGCGATGAGCGCGTGCTCGGCGTCGTGATCGAGGAGATCGAAGAGATCGCCGAGCAGTACGGCGACGAGCGGCGCACCGAGATCGGGAGTGCGGTCGAGAGTTTCTCGACCGAGGACCTGATCGTCGAGGAAGACATGGTCGTGACCCTGTCGCACCTCGGTTACATCAAGCGCAATCCGCTCACGCAATACCGCGCCCAGCGGCGCGGTGGCAAGGGCGCCAAGGGCATGCAGACGCGTGATGCGGACTTCGTGCGTCACCTGTTCGTCGCCAGTACGCATGCCTACCTGCTGTTCTTTACCAACCGCGGGCGCGTGCACTGGCTCAAGGTGCACGAGCTGCCACAGCTGGGGCGCGCGGCCAAGGGCAAGGCGCTGGTGAACGTGCTGCAGCTACAGGCCGAGGAGCGCGTCCAGACCATGCTTGCCGTGCGCGGCTTCGAGGGCGTCGGGGGTGATAACGTCCTGCTGTTGACGCGCAAGGGCGTGATCAAGAAGACGAAGCTCAGTGCCTACGCGAATCCGCGCCGCGGCGGGATCATTGCGATCAATCTGGCGGGCGATGACGAGCTGATCTCGGCCGGGCGTACGCGTGCGGGCAACGAGGTGATCATCGCCTCGCGGGGCGGCAAGTCGATCCGCTTTGCGGAGAGCGACGTGCGTGCGATGGGTCGCACGGCGGCGGGCGTGCGCGGCATGGCACTGGCAGCGAGCGACGAAGTCGTCGGCATGGAGATCCTGTCGCCGGGCGCCACGATTCTGACCGTGACCGAGCGCGGCTACGGCAAGCGCACACCCCTCGAGGCCTACCGTGTCCAGCGGCGAGGTGGCCAGGGCATCATCACGATCCGGACGAGCCAGCGCAATGGCCCGGTCATCGGTGTGGCGCAGGTCGTCGTCGATGACGAGCTGATGCTGATCACGAACGCCGGCAAGGTCCTGCGTTGTCCCGTCTCGGGGATCTCGACCATGGGCCGGGCCACGCAGGGCGTTCGCGTCATGGACCTCGCCGCTGACGAGACCCTGGTGGCGATCGCCCGCCTCGCTGAGGGTGATCTCTCGGAAGGAGACGGCGCGAGTGGGAGCGCCTAGAGGCCGCTCGAAGAAACAGATGAACCGTTCGAGATCCAAGCAGTTGTTTCGCCGGGCGAAGCGGGTGATCCCCGGAGGTGTAAACAGCCCCGTTCGGGCGTTCGGCGCGGTTGGACAGTCGCCGCTGTTCATCGAACGAGGCAAGGGCAGCAGGCTCTACGACGCGGACGGCAACGAGTACGTCGACTACGTCGGGTCGTGGGGACCGCTGATCCTCGGCCACGCCGACCGCGGCGTTTTGCGGGCGGTGCGAGAGGCCGCGCGGCAGGGGACCAGCTTTGGCGCCCCGACGGAACGCGAGATCGAGCTCGCCGAGGCGGTACGTCGCGTGCTGCCCTCCGTTCAGATGCTGCGGATGGTGAGCTCGGGAACCGAGGCCACGATGAGTGCGATCCGGCTGGCGCGCGGTGTCACGGGTCGGTCGCGCGTGCTCAAATTCGAAGGCTGCTACCACGGCCACTCCGATGGCCTGCTGGTGGGCGCAGGCAGCGGCGTCGCGACGCTCGGCATCCCGGGCTCGCCGGGCGTTCCCAAGGCGATGACGAAGTTGACGATCCAGGCGCCTTTCAACGACCTCGATGCCGTGCGGTCCGCCTTCGAACGCTGGGGCGATGACATCGCCTGCGTCATCGTCGAGCCGGTGGCGGGCAACATGGGTTTCGTCGCACCGGGCCCCGGCTTCCTCCCGGGTCTGCGGCTCGCGTGTGACCGCTACGGTGCCCTCTTGATCTTCGACGAGGTGATGACGGGGTTTCGCGTGGCGCGCGGCGGCGCTCAGCGGCGCTACCGCGTCACTCCCGATCTCACGACGCTCGGCAAGGTGATCGGTGGCGGGCTCCCGGCAGCGGCCTACGGGGGGCGCAGGGAGCTGATGCGGCAGATTGCACCCGTCGGCGACGTCTACCAGGCCGGGACGCTCTCCGGCAACCCGCTGGCGGTGGCGGCGGGGCTCGAGACGCTCAGGCGGCTCGAGCAGCCCGGTGTCTACGAACGGCTCGAGCAACGCGCAGGCGAGCTGGTGAGCGGGCTCGAGCAGGCGGCGGAGCAAGCGGGCGTTGGCTTCAGCGCGGCGAGCACTGGGGGCATGTTCGGGTTCCACTTCCGCGACGCGCTGCCGCGCAACTTCACGCAGGCAAAGGGGGCCGACGCCAAGGCCTTCAAGCGCTTCTTCGCGGCGATGCTCGAGCGAGGGGTCTACCTCGCCCCGTCCCCTTTCGAGGCCGGCTTCCTGTCGCTGGCGCACACGAAACGCGACGTGCAAAAGACCGTCCAAGCCGCGGGCGAAGCACTGCAGCGCGTGGTTGCAGCCCGTTGAGCGGCTCAGATCGCTTGGCTAGCCTGCACCAGGCGCCCTCGAGCCGTGAGGAGGGCTCCCGTGTCGAGTCCGCGCGGCCCGCGTTTGCCGAAGCCTCCGAGTGCGCCCAGTGGCGAGCGGCGAATGCAGACCCGGGCCTACGAGGGGGCTTTCGAGGCGGTAGCGGCCATCATCGCGGCGGTGTGTCTCGGCTACTGGGCGGACACCTACTTTGGCAGCTCGCCGATCGGCCTGATCGCCGGAGCGGTCATCGGCTTCTCGGCGATGGTGCTCAGACTGCTTCGGCTCGGTCGCCAGCTCGGCATCAGCGAACCATCGGACGAGCAGGGGAATGGGCGGGAAGACTGATTTGCTGAAGCTCGATCCCATCGAGCGCGTGAGTCTCGCGCTGTCTGCCGGCTCCGTCGGAGCGGCCTATGTGTTCGCCTCGCCGCACTTTGCCACGGGCCTGGCAGTGGGTGCTGCGCTCGAAACGATGAATCTGCGCGTGCAGGTCCGAACGGCACGCCGGTTCTTCGCCGGCGGCTGGGCTGGAGGCGCTGGCGGCTGGCTCGGCGGCTTCGGCGTTCGCTTCGGCCTGCTCATGATCGCGATCATTGCCGCGCTCGAGTTCGGCGCCGACCCGCTGGGCCTGCTCGTGGGCGTCTCGCTCTCGATGCCGGCCGTCGTCTTCTGGGCCTGGCGCAATCGCCCGGCGGTCATGGTGCAGGCTGCCGCCCCGGCCCTCGCGGCCGACGATCCGAGCTGGGATCGCTGGAGCGTGTGGCGGGCAAAGGAGCTTCCACCGGAAGACGTCGACCCGCGGAGTGAAGACGCCGCAACGGAGCCGACGGGTCACTCGGAAGGGAACCCGTGAGCATCTACGGAGTTTTCGAGCATCTCGTCCCCACCATGTTCCAGGCGACGATTCTCGCCACTGCGATCCTGCTCGCCGGGGCGATGGTCGCGCGCAAGCGCATGGCGGAGGGAGGCGTGCTGCCGGACGAGGGCATCACGCTGCGCAATATCTACGAGGCGCTGACCGAATACCTGCTCGGGATGGCCGAGTCGATCATCGGCGAGCGCGCGCGGGATTATCTGGGTCTGATCTGCGCCATGTTCTTCTTCATCCTGGTTTCGAACCTGATGTCTCTGATCCCCGGGATCGGTGGTGCGACGAGCTTCGTCGAGACAGCGTGCGCGTGGGCGGTCATCTCGTTCTCCATCTACAACTACGTCGGCATTCGCGCCCACGGCTGGAAGTACATCTACCAGTTCATGGGTCCGTCGCTCTGGGAGCCGACGATTGGCGGGAAAGTCTGGCACGTGCGCGTGCTCGCGCCGCTCTTCGTGCCGCTGGAGCTCCTGCTCCACGTCGCGCGGATCGTGACATTGACCGTGCGTCTAGTGGCGAACATGTACGCCGACCACACGGTCGTGGCCGTCTGGATCACGCTGGTGCCGATCGCCGTTCCGGCGATCTTCATGGCTCTGGGCACGCTCGTCGCGTTCCTGCAGGCCTTCGTCTTCTCACTACTCACGATGATCTACATCGGCTCTGCGCTCGAAGAAGCGCACTGACCAAACAAGAAGGAGTTCTGACATGCGTAAGTTCGCCAAGCTGGCCCTCTGGACCCTGGTCGCGACGGTGCTTCCCGCCGTTGCCTTCGCAGAGGACGGCAGCGGGCTCGGCGCCGGCATCGGCGCCGGCATCGCTGTCGGCCTGGCGGGCCTCGGCTGCGGCATCGGCCAGGGCCTGACAGCCGGCAACACGACAGCCGGAATCGCGCGCAACCCCGGTGCTGCGGGTGCGATGTTCACCAACTTCATTCTTGCGATGGTGCTGATCGAATCGATCGCAATCTACGGGCTGGTGATCGCGTTCCTCTTGCAGGGCAAGTTCTAGCCCGCGTCCGGCGTTCCGCTCCATGCGCCTCCATCGAGCCATCACTTCGAGGGAGGCGCTGGGCGGAAGCCCGAAGCAGAGTTCACCCCGTTACGACTCCGCTCCGTACCCCGACTCCCGCCCAACGACTCCGACCCCACCGACCCCCGGTCCCGTTTTAGGGGTGTGGCGGGCAATGTCTTGCGACATCACGGGTTGGCCAGAGCAAGCCGCATGCCATGCGCGCCAGCGGGTCCGTCGCGTCGCAAGTGCGCGATACGCGGGGGGGCGTCGCCGCCGCGTCGGCCGGCGCGGCTCGCCGTGTGACCGTCCGTTCGCGAGGCTCGCGTGAAGTCCGGTCGACTCATCACCTTCGAGGGTCTCGATGGCAGTGGCAAGTCCACGCAATGCGCGCGGCTTGCGGTCGAGCTCGAGGGCGAGGGTCAGGCGGTCGTTCGTACGCGCGAGCCCACCGATGGTGAGTGGGGCGGACGCATCCGGGCGATGGCCCGCAGCGGCGACACGGTCGTGCCGAGCGAAGAGCTGCGCTGGTTCGTCGAAGATCGCCGCCAGCACGTACGCGATCTGATCGCGCCGGCGCTCGCCGCGGGCAGTGCCGTGCTGTGCGATCGCTACTTCCACTCGACCGTTGCCTACCAGGGCGCGCGTGGGTTCGACCCGTGGCGCCTGCTGGCCCAGGCCGAGGCCGAATTCCCGGTTCCGGAGTGCACGCTGCTCCTGGTGCTGCCGGCTTCGGTCGGGATCGAACGAGTTCGCGCCCGCGGTGGCACGCCGGAGCCCGCGTTCGAGCGCGAGGGCTTCCTCGAGCGGGTCGGTGAGATCTTCGATGCCCTGGCTGAGCAGCGTTCCCCGGTCAGGCGGATCGACGCCATTGGCAGCGAGGACGCGGTGGCGGCGCGGGTGCGCGCTGCCCTGGACGACGCCGGGCGGCTCGCGTGATCAGCTTGCCCGCTTCGCCATGACGATCCACAGCGGGTCGGCCGCCGCCGGGGAGCGCTCGAGTCGTTCTGTCGGCTCGTAGCCGCCGGCCTGCTCGAAGTAGCGCCGCACGATGTCGGCGCGCCCAGCGCCGTCGAGGTAGTGGAATGCCCGGATCGCCTTGGTGGGAAAGCAGCGGTGCGACATCGCGACCAGGTGCAGGCCGCCCGGCCGCAGCACGCGCGCGATAGAGCCGAACACCTCCACCGGACGCGTCAGATACTGGATTGACACAGCGTTGACGACTGCATCGAAACTCGCATCGGGATACGGCAGCTCGGGCTCGCGGTTCAGATCGTGGACGACGAACTCGTCCAGGCGCGGGTTGCGCTCGAGCTCCTGCGCGTTCATCCCGAGGCCCGCCACGCGCTCGTACGATACGTCTTGCGGCAGGTGCGAGATCCACGACGACATCAAGTCGAGCAGACAGCCTCCGGCAGGGAGCAGCGCGCGGTAGGCGCTCGTCAGTGCTGCGATCGTGTCGGGGTCGATGTGCGCGACGAGCCGCGGCATCCGATAGAATCCGGCGTCGTCGCTCTCGTCCTGTCGGTCGAAGAAGCTCTGGGGAAACCCGGCCGCGTCAAGCACAGCGCACTTCGAGCCCGCGCGTTCGATTAGAAGAAGCCCTCACCCTCATCGTCCTCTTCCGGCTCGGGCTCTTCCTCGATCGGGAGTACCGCGGGCTGCTCGCGCAACGCGCGCCTCAGCTCGATGGCAGCCCAGGCGACGCAGGCCGCACAGGCCGCGAGTAGGACCGGATGCGTGTGCTCGCCGCCAAAGGTGTTGAAGCCGGGAATCGGGAACTGTTCCGCGTAGACCACGCCGAACAGGCCCATGCCGTTCCAGGTGGCGCGCACCAGGATCGGCGCCAGCAGTGAGCCGGTTCCGAGCCGCAAATAGCCGAGAGTCAATCCGAGCAGCAGCGACAACACGAGGCCGGACACCGCGCTGCCACCGGTTGCGAGCGCTGCCGCTAGATCGACCGACAGCGTCGCCGTGATCAGCACACCGGTGAAGCGGCCGAGGTACGCGATTATCCCCTGCTGAATCACGCCGCGGAACAGGAACTCAGTGACGACGGGCTCGATGCCGACCCGGAAGATCGCCGCCTGGGTGACGGCGAGCGGCGTGAGCTCTCGCGCCTGCTCGAGCGCGCGTTCGATCGCCTCGGGGTCGGTGCCCGGGAATGGGATCGAGAGCCAGTTGTCGAGCTCGCTGGCGACGATCCCGAGCGGCACGCCCATCAAGACCAGCGGCAGGTAGCGCAGCGCGAGCGGCGTCAATCCAATGCGCTGGACCTGCGGCGCAGGGATGCGCCGTGCCGCAACCGTGGCGATGAGGCCGAAGCCGACAGCCTGGGCGATGCCGGCGAATCCCGGATCGATCGTCTGCTGCGTCTCGTTCGGATCGAACTGCAGCGTGACGCCGAAGAAGGTCACCAGCCAGGCTGCCAGTACGAGCACGAGCGCGCCAAGCGGGGTCGGGTAGTGCGGGCGCAACATCGGAAGCGGACCTCAGCGAAGGCGCGCGGCGAGCGCGCGGCCCGTGTGGCTCCGCGGCTCGTGCGCAACTTCTTCGGGCGTCCCTGCTATCACGATCTCACCTCCGGCTGCGCCTCCTTCGGGTCCGAGGTCTACCACGTGGTCTGCGCTGGCGATCACGTCCATCTGGTGTTCGATCACGACGACCGTGTTGCCCTTCTCTACGAGGCGCTGCAGCAGCCCGAGCAGGTTCTCGATATCGGCGAAGTGAAGCCCCGTGGTTGGCTCGTCGAGCAGGTATAGCGTGCTGCCCGTCCCGCGCTTGCCGAGCTCGCGTGCGAGCTTGATGCGCTGCGCCTCGCCGCCCGACAGGGTCGTCGCGGGCTGGCCGAGCCGCAGATAGCCCAGGCCGACCGCTTCCAGCATGCGCAGCGGGCGGGCGACTGCACCCGCGTTGTCGAACAGGGCGACGGCTTCCTCGACCGTCATCTCGAGCACGTCGGCGATGCTCTTGCTCTTGTAGGTAATCGCGAGTGTCTCGCGGTCGTAGCGCCGAGCACGACACACCTCGCACGGCACGAACAGGTCCGGCAGGAAGTGCATCTCGACTCGAATGAGCCCGTCCCCCCGGCAGGTCTCGCAGCGCCCTCCCTTTACGTTGAACGAGAAGTGGCCGGGCTCGAAACCGCGCACGCGCGATTCGGGTACCTGCGCGAAGAGCCTGCGGACGTGGTCGAAGGCACCGGTGTAGGTGGCCGGGTTGCTGCGCGGCGTGCGGCCGATCGCCGCCTGGTCAACGGCGATTACCTTGTCGATCCACTCGATGCCTTCGAGGTGTTGGAAGCGTCCCGGAGGCTCCTTCGCACCGTGGAGCCGCGCGGCAAGGGCGCGGTGCAGGGTGTTGCGCACGAGCGTCGACTTCCCCGAGCCCGACACACCTGTTACCACGGTGAGGCAGCCGATTGGAATACGCAGCGTCACGTCCCTCAGGTTGTGTTCGCTGCAGCCGCGGAGCTCGAGCGCGTGGCCGTCGGTCGGCCGGCGCGCCCCGGGCAGCCGGACGCGGCGACGACCCGACAGAAAGGCGCCTGTCGGCGATTCGGGGTGACGCTCGATCTCGGCGGGCGTTCCCGCAGCGACCACGGTACCGCCGTGGATGCCCGCACCGGGGCCCATGTCGATCACGTGATCGGCGCGACGGATCGTGGCTTCATCGTGCTCGACGACGAGCACGCTGTTGCCGATGTCGCGCAGTCGTTCGAGACTCGTCAACAGCCGGTCGCAGTCGCGCGCATGCAGTCCGATGGACGGCTCGTCGAGGATGTACAGCACACCCATCAGGCTCGAACCGATCTGGGTCGCAAGGCGGATTCGCTGGCTCTCGCCGCCCGAGAGTGTGGCGCTCGGTCGGTCGAGCGTGAGATAGCCGAGCCCGACGTCGCACAGGAAGAGGCAGCGGTCCCGAATCTCGAGCAGGACCCGGTCGGCGATTGCGCGCTTCGTCTCGTCGAGCGACTCGCCAACCTCCTCGATCCATCGCCCCAGAGGCTCTAGTGCGAACGCGGCCACCTGGTGGATGCCCTTGCCCCCCACCAGAACGTGTCGCGCCTCGCGCCGCAGTCGCGCTCCACTGCAGCCGTGGCACGGCTCGGGGCTGCGGTAGCGGTCGAGCTCGCGCGATTCGCTCTCACCCTGTGCGGCGCGACGCTCCAGCTCGTCTACCACGCCGTCCCAGGTGCGGCGGAGCGTTCGTTTGCGTGCGCGCTTGCGGGTCTCGAGCGCGAGCTCGATCTCGGCCTTTCCGGCGCCGTGCAGGATCGCGCGCCGGACGCGGCTGGGGAGCTTGCCCCACGGCGTGTCGAGGGCGACTGCGAAATGAGCGGCGAGGCCTTCGAGCAGCCGCTCGTAGTACAGGCCGCTGCGTCCCCGGGCAACGCGCCACGGGGCGATTGCTCTCGATAGCGCGACCGTCGGATCTGGAACGATTCGGTCGGGATCGAGCACATAGCGTTGCCCGAGTCCGTTGCAGTCGGGACACGCACCGGCGGGACCATTGAACGAGAACATGCGCGGCGCGATCTCGGGGTAGGACGTCCCGCAGTCGGGGCAGGCATTGGTTTGCGAGAGGGTCGCCTCATCGTCATCACTGCCGGGCAGCTCGCCGCTTGCGATGATCACGAGCCCGTCCGCCAGGCGCAGCGCCGTCTCGAGCGACTCGACGATTCGAGCTCTTGCCTTTGGCTTCACGACCACGCGATCGACCACCACGTCGATGTCGTGGCGTGCGCGGCGAGCGAGCTCGATATCCTCGTCGAGCTCGCGCATCTCGCCGTCGATACGGGCCCGCACGAAGCCCTGCCTGCGAAAGCTCTCGATCGTCTCGCGGTAATGGCCGGTGCGCCCGCGCACCACCGGTGCCAGGATCCAGGTGCGGCTGCCGTCCGGTGCCGTCAGGATACGCTCGGCCATCTGCTCGGCGCCCTGGCTCGAGATCGGGTTGCCGCACTCCCAGCAGTGTGGGTCCCCGATGCGAGCGTAGAGCAATCGCAGATAGTCGAAGATCTCGGTCACCGTGCCGACAGTCGAACGGGGGTTGCGGATCGCGGTCTTCTGCTCGATCGCGATTGCCGGCGACAGCCCTTCGATGGAGTCGACGTCGGGCTTTGCCATCTGGTCGAGGAACTGGCGCGCGTAGGCCGAGAGCGATTCAACGTAGCGCCGCTGGCCCTCGGCGTAGAGCGTGTCGAAGGCGAGCGACGATTTGCCCGAGCCCGACAGCCCGGTGACCACGACGAGCTTCTCGCGCGGCAGGTCGAGGTCGAGGTCTCGCAGATTGTGCTCGCGCGCGCCGCGTACCTGGATGGACTCGGGCGTGTTGGCGGACGGGATGCCAGGGGCGCCCGTCGGGCGGGACCGTCGGAGCTCGGGCGTACTCACCCGTGCCCTGCGGTCATTGCGGCGTCGCAGAGCCGTTGATGCCGCGGGTCAGGCGCGAAGCCTCGGCGAACACACCCTTGCGCTCGATGTAGGACTGCTCACGCACGCGGTCGATCCACTTCACGAATTCTTGCTCCGTCTTGCGCTCGGCGATCGCCTGCTCGAGTGGCCCCGCCGCCTGCTCGAACGTGATCGGTTGGTAGTCGCGTCGCTCGACGACCTGCAGCAGGTTGCAGCCGAACGGCATTGCGATCACCGCGCTGATGCCCGAGCCGCCGAGCTCGCGCACGTCGTCGGACATCCACGCAGCGACGTCGTTCAAGTGGATCCAGCCGAGGTCGCCGCCGCGCGCCGCATTGGCACTTGCGATCTCCCGCGCGAGTGCCGGGAAGCTGATCTCGCCGCGCTCGATACGCAGACGGCCTTCGCGTGTGAGCTGGCACGCCGCATCTCCGTCGCGCAGCAGGTCTTCGCCGTAGGCCACCACGATGTGGCGCAGGTGGACCTCTTCTCCGCCCGACGGCTGGTTTGAAAAACGCTCGTCGTAGGCGGTCCGGATCTCCTCGTCGCTGACTTGCACCTTCGATCGGACCATGCCGTTGACTACCTTCGAGCGCTCGATCTCGGAGCGGATCTTGTCGCGGTACTCGGACAGTGTGAGCCCGTGGCTGGTGACGCTCCGGATCAGCTGCTGCGTGGTGATGCCGGTGTCCTGGGCGATGCTGCGGATTGCCTGATCCACTTCTTCGTTGCTCGCCGACAGCTCCATCCGTCGGACGACCTCGGCCACGAGCTTCTGCTCGATCAACCGTTCGAGCACGTCGGAGCGCATGATCAGGATCTCGGACTCGCGCGCACCGCCCTGGCGCATTCGCCTCTCGATTGGCTCGGTCAGCTCGTACACCTCGGACAGCAGGACGACGCCGCCGCCGACCTGGGCCGCGACCGCGTCGATCAGCTCTCTAGCGCCCGCGGCCGGTGCGGCCAGGCCGCTGCACAGCAGCGCGACCAGTGCACCCCGGACCTGGCTTCGAGCTTGCTCCTGGACTCGGCTGGGTCCCATGGTCGATGCGTCTCCGCGTTGGCGATCGAGGTCTCCCGCGCTGGGCGAGCGCGCCATGGTAGCCTGCGCGCGCCGTGATCGATTTGCGCGTCCAAGCAAATGGCCTGGGCTTCCGGATTCTGGAGCAGGGGGCTGGAGATCGACTCGCGCTGTGTCTGCACGGCTTTCCGGAGTGCGCGCACTCGTGGCGCCATCAGCTGCCTCTGCTGGCGGGGCTCGGCTATCGCGCCTGGGCACCGGATCTGCGCGGCTACGGCCAGAGCGACACCCCCGCAGCGCGCGAGGACTACGCGCTCGAGAAGCTGCTGGGCGACGTGGACGGGCTGATTGCGGCCGCCGGCGCCCACGGCCGAACCACCCTGCTGGCACACGACTGGGGCGCGATCATCGCCTGGTATTACGCGATGCGGCACCCCGAAGCGCTCGAGCGGCTGGTGATCATGAACGTGCCGCACCCGGCGTGCGTGCCCGAGCAGTTGCACCTCCGGCAGGTCGCCCGGTCGTGGTACATGAGCTTCTTCCAGCTTCCGTGGCTCCCCGAGCGGCTGGTCGAGTGGCGCGGGCCGCGCTGGACGACCGACATGCTGCGTCATACCGCCGTTCACCCGGAGCGCTTCGATGACGCAGCGATGACGCATTTCGAGGCGAACGCGTCACGCCCCGGTGCCGCCACCGCCATGTTTCACTACTACCGCGCAGCGCTCGCCGGGGGTGGCTTCGCCCGGCAGCAGCGGCTCGGCTATCCCCCGATCCGGGTGCCGACCCTGATGCTCTGGGGTGAGCAGGATCTGGCGCTCGGCAAGCGGCTCAGCTTTGGCACGGCTCGCTGGGTGCCCAACCTGGTGCAGCGTTACCTGCCCGACGCCTCCCACTTCGTCCAGCAGGACCAGCCCGAGCTGGTGAACGCTCTGCTCGAGGCCTGGCTCGAAGATCGCCCCGTGCCGCATGCCGCGCGCGCAACCGCAGATTTTGGCTGATTAAAATATCGATATCTATTATCCTTGAGCGATGGCTGTACGCCGCACTCCCGAGCAGGCGAGGGATGCGCTGATGCGGGCCGCCGCGGCTCAGTTCGCGCGCGATGGCTTTGACGCGGTCAACAGCAACCAGATTGCTCGCGAGGCGGGAGTCGGTGTCGGCACGTTCTATCGCCACTTTCACGACAAGTCGGCGCTCGCCGATGCGCTGATGCTCCAGGCCTGGGAGGAACTGGGCGCGGCCATGCCCGGGCCAGAGGTCGACGAGCCGCTCGAGTTCGCCAGGCGCGCGACCCGGGCGGTGATCGCCTACGCCGTTCGCTCGCCCGACCACTTCCGGGTCGCCTTCGGCAGTGCACGCCCCTCGAACGTCGCGCTCTCGATGCGACCGCTCGAGCGGCGGCTGCGCCAGCTTGCGGAGCGGCGCGCAGTCGGTCCCGCGCTGGATCCCGTGGTGGCTGCCCGGGCCTGGTGGGAGATGGTCAGCGGGACCCTGGTGTGGTGGCTCGAGGACCGGTCGCGGGCGCCGGCCGAGCAGCTTGCCGAGCTCCTGACACAACTCCATCCTCTGGCCATCGGCCGCACTATCCCGGAATGACGCGTTGGCGGCCCCGGCGATGACGCAGGCGATGACGCAGTTGATGACGCAGTTGATGACGCAACTGGACGCCTGGCCATGACGCGCGTCATCCGGCAGCTCTGGCGGGCCACCGCAGCTGGCTGCGCGCTGCTGCGCACTGCTGCTCGCCCATCCCGCGTCTCCGGCGGCCGAGCGCGACCGCATCCTGCTGATCGTCGGCGGTCCGAGCCACGGCTACGGCGAGCACGAATACCGCGCCGGTGCGGAGATCGTTCGCGACGCCCTTCGGCGCGCGCAGGGCCTCGAGGCACTGCGTTCGGGCGGTAGCGAGGTGCTCGGCCTGGTCGAGAGTCTGCCTCGAACAGCCCGACGAGTTCGTGCGCCTGCGCGCGGTTTGGCTGTTGCCGTACCTCGGGCCTGCCGGCATCGCGCGCACGCGCGTGATGCTGGACGCCGATCTCGCGGCGTATCTGAGCGCGGGTCCCGACGGCGTCTGAGGGCCCGGGTTGGCGCGGGCGCTACGCCGAGCCCGCGAGCCGAGTCAGCAGAGAACGCGCCGCATCGAGTACCGCGGCCTCGCCGCCAGCGGTCGGTGCGGGGGCGAATATCTTGTGCTCTGGGCTGACGCGCAGCTCGCTACCGCCGCTCGTCAGCATGTTCACCAGCCGCTGTGGGTCGATCCGTGCGCCGGCGCCCACGGACAGCACGATCTCTCCGCGGCTCAGGTCGACGGCGACCACGCCGAGCTTGCGCGCCAGTGCCTTGAGACGGATCACCTCGACCAGACTCTCGCCATCGCGGGGGAGCGGGCCGTAGCGGTCGAGGATCTCGTCGCGAATCCGGTCGATGTCCTCATCTTGACGCGCACTCGAGAGCCGCTTGTACAGCACGAGCCGCTGCGACACGTCGGGCACGTACTCCTCGTCCAGGCGTGCTTGCACCGGGAGCCGGATCTCGGGATCGATCTCTTGCTCGCGGATCGTGCCACGCAGCTCCTCGATCGTTTCCTCGAGCAGCTCCATGTACGTCTCGTAGCCGACTGTCATCAGGTTGCCGGATTGCTCGCCGCCGAGCATGTTGCCCGCGCCGCGGATCTCGAGGTCCTGGTTGGCGAGCCGGAAGCCGCTGCCCAGCTCCGACAGATCCTGGATCGCCTCGAGTCGCCGCTGCGCCTCGCTGGGCAGGGCCTCCTGCATGATCGGGATCAGCAGGTAGGCATAGGCGCGGTGGTCACTGCGGCCGACACGTCCACGCAGCTGGTAGAGCTGCGCCAGTCCGAGCGCGTCGGCGCGGTCGATCAGGATCGTGTTGGCGCGCGGGATATCGATCCCGCTCTCGATGATCGTGGTGCAGAGCAGCACATCTGCTTCGCCCCGCTGGAAGACGAGCATCACGTTCTCGAGCTCGCGCTCCTTCATCTGGCCGTGGCCGACGAGGATCTTGACTTCGGGCACCAGTCGTTCCAGTAGCTCGTGCAGTGCGCCGATCGAAGCCACGCGGTTGTGGACGAAGAACACCTGCCCCCCGCGGCGCACTTCGCGCAGGATCGACTCGCGGATCAGTGACTCGCTGAAGCGGGAGATCTGCGTGCGAATGGCGAGCCGGTCCGCCGGCGGGGTGTTGATGACCGAGAGCTCTCTCACGCCTGTGAAGGCCATTTGAAGTGTGCGTGGGATTGGTGTCGCGGTGAGGGTCAGCACGTCCACCGTCTTCTTCATCTGCTTGATGCGTTCCTTGTGGCCGACGCCGAAGCGATGCTCTTCGTCGACGATCAGCAGTCCGAGGTCGCGGAAGCGCACCTTCTTCTGGAGCAAGCGGTGGGTGCCGACGACGACGTCGATCGTGCCGTCGGCCATGCCCTCGAGCACCTCGCGCGACCGCTTGGGAGAATCGAAGCGCGACAGAGAGGCGACCTGGATCGGATAGCCCTCGAAGCGCGTGCGCAACGTCTCGTGATGCTGTTGGCACAGCACCGTCGTGGGCACCAGAAAAGCGACCTGCTTGCCGTCGAGGACTGCGCGGAAGGCACCGCGTGCCGCGACCTCCGTCTTGCCGTACCCGACGTCGCCGCACACCAGCCGGTCCATCGTTCGCGCCATCTGCATGTCTGCCAGCACGTCCTCGATCGCGTCGTGCTGATCTGGCGTCTCGTCGTACGGGAATGCAGCCTCGAACTCCTCGAAGTAGGTGTCGCGTGGTGAGAAGGCGAAGCCGCTCGTGAGCTCGCGTGCGGCGTGCACGTTGAGCAGCTCCTGAGCCATGTTGCGCAGAGACTTCTTGACCTTTTCTCTGGCCTTGTCCCAGGTCGACCCACCGAGTCTGTCGAGCCGAGGCTGCACTCCGTCCGCTCCGCCGTAGCGCTGTACCTGGCTCAGGCTGTGGACTGGAATGAACAGGCGATCCCCGCCGGCGTAATCGATGCGCAGCATTTCGTTGCTGAGTCGTTGCACCGCGACTTCGACCAGCCCGCGATAGGTGCCGATGCCGTGTGCGGAGTGGACCAGGAAGTCGCCGGGCGCGAGCTGTGCCAACCCTTCGACAGCGCTGCCTTCCTTCCAGTCGCGCTGCCGTCGCGAGCGCTCGCGTTGACCGAAGATCTCGTCCTCGGTGAGGATGGCTCGCTGGTCGTCGGGCAGGATCGCCCCGGATGACAGTCGGGCCACCCGCAGCTCGATACGGCCCGGCGTCGCCCAGCGCCACAACGGACGCGGGTCGTTCACCAGCATCGGCTCGATGCCGTAGCTGCCGAGCAGCGACCGCAGCCGCTCGGCCATCGAGAGCGAGTGGCAGGCGATCGTCACACGCCAGCGATCGACCATCCAGACGCCGAGCTGGTCGGCCAACGGAGTCAGTGCGCGTTCGTGGGTTCGCGTACGCGCGAGGGCCCGCCGCAGCTCGCCCTGGTCGTGGCTCGCGATGTCGATCCGTTCCTGGTGCAGGCGCGAGTCGGGGTCCGCGATGTACAGGCGAGCGAGCGAGACGGGGCGGCGCGAGAAGGTCAGCCGTCGGACCTCCTCGCATTCGAGCAGGACCTCGGACGGAGGTGCGCAGATGCGGCCGGCGTCTCGGGCTGCTTCGAAGTTGTGTGCGGTGTCCAACAGGTATTGATCGACGCGACCGAACGCGGCCTCCGGGTCGTCGATCGCGATCAGGGTGTCCTCCGGTAGATAGTCGAAGACGCTTTCCTGGCCGGACTGGAGCAGCGGGGCGAGCGATTCGATGCCCGGCGGGAGGTGGCCGCGCAGCAGCGCATCGATCAGCTCGTTGGCACTCGCTTCGTCACTGCCCTGCTCGATCGCGAGCAGGCGGATATCGTCACTGTGCGCGATCACCCCTTCGCGCGAGAACAGCAGCTCGCGCGGGGGCGGTGCCGCAGCGCGATCGAGCCGCTCCTGCGAGCGTTGACTCGCGGGGTCGAACTCGCGAATCGATTCGATCTCGTCCCCCAGCAGCTCGATGCGGATCGGCAGATCGTTGTGGGGCGGGAAGATGTCGAGGATCCCGCCGCGGACGGCGATCTCGCCCTTCTCCTCGACGATCGCCATGCGCGCGTAGCCCGCCTGGACGAGCAGCGCGATCAGGGTGTCACGATCGATACTGTGTCCGACCTCGAGGTGCACCGTGGCCGCGCGCACGCGCTCGCGCGAGGGAACGCGCAGCGCGAGGGCGCTCCACGGGGCGACCGCGATCGACGCAGCCTGTGAGCGCGAGCTGCGGGTGCGCCCCGGATCCGACAGCCAGCGGTAGAGCAGGTCCATCCGCTGGGCGACGACGAAGGGCTGGGGCGAGAAGCGCTCGTACGGCAGGGTGTCGTGGCGCGGGAAAGCGCGAACGCGCTGGGCGGCCGGTGCCTCGTCGCCCCCCAGTGTGCTGCGCAGATCCTCGCTCAGCGCGTCGCACGCCTTGGAGCTTGCCGCCAGCAGCAAGACGGGCCGCTCGCCGTGTGCGCGCACCAGCTCGGCGAGCGCAGCGACGCGCGCGGCGCCGCTCAGCCCAGTGAGACAGACGGGTGTCTCGCGTGCGGTGAGCTTGCGCGCGATCTGCTCGAGCGACTTCACTGGGCCCACTGTCCTCCACGCCCTTGCGACCGCGCCGTGGCGAGATGCCAGCACGCACGACAGCCCCGGCCCGGCCCCCGGGCGGGGGTGGGCTACGGGGCTCGCGAACTCAGGCGGCCGAGTGTAGCGGTGTCGTGTCCGGTGCCCGCCCGGTGTCTCGCCGCAGCTCGGGCCGGATCAAGCGAGATCAAGCGAGATCGATCCAGGCCGTCTTCGTCTGCTGATAGCCGCGCAGGCTCTCGAGGCCCGAGTCTCGGCCGTAGCCCGAGTCCTTGAAGCCGCCGAAGGGCAGTGCCCAGTGGATGCGCCGATAGGTATTGACCCAGACGGCGCCCGCGTGAATGTCGCGCACGCAGCGGTGGGCTCGTTTCAGGTCGTTGGTCCAGACCCCGCTCGCCAGGCCGTAGCGCGTATCGTTGGCGATCGCGAGCGCCTCCTCCTCGCCCTCGAACGGGATGGCGCAGGCCACGGGGCCGAAGATCTCGTCGCGGCAGATCCGCATTTCGTTGCGGGCGTCCCGGAACAGCGTGGGTGCGACGAAGTAGCCGGTATCGAGCGGCGAGCTGGTCTCGAAATTCTCGGCTCCGAAGCGGCCGCCGAAGACCAGCTCGGCGCCCTCCTTCTGCCCGAGCTCGATGTACGACTTCACCTTGGCGTACTGCTCGGCGAAGGCGATCGGGCCCATCGTGGTGGCGCCGTCGAGCGGGTCGCCGAGCCGAACTGCGGATTCAACGTGGGCCGTGATGCGCTCGATCAGCTCGTCGTAGATCGGTGCTTCGATCAGCAGCCGCGAGCCTGCCACGCAGGTCTGTCCGGCACCGCCCGTGAACACCGCCGCAGTACTCGTGCCGATGGTCGCGAGGTCGAGGTCGGCGTCCGCAAACACGATGTTGGGCGACTTTCCCCCGAGCTCGAACGACAGTTGCTTCAGCCCGGATGCCGAGCGCGCCGTGATGATCCGCGCCGTGTCGGTCGAGCCGGTCAGAGCGATCTTGCGAACCTCGGGATGACACACCAGTGCATCGCCTGCGACCTCGCCCGTGCCGGATACGACGTTGACCACGCCCGGTGGGATGCCTGCAGCATCGAACAGCTCGGCGATGGTGAGGATCGAGACCGCCGCCTGCTCGGCGGGCTTGACCACGACGGTGTTGCCGGCTGCAAGCGCCGCGCCCACCTTGGCCGCGAGGATCGCGAGCGGAGAGTTCCACGGTACGATGATTCCAACTACGCCGATCGGCTCGTGGATCGTGTAGTTGAGGCTCTGCGGACTGACCTGCACGGTCTCGCCGTGAAGCTTGTCCGCCTGCCCCGCCCAGTAGTTGAACATCTCGCTGATCGAGGGCAAATCGCCGGCGCGCGCCTCGGCGATCGGCTTGCCGTTGTCGCGGCACTCGATCGTCGCGAGCTCTTCCGCGTGGGCGGCGACCGTGTTCGCAACCGCGCGCAGCAGCCCGGCTCGCGTCATGGCGGCGGCCGAACGCCATTCCCCTGCGAAGGCAGCGCACGCCGCCGCGACGGCCTCGTCCACGTCACTCGCATCGCTCGCCGGGATCTCGATCCATGCGGAGGCGAAGGCGGGCTCGATGGAGGGCAGGTACTCCCCCGCGTTCGGTGCTCGGCGCTTGCCGCCAATCCAGTTGTCGATGCGCGATCCGTCGAGCAGAGGGGTCATCGGGTCAGACCTCGAAGCCGTAGACACGAGCGGCGTTTCCGGCCAGCACGGCGCCACGATCTTCGTCGCTGAGGCCGCGCGTCAGCTCAGGGATGTGGCGCTTCGAGTCGGGCCACAGCGTCACGCTGTGCGGGTAGTCGGTCGAATACATCGTGGCGCGGGCGAGCCCCGGCGAGCCTGCGCGAATCAGGTCGTATCCCACGTGGTCGTCGAGGCTCGTCGTGAACACCTGCTCGCCGGCGACACTGCTCGGGGTCACCTCGAGCGGTGAGTCCGACCACGCCTTCTGTGTCTCCCATTCCTGATCCATCGTCTGGAGCCAGAAGGGGACCCAGCCGAAGTTGACCTCGGCGGCGATGATCACGAGGCCGGGATGCCGCTGGAAGATGCCTGCGAAGATCATGTAGGTGAGCGGGCGCACGGAGCAGAAGAAGCGCGACGCAATACCAGGTACGCTGATCTGCTGGTCGACCAGCTCGTCCCAGTCCTGGTCCGGCGGCGTGCCGCCGAACGTTCGGTGGAAGGAGAGCGGGATCCGGGCGTCGCTCGCAGCCGCCCACAGCGGCTCGTAGTAGGCGTTGTTGTAGGGCCGCACGGGCATGCCCGGAATGAAGCAGCCCCTGGCGCCCCTGGCGACGACGCGCTCGAACTCGGCGAGTGCAGCGTCGATGCCGTCGTCGACCGGCAGCATGGCGAGCCCGACGATGCGGGTGGGGTCGGCTGCCTGGAACTCGTCGAGCAGCCAATCGTTGTAGGAGCGCATACAAGCGATGGCGAGCTCCCGGTCCGGCGTCATGTAGGTGAAGATCGCCTGGTTGGGGTACACGACGCAGGCGTGCACGCCGTCGAGCTCCATGTCGGCGAGATGCGCCGCGCCGTCGTAGTTGCCGAGCAGGATCTCGTCCCAGCGCAGGCCCTGGACCTGGTACTGGTCCTTCGAGCGGCCGGCCATGGCCTCTATGCCGAAGGTGCGCTTGGGCGGACCGCCGTCGAAGCTCCAGCCGTCGCCGCCGTCCGCGCCGCGCAGCATCTTTGGTGTGCGGTCGCGCATGCCGGCGGGCACGCGATCGAACACGTGGGGGGGCTCGTTGACGTGGTTGTCGGCCGAGATCACTCGTTGTGTCATGGCGTTCCCGTGGCTTGACCGGGCTGGAAGCCCGGCCGTACTGTGGATCGCCGAGGAGTCTCTCATGCAAGCAGCAGTGATGCACCAGGCCCACGAGCCGCTGGTGCTCGAGGACGTCGAGATCGAGAGCCCGAGGGCCGGGGAGGTACTGGTGCGCCTGGCTGCGTCGGGGGTGTGTCGCTCGGACCTGCACGTGCTCGAGGGCGAAAGCCCGGTCGCGACCCCGCCGATGGTGCTGGGCCACGAGGGAGCCGGTGTGGTGGAGGAGACCGGGCCGGGCGTGGTGGGGCTCGAGGTGGGCGATCACGTCGTGATCGCGCTCTACGGTCCCTGCGGGACCTGCGAGGACTGCCGCGCCGGCGACGTCGTCGCCTGCTGGAGCGAGACCCGGACCCACAACATGTATGGGCGCATGCCGGATGGGACCACGCGACTGTCACTGCGGGGACAGCCGGTAGCGCCCATGGTCGGCTCGGGCTCGCTGGCCGAGCAGTCGGTGGTACGCGAGGCGCAGCTGGTCAAGATCGATCGCGACATCCCGCTCGATCTCGCCTGCCTGGCCGGCTGCGGCGTCACCACCGGGATCGGCGCCGCGCTCAACATCGCGCGCGTTGCGCCGGGGTCCAGCGTCGCGGTAATCGGCTGCGGGGGGGTGGGGCTCAACGTGATCCAGGGAGCCCGCGTTGCAGGCGCGGCGCGCATCATCGCCTGCGATACGCAGCGCTCGAAGCTCGATCTCGCGTCGGATCTGGGTGCGACCGACTGGGTCGAGGTCGGCGAGGGTACCGTGCTGTCCAGCGAGATCCGGAAGCTGGTCCCGAAGGGCGTCGACTATGCGTTCGAGGTGATTGGACTGACCGACGTCGTCGACCAGGCGTTCGAGGCGACGCGCCGGGGCGGTACCACGGTGATGGTGGGTGCGCCGCCGCCCGGAGCACGCGTCTCGATCGACAGCCGCACCCTGTTTGCCGACCGCAAGCTGCTCGGCTGCACCGGCGGCGGCAACGTCCCGGCGCGTGACATCCCGCGCATCATGTCGCTGTTCGAGCGAGGGGCGATCGACCTGGAGAAGCTCGTGAGCCAGCGGCTGCCGCTCGACCGAGTGGGCGAGGCCTTCGACGCGCTGAGTTCGGGCGAGCTCGCCCGCACGGTGATCGAGCTCGGCTGATGCCGACTAGCGCCGGCGCGCCGACCGGGTGCTGAACAATACCGCGTGCGCGATGTCGCGCGCCCTCATCTCGCCGGGCAGCGCGGTCCAGCGATCGACGTCGTCGTTGCCGAAGGTGAGGATCCCAGCGTGCTGGGTGAGATCCGCGTCGATCGCAGGGTCGAGGTCGTAGACGCCCAGTGAACGGCGCAGCTGCTCGATGTCGTCGTAGCGTCCGGTCAGGAACGTCCAGCCCTGTCGGTCTCCGAAGCGCGCCCGGTACTTGGCGAGCGCGGCCGGCGTGTCGTGCGCCGGGTCGAGCGTGATCGAGTACATCTGCACCTGCTTGCCCATGCGCGAGCGCAGGTAGCCGTGCACGCGAGCCAGGTTCTGGCTGGTCGGGTAGCAGATGCCCTCGCAGTGCGTGTACATGAACTGGACGATCACCGTGGGCGCGGGCTCGCCTCGCACCAGGTCGTCGACGAAGCGTACGCGTCTGCCCTCGTGCGTGGTGAGCTTGACGTTGGCGAAGTCGTCAGAGCGTCGTCGCCGGCGCCCCGCAGCGGCCAGCGGTGACGCCAAGGCCTGGTTGCCAGGAGTCGTCATGATCAATCCTCCTCCAGCGGCTCGTACTCGCAGTGGATACCAACGCCGTGTCCGTCGAGTTTCGCGACGTCGCCGGCGGTGTCGAAGAACAGTGTCGGCTCGAGGTCGTCGCACGCGATCGGGACTCCGCAGACCGCGGGATCGATCTCGCTGACCCCGTCGAGCGGGCTGTCATAACCGGGATGGCACGGGTCGAACTGGGCCATCATGCGCAGGTCCTCGTGCTCGATGATGTGGCAGTGGAAGACGAAGGGACCCGTGAATGTGCGGAAGCGCAGGAAGACCTCGGCTTCCTGACCTCCCTCGAGGTTCGTAAGATCCACTCGCGTGCTGCGTTCGCGGTTCGGACGCTTCCCGTCGATCCGCTGCACCTCATGGTGCTCGAGGTGTATGTGGATCGGATGGAACCAGCCGCCGCCGCCGTTCTTCAGGATCCAGCGCTCGGCCGCACATCCGGTGGGATCGATTGTCGGCTCGGCGTCCGCGCGCAGCGGGTTGAAGAACTCGTGGTTCACCACCCAGGCGCCGCGTCGGCGTTTGAATTCGAATACGCGGGTGCCAACGATGTCCTCCTCGCGGATCGGGTCGAACGGGCGAAGCTGCGTTCCCTGGGCGATCCCGACGTCACCGGCGACGTTGGGGCCTTCGACGACGAACTTGAGCAGGGGGGTCGCCTTGTCTCGGTCGATCCCGTCGGGCTTTCGACCGTCCGTCTGCTGCATGATGTTCTCGAGGAACACCTCGTCCGGCGCGTCGCGAAAGTCGACGATCACATCGGCGCGCTGACCCGGGCAGACCGATATCTCTCGCATTGCGAATGCCTCGGGCAACAGCCAGCTGTCGGTGCCAATCCGCAGGAACGAGCTTCCGCTGCCGAGCCGGAGCGTGTAGTAGCGCGCGTTCGAACCGTTGAGGATCCGGAAGCGGTACTTCCGCCGCTGTACCCGGAAGAAGGGCTGTGCCACACCGTTGACGACGAACACGTCGCCGATCCGACCGTTGTGATCGAGGAGGTCGTAGGCAAGGGTACCGTCCGCGTTGAATTTCTGGTCGGACAGCACGATCGGCACGTCGAAGCACTCGTCGGGTTGGTCGAGCGCGCAACGTAGATCGGGCAACAGTGGGTAGGGTCCGTCCATCAAGCCCGCCTCGAGCTCATCGAGCATGAGGTAGAAGCCCGCGAGGCCATGACATACGGTGAAGCCCGTGATGTCCATGGCGTGATCGTGGTACCACATGGTCGACGCGATCGTGCCCGGGTCGAAACGCAACTTGCCGTCGATCAGGCGGCGCGGCGATGCGTTCGGGTAGAAGTAGTCGCGGCTGCGACCGGGTAGAATGTAGAAGGCCGGCGAGCCGTCGGAGTGCGCGGGGCTGTGCCCGCCGTGCAGGTGGGTCGAGAGCTCGATGTCGTGTTCGACGTAGGTGTACTTGGCCTCGAGCCGGTTGGTGAAGCGGACGACCGCGGGCTCGTTGAAGTTCGCGAAGATCGTCGGTCCGGGCGCGCCGCCCGTGCCCGGGGCGTCGTTGGCATCGCGGTAGGTGAAGACCGGCGTATCGACGCCCGGGATGATCCGGCTGTAGTTCTGCTCGACGACCATCTCGTACACGCGTAGCGCGGCCATGTTCCAGGCGGTCTCGTAATCGGGGTGCGTCCGCGAGAACTCGGGTGCGATGCCGTGGAAGACCTTGCCCGGGCCGGGGCTCAGGCCGCCGGACTTGTCGCGCAAGACGGCCGGGATCGGCAGCTCGCGGGTGAAGGCGCTCTTCGACGGGTCGTAGAGCGAGGACGACTCTGTCGGCTGTCCCTTGTCCTGCCTGCGCTTGTCCCGCCTGCCCTTGGCGTGTGCCATGCGAGTCAGGGCCGGCAGGCCCGCGGCGCTCGCGGCAACCGTCGTGGCCCCAGCCTTCATCAGGTCACGGCGTGAAATCGACATGGGTCTCCTCGTTATTGGTTCTCTCCCATCTCCCGACTCGACGGTATAACAATTACAATGGTAATGTGGTTCTCCCAAGAGGAGATTCTTGAGATTCTGGTCTGTACATAACCCCATGGTTTTCCAGGTTTTTTCTCGAACGGTTAGACTGCGCCCATGACGGATGCGACGGATCTCTCCGGTCACAGCGTGATCGTGACCGGCGGCACGCGCGGGATCGGCCTCGGCATCGTCCGCTACCTGGCGCGAGCGGGGGCACAGCTCGTGGTCACCGGCCGCAAGCCCGAGCGGCTCGAGAGGCTGGCGAGCGAGCTCACCGAGCAGGGCGTGGCGCATCTGACCCTGCAGGCGGACCACGCCGACGCGGACTCGAGCCGGGCGGTCGTGGAACGAGCCGGCGAGCAGTTCGGAAAGATCGACGCGCTCGTCGCGAACGCGCAGTCCTTCCGGCCGGTGACCCCGCTGGCGGATGTCTCGGAGGCGGACTTCGACCTGGTGCTCGAGACCGGGCCGAAGGGCACCTTGTGGCTGATGCAGGCGGTGCTCCCACACATGAAGGCGCGCGGTCGCGGCCGCATCGTCACCCTCGGCTCTGCGATGGGAAACACCGGTCCGCCCGGCTACGGCCCCTATGCTGCGGCCAAGGAGGCCGTCCGTTCGCTGACACGAACGGCTGCGCGCGAATGGGGTCGCGACGGCATCACCGTCAACTGCGTCTGCCCCGCATCGGTGGCCCACCGCATGCGGCCGGACGACGGCGGCTCTCGCGCGGCAGCCTTTGCTGCGATGTACGACGATCATCCCCTCGGCCGCGATGGAGACCCGGAAGCCGATATCGCCCCCGCCGTCGCGTTCCTGATCTCGGACGCCAGCCGGTACATCACGGGCCAGACCCTGATGGTCGATGGCGGCGGCATCATGAGAGCCTGACGTGGCCGCGCCCCCCGAACTGGCAGCCTGGTACGACTTCTGCGACCGGATCCGGACGCTCGGTGAGCGCGTGCTGAGCCACGAGTTTCCGAACACGCCGAGCGATCGGCCCGAGGCCATCGCGCACCTGGCCGACCAGCTGTCGTGTTGGCTCGGCTGGGCAATCGGACACGGCGACACGACGGCCCCGTTCTTCCACCGCTCGAACGACCTCGTGACCCAGTGGGGCGGGCCCAACCAGGACAACGCCTATCACCACGCGCGCATCGACCCCGCGCGCCGCTATCGCATCCGTGGCCAGATGCACAGCTGCGAAGAGTTCGTGCTGACTCTGCGGGTGGGCTTCATGCACATGGAGGAGTGGGGCACGAAGGCGACGGTCACAGCCTCCGAGCGCGGGATCGGTCGCGGCGACTCATTCGAACTGCTGCTCGGCGGCGATGGCAGCGATCCCGACTGGATCGCGATCGCGGAGGACGTGACGACGGTCTCGCTGCGTGAGTACTACCTCGACTGGAAGCCCGAGGAGCCTGCGGTCTTCACCATCGAGTGTCTCGACGACGTGTCGGCACCGCCGCGCCCGGCGACGCCGGGTCTCGAGGCGCAGCTCGACCTGGCGATCCACCAAATCGAGCGCTCGATCGTCTTCTGGAACGATTACATGCGCGAGCACCGCGCAAAGGGAGAGGACAACCGGTTCGCACTGCCGATGAAGGTGGCCAAGGGGCTGGGCGTCGCGCGTTATGCGTTCTGCTTCTGGGATCTCGCGCCCGACGATGCGCTGCTGATCGACACGGACGTTCCCGATGCGCGCTACTGGAATCTGCAGCTCGCGACGTTGGGCTGGTTCGAGCAGGTCGATCCTGTGCACCGCATCACGTCGATCAATCAGCACCAGGCTCGACTCTCGACCGACCGCCGGTTGCGCCTCGTCCTGGCGCACGAGGATCCCCATGTGCCCAACTGGCTCGACACCGGCGGTCGGCGCGACGGCCTGCTCACGCTGCGCTGGTTCTGGCCCAATGCCGATCCCAGCCCCGAGACCCGCGTGTTGAAGCTCGAACATGTGATCGCGGCGCTGCCAGCCGACACGCCGAAGGTGGACGCAGCGGAGCGGCGCCGCGACATCCGCGCCCGCAAGGAGCACCTGGCTTGGCGCTTTCGCACCTGAGTCCGACGGATTGCGCGTGAGTTGGCAGCCGCCGGAGCGGCCTGAGTGGGTGCGGGCGATCAACGCGGGCGCGGTCGCACCCATTCGCGAGGAAGCAGTGTTGCCGCTCGAGCGCGACGCGTTGCTCGGCGAAGCGCGCGCGCGGCTCGGTCTCGTCGATGGGGGCGTCGGCGATTTCTGTCACGCCGAGTTCGACGAGGACGGCCTGATCGAGCCGCTCGACCGCGTGCTCTGGGCGCTCGAAGAGGAAGCCGAGCTCACGCTGATCGGTCGCTGGCTCACGCGGCGCTTCCTGCTGCGCCTGCTCGAGGTGAGGTTGCAGCTGGTCGCGTATCTGCGCGCCGATCCGGGCGTGCGCGACGAGCCGATCGCGACGCCGCTCTTCGTCGCGGGAGCGCCGCGCACCGGCACGACTATCCTGCACGAGCTACTGGCGAGCGACCCCGCCCATCGCGCGCCGCTCGGCTGGGAGTTGCTGCGCCCGCTGCCGCCGCCCGATGCGGATCCGAAGCGCGCGGCAACGGATCCGCGCGTCGGGCTGGCCGACCGCGAGCTCGTGGCGCCGCAGACGGTGGTCTCTGGACTGCTCGCCATCCATGTCTACGGCGGCAGCAAGCCCAAGGAGTGCCTTTCGGCGATGTCGTTCGCCTTCCTGTCCGAGGAGTTCACGGCGCGCTACCGAGTGCCGAGCTATCAGGCGTGGCTCGAGCAGTGTGACATGACGCCCGCCTATCGGATGCACCGACTCGTGCTCCAGATCCTGCAACGACGCTCGGGCCCTGCAGCCTGGGTGCTGAAGTCACCGGTGCATCTGCACTCGCTGCCCACCCTGTTCCAGGTCTACCCAGACGCGCGAGTGGCGGTGACGCACCGCGACCCGCTGACGGTCCTGGCATCGCTCACCAGCTTGATTGCAACGCTTCGCTGGGCGCACAGTGACGCAGTCGATTTCGAAGCGATCGGTGCCGCACACGCGCAGAGGTATCGCCGGACGTTCGACAACCTCGTGACCTGGACGCAGGAGAAGCAGCTCCCCGAGCCGCAGCTTCACCACAGCTGCCACGCCGACTTCCTGAGCGATCCGATCGCCGTCGTCCGTGAGCTCTACGACCGCTTCGAGCGTTCCTTCACGGACGGGTTCGAGGCCAGGCTGAGCGAGCAACTCGCCAGCAGACCCGAGGGTGAGCACGGCGAGCACGAGTACAGCTTCGGCGACCTCGCCCTCGACCCCATCAGCGAACGAGCGGCTCTTCGCCGCTACCAAGACTACTTCCGGGTTGGAGTCGAATGAATCGGTCGATCCGGGGCGACGGGGGGCCACGCCAACCGCGTCGGTTGCCTACCCGGGACCGCCACCGGCCTCCGACCCCCGAGCGAGCCCGCCAAGGACCCCGAGGGTTCGGTCCGCGAGGTGGGTCCAGTCGTGGGCCGTTCGAAGGTGGGCGAGCGCGGCGGCACCGATTCGGCCGGCACGTTCGCGATCGTCAGCAAGATCGCACAGGGCGCGTGCGATGGATTCGGGTCCCGCGTCGGCCAGCAGCAGGCAGGCGGTCCGGTCGTCGGTCAGGCCTTCGGCGATTTCGTCGAAGGCCACGATCGGTCGGCCCGTCTCCATGTAGTTGAGCAGCTTGATCGGGAAGCCCCCCGTCCGGCTGCGGGTGAGGACGAGGGCGGCGGCCTCGAAAGCGAGTGCGCGGGCGGACGCGAAGTCGGTCTCGAAGACGCGCAGCCCAGGAAAGCTCGACGCATCCCTCGCGTCGTGGGTCGCCACGACCACGGGCGGGGCGCCCTCGGCCAGACACGCGGCGGCGGACGCAAGCCGGTCGAGCTCCTGGTAGCCGTCGAGGTTGCCGGTGTAGAGGAAGAAACCGCCGGGTTCGAGTCCGTGCGCACGGCAGGCGTCGCGCCGCCGCGACTCGCTCGGTGGTTCGCTCCGCTCGAGGCCAGGCGGGATGTGCGCGACGGGCCCTCGTGCGTACGGCGTGAGCGCTTTCTCTGCCGCCCGGCTCAAGGTGATCACCGCATCGGCGCTGCCCGCGACCCAGCGATCGATTCGGCTGCCCAGTCGATCGAGGCGAGCGCGATGTCGTTGCGCCGCATACGCCGATAGCTCTCGTTCCAGCAGCGTGTGCGCGACGTACACATAACGAAGCCCCGTCAGACGCCGAGCCGATGCGGCGACGAGCGCGGCTTCCGCGTTGTGCGCGAGTGCGAGATCGAAGCGCCGGCGGCGCTGCGCGCCTACGACGGTTGCGACCAGCGCCGCGTCGGCCAGCGGCTTTCCGAGCGAAGGACCGGAGCGGCGGTGCGAGGGGGCGAACCGGCGCGACGATGGGATCCAATCGATACCGTCCGGCAGTACGCCCTCCCCCGCTCCGTAGCTCGCCAGCGCGACCTGTACTCCGGATCGCGCGAGTGCCGCGGCCTGTCCGGCCGCGAACACCTGCGATCCCTGCGGATAGGGGAAGGGAAACGCTCCGATCAGGAGGATGCGCATCGGCGTTCGGCCGGATCGCGCGCGCGCGAGCGCGCGATCCGCAGCTCGCGGAACAACGTCCACAGTTCGCGGACCGCGTGCAGGATCACGCGCGGACGCGCTCCGCTCTGCGTGCCGAATCGACGCCGACGATGCGTCACCGGAACCTGGTGAATGCGATAGCCAGCCGCCAGCGCGCGGGCCAGGATCTCGGTGTTTACGAATGCGCCCAGCGAGGCGATGGGTATCGCCTCGAGTACTCGTCGGTGGAACACCTTGAAGGCACAGTCGATGTCGCGCACGCGCAGGCCGAACAGCACGCGCACCAGCACCCCCCAGCCGAAAGCAATCAGTGTCCGCGGCCACGGATCGCGGCGCGGGCTGCGGTAGCCGGCCACGATGTCGAAGCGGTCCGTGTGATTCAGGAGCTTCTCGAGCTCGGCCAGATCGAATTGCAAGTCGGCGTCGCTGAAGAATACGAGTTGTCCGCGAGCGAACCCGAGGCCGGAGCGAAGGGCCGCCCCGTAGCCACGGTTGCTCGCGTGTCGCAACGAATGAACGCGCGCGTCGCGCGCGCACAGCGCGTCGATTCGTTCGCTGCTTCCGTCTCGCGACCCGTCATCGACGAGCACGATCTCGAAGTCCCGACACAGCCGGGTCGCGATGTCGACCGTGTTCTCGACCAGCACGTCGAGGTTGTCGACCTCGTCGCAGACCGGGAACACCAGCGACAGCTGTGGACGCGGTCCGGGCTCGGGTAGCTGGCTGCGCGCAATCGGTGCTGTCATTCGAGGTATCCCAGGGCCCGCAGGCGCTCTGCCACGATGGCGTCCTCCTCGGCGCTGTAGTCTCGCTGCACTGCGCTGCCGTCGCCATCGCCCGCGGTCACGGCGGCCCACGGGACTCCCATGACCCGGGCGATCGCCGGCGCCGCTGCGGCCAGCCCGGCCGGCGGCTGCGGCAGATCGCCGCGCGCGTCGATCCAGACGCCGTCTCGCCGGTGGGTGCCGTTCATGCCGCGCCCGCGCCCGCCCCCCCGTTCTTCGGGCCGTAGCGTGCGCGTCGATACGGGTGTGTCGGCCCACGGGGTCGGGACGAGCGACAGTCCGTAGCCCTCGTGCAGTGCGAGCTCGACTGCGACGTCGGGCGCTCGCTCCACGAACGGCCCCGAGTACAGCTCTTCGCGTCGGCGGGCGCGTGCGACCACCGGAGCGGTGCCCCCCGGAAGTCGCCAGCTCTCGAGCGCATCGATCACGGCGTCCCGCGTCGCTTCGTAAGCTTCTGGCGCCACGCAGCCTCGCGCCTCGCGCCCTCGCAAGTTGATCCAGACGCCGGGATTGGTGTTGGCTTCCTCCGACCAGGCGCGAGTTTGCCGCCAGTCGAAGCCGCCCATGCGTACCGCGCTCTCGACTCGCGCGGCGGCGCCGCGCGCGCGACGAAACAGCTGCTGCGCAACCGTCGCCGGAAGCCAGCGCAGCGCCGCGTCCCGCACGCGCCTGGTGATAGCGTCGACACCGCCGGCCCGCCGGCGCACCAGCAGTCCCGCCTCCTCGAGTCGCCTGTTCAGATGCACGACCGTGTTCGCGGCACCTCCCATCCCATGGTCCGAGAGCACGAAGCAGGCCGCCTCCTCGCCGAACGCATCGCGCAGCCGCCCGCACGCGAGGTCGAGCCGCTGGTAGACCGCCGCGATCGCTCCCCGCCGCGTCGCGCTCGCGGCCGGGTCGTGACGCGGCGACGCGGGGTCGTGATCGCGCCAGTAGTGGTGCCCGACGGTGTCGCTCTCCGAGAACACGATCATCGCCAGGTCGGGTCGCCCTCCCTGTGCGGCGAGCCCGCGAAGCGCCTCGAGGGCGAAGCGCTCCTTGCGCTCGATGCGCGCGAGCAGCGTGCCGACGGCACGTTCGTGGAAGCCCGGGTCGCGTGCGCTCTCGTCGAGATCGGGCCGCATCCACGGGCCCGCCCTTGCCGCGATCCGCTCGTAGAGCGCGGGGTCGCTGGCGCTGCGCGCGTCGGTCCCGCTCGAGACCGGCGCGTCGAAGCCGCATACGAGCAGGCCATCCAACGGCTCCGGCGGGAACGCCGCGGGCATTCCGAGCACGAGCACGCGTCCGCCCGCATCGCACACCCGCGCGAACAGCGAGCGTCCCGTGCGGTCGCTGGCGTTGGCGAAACGGATCCGGTAGCGGCCCGGCAGCTTCTGCGTGAAGTCGAAGACTCCGTGCTCGCCCGGACCGAGGCCAGTCATGAACGACGACCAGGCGGGGAACGTGACTGGCGGTACGACGCTCGGCAGGGGCGCGTGCGTTCCCTCGCGCATTGCGCGCGCGAGATTGGGCAGGCGGCCCGCGGCGACCAGCGGTTCGATCACCGAGAAGGTCGCACCGTCAAGGGCGAGCACGAGCGCCGGGCGAAGCGGCGCCAGTGCGCTCAACGGGGGGCCCCTCGAGCTGGTACCATGCGCCTCCCTCCGCTCAGCCGGGAGCTACACGCATGACCATCCCCTGTATCTCCGCCGACTCCCATGTCGTCGAGCCTCCCGGGACGTACAAGGACCGGATCGATCCGAAGTTCCGCAGCCGCGCCCCATTCATCGACTTCAACGAGACGATGGGCGACGTCATGGTCATCGACAACGGCAAATCCCTGGTGCCCTACAACCTGGTCGCCGCGGCCGGCCTGTCCGCCGACGAGATTAGAATGGACAATCCGCGTCGCTTCGAGGATCTGCACAAGGGCGGTCACGACCCGCGCTACCGGCTCGCCGAGCAGGACGAGGACGGTGTCGTCGCCGAGGTAATCTACCCGTCGACGGGGATGCTGCTGTGCAACCACCCCGACTTCGACTACAAGAAGGCCTGCTTCGACGCCTACAACCTGTGGATCGCCGAGTACTGCGCGTTTGCGCCCGAGCGACTGATCGGTCTCGGCCAGACGACGATGCGCACGCCCGAGGAGGGCATCGAGGAGCTCGAGCAGATCAAGGCGCTCGGCCTGCGTGGCGTGATGATGCCGGGCGTACCGGCTGTCGAGGACTACGACCACCCTGCTTACGACGATTTCTACCGCGCCTCGATCGACCTCGGCTTGCCATTGTCGTTCCACATCCTGACCGGCAGCGATGGCAAGGCGCTCGCAGGCGGCGTTCGTGGACCGAAGATCAACGGCTTCCTGGCGGTCATCCGCGGCAACCAGGACATCATCGGCACGATGATCTTCGGCGGCGTATTCGAGCGCCACCCAGAGCTGCGCATCGTGTGTGCCGAGGCGGATGCCGGTTGGGTGCCTCACTACATGTACCGCGCTGATCACGCCTTCGACCGCCACCGCAACTGGCTGAAGCCTGGGGCCGAGTTGCACAAGCTCCCGAGTGAGTACTTCCGAGAGAACATCTACACCACGTTCCAGGACGACTGGGTCGTGTTCAAGATGGCTGACATGGTCAACCACGAGCGGCTGCTGTGGGCAAACGATTTCCCGCACAGCGACGCGACCTGGCCCCGCTCCCAGCAGATGCTTGCCGAGCACACCCGGCATCTGAGCGCCGAGCAGCGGTCGCGGATCCTGTACCAGAACACCGCCGAGCTCTACGGGATCGACATCTGATCCCGGCCGCCAGCCACTTGGGCTAGACACCGCGTTGCGTGCCTCCTATATTGCGGCCCCTCCGGTCCTTCCGGGGCCCGGGCCCGCTGGTGGCGTTCTGCGATTCGCCTGCCAAGGCCCCATGGAGCAGCCGTCGTGGCAATCGAACTCCAGTGCCGCAAGCTCGGCATGACGCAGGTCTTCGACGAGAGAGGAACCTGCATTCCTGTCACGGTCCTCTCGGCCGAGCCGAACGTGGTGGTGCAGGTCAAGACCGAGGCGACCGATGGCTACCCGGCCGTCCAGCTCGGCTACGGCGAACGCCGAGCCAGCCTGTTCAACAAGCCCGCTCGGGGTCACTTCGAGAAGGCGAACACCGCACCGCGCCGTCACCTGAAAGAGAGCCGGATCGAACCCGAGGCGGCGGAGTCCTACACCGTGGGCAGCGAGATCCGCTGCGACATCTTCGAGGCGGGGCAGGTCGTCGACGTGATCGGCAGCTCGAAGGGCCGCGGCACGGCGGGCGTCATCAAGCGCCACAACTTCTCCGTCAAGCGCCGTACCCACGGCACCCACGAGAACACCCGGCACGGCGGTGCGATCGGCGCGGGCGCGTACCCCGGCAAGGTAATCAAGGGCATGAAGATGTCCGGCCGGATGGGCAACGAATCGGTGACGGTGCGCAACCTGATCGTCGTCAAGGTCGACGCGGACCAAAATCTGATCTTCGTGCGCGGCGGCGTGCCAGGGCACCGCAACGGAGTCGTTCGCATCCGCGCAGCCGTCGCCCCGCGGTAGCCCCCGGGCTGCGGGGCCAATGGCCCGTTACGAGCGCAGGGATCACTTCCACCAGCGCGCCAAGCGCGAGGGAGTGCGCTCGCGCGCCTTCTACAAGCTCGAGGAGCTCCAGCGCGCTCACCGGCTGATGCGCCGCGGGGATCGGGTCATCGACCTCGGCTGCTGGCCCGGCGGCTGGCTGCAGTGCGCGGCCGCGGTGGTCGGGTCGCGGGGCCGCGTGGTGGGAGTCGATCTGGCCACCATCGAGCCGGCGCTCGGTGAGGCCAACGCGGTCGCGCTGGTGGGAGATCTAGCGGACCGGACGCTGGCTGTGCGGCTGCGGGAGGTGCTGGCGGCGTCGCGTTGTGACGTTCTGCTCTCGGATGCAGCACCCAAGTTGACGGGAATCCGCGACGCGGATCGCGCTCGAGAGGAGCGCCTGCTCGAGGCGATCGAGGCGTTGCTGCCCGAGCTGCTGCGCGAGGGCGGCAACCTGCTGCTCAAGATTCTGGAGGGCCCCGAGGCCCGGGCGATCGATCGGCGAATGCGTTCGCGTTTCGAGCGGGCGAAGTCGGTGCGGACGCAGGTCACGCGCAAGGGCAGTAGCGAGCGCTACCTGCTCGGCTGCGGATTTCAAGGCTGAGCGAAACGGCTGGACTGGGACCCCCAAAACGTGGTAAATTTTCCCACTCACTGTGTCGATAGGGAGACGGGGGCTCTGTCCTCCAGTCTGGAGGCGCTCCGCGCGTGCCGCAGCCGCCGACCGAGAAAACGACTGCGATCCTGAGGCAAGCGCTTCGCGCCCTGCTCCGTCCGCTCGTGCGCCTGCTGCTCCAGAACCAGCTCACCTACCCCGCGTTCACCGAGCTGCTGAAGGAGGTGTACGTCGAGCGGGCGGACGCCGAATTCTGCCTGCCCGACAAGCGCCAGACCGACAGCCGCGTGAGCCTGTTGACCGGCATCCACCGCAAGGAGGTCAACCGGCTTCGGGCGCTCACGCACGATGACGACTCGCCGCCGCGCTCGGCCTCGCTGGGCGCGTTGATCCTGTCGCGCTGGGTCGGTGTCGCTGACTTTCACGGTGAGGACGGTCGCCCGCGCCCCCTGCCGCGGCAGTCTGGCAGCGACGGCAGGGCGAGCTTCGAGACCCTCGTCCAGTCCGTCAGCAAGGACATCCGCCCGCGCGCCGTGCTCGACGAGTGGCTGCGTCTCGGCGTTGCGCACGTCGACACAGAAGGCAACGTGATGCTCAATACGGAGTCCTTCGTCGCCGACCGGGGCTTCGAAGAGAAGGCGTACTTCTTTGGTCGCAACCTGCGCGACCACATCGCCGCCGGCGCCCACAACCTCGAGGGAGGCGCTCCGCCGTTCGTCGATCGCAGCGTCTACTACGCGCACCTGAGCAAGGCTTCGGCGCGCGAGCTCGAGGAGCTGTCACGCGAACTCGGTATGGAGGCGTTGCGCGCTGTGAACCGGCGCGCCCTCGAGCTGCGGGAGCGCGATGCAGCGGCGCCCGAGGCGGCGGGCAGCCGAATGAACTTCGGCATCTACTTCTATCAGGCGGAGGTGGACGCGGACGAGGCACAGGGCAGCGAGGACGACGATGCGTAGGCCTGGCAAGCTCGCAGCGCTGCTCGGCGCGAGCATGCTGTTGCCGCTGTGCGCGCCGGCCGTCGGGGCCAATCCGTGTGCCATCGGGGGCACCGTCGACGAGCTGCGCGAGGAGCCCGAAGGTCTCGGCGGGACTGGACTGGGCGACCACGCACAGCTCGCGGGCGGCGACCGCGACAGCGGCATGGGCGGTACCGGCCTGGGTGACGAGTCCGACGGGCTGGGCGGCACCGGCCTGGGTGACGAGCCCGACGGGCTGGGCGGCACCGGTGTCGTCGGCACGATCACCGGCTTCGGCAGTATTTGCGTCAACGGGCTGCGTATCACCTACGACTCGCAGACGCCGACTGAGGTAAACCACGCGCCGGCCAGCGCCGAGTCGCTCCGGATCGGAGATGTCGTTGCCGTGCAGGCGCAGCAGGTCGATGGTGCGCTGCGCGCCCGCTCTATCGCGGTGCGCCAGCTGGTTCGGGGCCAGCTGGATGCCGTTGCCCCGGCGTCTCGTCGGCTGCGCGTGCTCGGGCAGCAGGTCGAGCTGCCGGAGGAGTGGGCGAGCGACGCGTTCGAGGCACTGAGCATCGGCGATCGGTTGGCGATCTCGGGCCAGCGCGTGAGCGATGGCCGGATCCTGGCAACGCGGCTCACGATCCTGGAATCGTCGGGCGCGGCGAGCCTGATCGGCACGCTCGCGATCACTGCCGATGGGGAGGCGAGCGTTGCCGGCGTTGGCATTGCGCCCGAGGTTCCCATCGATTCAGCCCTCGCCGGTGTCTCGGTGATTGCAACCGGCGTCTGGAGCGCTCCGCACCAACGAATCGAGCGCGCCGAGGTCGAGCGCGCGGTGCACTTCGATCGCCGGACCAAAGAGGTCTCGCTGGGCGGCTACGTGGAGGTACAGCACGACGGGGTCGTGCGCGTCGGCGGGCTGCGGGTCGAGGCCCCGCACGCCGTGCGCGATCGAATCCGGCTCGACGACTACGTCGTCGTCCGCGGCGTACTGACCCGTAGCGGTACGATTCGCGCGCTGCGGATCGCGCGCGATGTGCGCCCACCGCGGTACATGCTGCCGCGGCCGCCGCGTATCGACCGGCCGGCGGACAGATCGCGCCCACCGCGCTCGCCGCGGATCGATGCCGTGCGTCCGACCCGGGTCCAGAAGCTGCTCCGGCCGTGAGCGAGCGTCAGTAGGTGAATAGCAGCTGGGTCGCGATTCCCCAGTCGGGCGCCGACTCCGACAGGCCGACCACGAAGTAGGGCCCGAGCTGCAGGTTGCGTGAGAGCTCGAAGGTCAGATACGAGATGAGCTCGTGGTCATTCACGACGCCGTCGAACGGGCTCTGCTTGAAGTCGTACATCACGCCGGTGTGCAGGGCGACGTCGGTTCCCCTCAGGCGCATCAGTCGATCGCTCACCAGGAACGACGATCCGACCGTCAGCTCCAGCGTGTCATCGACCGGGATGCGGATCTCCTCGAGCAGGATGCTCTCTACGCCGGTCGCGTCGGTCACGGCCCCAGGCGCGATCGGAGCCCGTTGTTCGCGCAGCACGATCGGTCCGCCGTTGAAGCGATAGACGACGGTGGCGAACGGCGTGAAGCGGCCGAGCTGCTTGGCCAGGTCCAGCTGCAGGATCCAGTCGTACTCGCCGGTGCCGATCCGGTCCTGTTTGCTGGCGGTCGGAATCTTCACCAACGAGGTGAACTCGATGAACGGAAGCCAGCCGTCCGGCTGGAACCAGGCGTACGACAGACTAATCAGCGTGTCGCCGATTCCTGTCTCGTCGAGAGACGAATCGGCGATGTCCTCCACACCGAGGTGCATCTCCCTTGCCACGTTGAATCGGTCCAGTGCGGGCGCGATGCGCGGGTCGGGGAGGCTGCCGATCGCGTGGCCGCCGACGATTCGGTCGCCGCGGAGCGAGACGAGCGACGTCGCGAGGCCGACCGAGAAGCGACCGTACTCGAGGCGCGCGGAGAGGGGCACGAACAGCTCGTCGATTCGTCCGGCGATCCCCGAGTCGTACTCGAAGCCAGTGGCCACCGAGAGGCGCCAGGCGCGCGGCGGAGGTTGATACACCAGGATCGGCTGCTCGGAGTCGGCCGGGAACGACTGCTGGGCGCGTGCGCCCGGGGCCGCGAGCTGGCAGACCGCAAGCGCGAGCGCGGCGACGATCGAGCGCATTCATCCCCCCGGCGACGTCTCGACGCCGAGACGATAGTATGCGCGGCCCGATCCCCCCCCGCTCTCCATTCCGAAGGAGTTCCCGTGTCCGATCGCCCGTTCAAGGTTCTCGGCATCCAGCAAATCGCCATCGGCGGCCTCGACAAACAGGCGCTGCGCCGCTTCTGGATCGACACGCTCGGTCTCGAGCTGACCGGGACCTATCGCAGTGAGCAGGAGAATGTCGACGAGGATATCGCGACTGCGGGTGAGGGAGCGTTCAAGGTCGAGGTGGATCTGATGCAGCCGATCGATCCCGAGGCCCGCCCGAGGGTGCACGACCCGGCGCTCAACCACGTGGGGCTCTGGATCGACGACCTGCGCGCGGCCGTCGAGTGGCTCGAGGCACGGGGTGTCCGCTTTACGCCGGGTGGCATTCGCAAGGGCGCGGCCGGCTACGACGTGTGCTTCATCCATCCCAAGGGCACGCCCGACGCGCCGATCGGAGCAGAAGGTGTGCTGGTCGAGCTGGTACAGGCCCCCGATGAGATCCGCGAGGCCTTCGGGGCACTCGACTAGCAGCGACCCGCGCGCCGCCGGAGGAAGTCGTCGATCAGCCACTGGGAGATGCTGATCCTGCCCGGGAAACGCGTGGGCATGTCGTCGCAGTGGAACCACTTGGCATCCACGATCTCCTGGCCGTCGATCTGGATCTCGCCGCTCTTCCAGGTCGTGGTGAAGCCGAGCATCAGCGAGTTGGGGAAGGGCCAGGGCTGGCTGTCGAAGTAGCGGATCTGGTCGACCTCGACGCCGACCTCCTCGCGCACCTCGCGCGCGACGCATTCTTCGACACTCTCGCCCGGCTCGACGAAGCCGGCGAGCGTGCTGTACAGGCCTGGCGGAAAGTGAGGTGAGCGCGCGAGCAGGATCTCGTCGTCGCGCTCGACGGTCACGATGATTGCCGGTGCGAGTCGGGGAAACTGCGCCAGTCCACAGCCGCTGCACACACGCGAGCGGTCGGTGGTCGAAGGCTCGGTCGGCTTGCCGCACGCTCCGCACAGCTGGTGCGTTCGCTCCCAGTCGAGGAGCTGGGCCGCGCGTCCCGCGATCTGGTGGATCTGAGGCTCGATGCTGGCAAACAGCGACATCAAGTCCCGGTAGGTCATTCCCGGGGGCGGGGTCGACGAGTCGGATAGTCGGGCGGCGAAGCAATGCGTGTCGCCCAGCGTGCCGAGATACAGCGAGCTTTCGGGGCCAAGTTGGTGCTCGTCCAGGGCTTCTTTCGTCGGTAGCGAGCCCGCAGCGGTTACCAGTAGCTCTCGCTTGCGGAACACGAACCACTGTACCGGGCCGGATAGCGGGTCGGGCTCGACGATTGCGGGTTCGAAAGGGACTTCGTGGATGATCGCCATGGCTTCGCGAAGCCTACACCACGGTGGTCTTCACCTCGCGCCGAAAATGGCCGATGCACCCCCCGTGCGGGACCATCTTTCGCTGTTCAGGGAATACGCAGGGCTAGAGCAGAAGCGCACGGGCGTCGGCGTGAGTCCACTCGAGTATCAACGCTGGCTCGATCTCGAACAGCGGCTCGCGTCGAAATTCGGCAGGCAGGGCGACGACGCGAATAGCAGCGAACGCCGCGAAACACGGCTCCGGGTCGAGTTCCGCACGCCCGAGGAGCTGCGCCATGCGTACATCTGCGAGCTCGCGCGTGGCGGGGTCTTCGTAAACACTCCCTTCGCACCGGAGATCGGCACCGAGCTCGTGCTCAGCATCTGCATCCGGACGATACAGCAGACGCTCGAGCTGCCGGGCGTGGTTGCAACCAACAACGTCTCCGCCGGCTTCTCGACGGAGTTCCTCGGGATGGGCGTCCACTTCGGGAAGCTCGAGCCCGAGACGCGGCAGGTGCTCGACGATCTGCTTGCCGGCGTCGGCCCCCCCGCCCGCGAAGCCTGACGTTGGCGCGGGTCGCATTGCCCGCGCGCTGCCAGGTGTTGCGGACGGGTTGCGCGTCGGCTGCGCGGACAACGAAGAAGGCTCAAGCGTCGCCCCGAACTCGCCGTTGTGAGGGGGCCTCGGTCCGCGCGGACGGAGTGCACGATCACGCCGCGTCCAAGCCCACGGAGGCCCCGTACGATGCTCCTGCTGTGCGAGATGCGCTGACATGCAGCTGCGCCCCAGTCTCGCCCGGTCGCTGTGTGCGCGGCTCGGACTGTCGCTACTCGAGCTTACGGTCGGAATGGTGCTGATCGTCGCAATCAGCCTCTACTTTGCCGGTACGCTCGTGACGGATCAGCAGGCCCAGGCCGTCAAGCTCGAGATGCGGCGCAACATGCGGTCGGTCGCCAACACGATCGAGCGCGACATCCGCCGCGCAGGTTTCATGGTCCCCGCCAGCGGCGCCGTCTGTGGCGTCGACAACCTCGATTCGGCCGATCTGTTGTACCTGAGCGACGCGGACGTGCTCGATCCCGAGCACGGCGCTGCGGGCCAGGACAACGGCGTGAGCATCCCGGGTGAGAACGTGGTCGGTGGCTTGAATCCCGAGTGGTCGATTCCACTGCTCCTCGATGCGATGGCGACCTACGACAACGACGGCGACGGCGTGGCCGACGCCGACTTCGTACGGCGGGGGGGCGTCATCGTGACCGATCGCAACGCGCCCGAACGGGGCTCCGCTTGCGGTACGGTGATCGACGTGGACGTCGCGCGACAAACTGTCACGGTCGAGATCCATTCTGGCATTCTCGGTCCCGGATCTCATTCCGATCTGATTGCGATCCCGGGCCACGAGTACCGGATCGAGGCCGACGACGTGCTCAGCCGCGACGGAGAGGCGCTCCTGCACGGGGCGGCCGATCTCCAGATCGCCTTTTTCGTCGACACGAACCGCGATAACATCGAGCAAGTCGATGAGCTGGTGGGCTACGGCACGGGCTCGCGCTACGTCTCGGGCGAGGTCGACCTCACCTCGGTGCGCGAGGTTCGCGTCGACACGGTCTTGTTGACGCAGCAAGGAGCCGAAGACGGCGAAGTCGAGATTCGACGCCGTACGCACACGACAAGAGAGCTGCTGCGCACCCTGGTGATGCGATGACCGCTGGCGAGTCGAGGACGATGAGCTGGTGGCTGGTATCGGGGCTCATGCTCGCGTTGCTGTGCCTCGCCTGCCCCAACGACGAGGCGGCGTACGAGCCCGTCAGGGCGCCGGACGCGGGTCGCCGCTTCGTCGAGCACGTGCCGCCGCCGGAGGTGGAAGCCGAAACGGAGCCGCAGCGGGTCGAGCCGGAGCCCTCGGTCGGTTCGGCGGAGTCGGCCGAGCTACGCGAGCCCCTGTCGACCCCGCAGCCGGAGCCGGACCGCACGGCGGCTGCCGAGGACGAGGACTCCGCTGTCGCACCGCCGCCAGCGGGCGTCTGGTAGCGACCTTCCCGTCCCCATGGGGGCGTGAGCCAGGCTGAGAACGACTCTAGCGGGTCTCAGCTTGCTCTCAGCAAGCGCACATTTCTTTTGCACTTTTTTTGCCACTTCCTTGCGCGGGCCACCACTTACCTCGTAGCGGGCTTCGCGCCCGCGAAGAATACGGCCCGACAGTAATCTCCTTCCCAGGATTCTGGGCCCGCGCGCGGCTGGCATGGCGTCACCGCGCGCGACTTGTATCTGGGGCTCGGGTCGTTTCCCGGGCGACGCCGCGGTCGTCAGCCGCCGACTCTGCGCCGGATGGATTGGACGATCTGTCCCACGTCGAAGCGTCCCAGGCCGCGCGGCTTCGGGATCTGGAAATAGTGGTCGCCGTCGTCCTTGACGAGCAGCCGTACGCGCTGCCCGGCCAGGACCTGCTCCGCACCTTCCCCCTCTTCGAGCCGCCGATCCATCCGGGCGAACACCCGTTGATTTCCGATCGACAGCAACGCCACGTGGACCGGAGACTCGACTCCAGGCGCGGTGACGTAAATCGTGGTCGCGGCCTCGACCAGTGCGGCGCTGCCCTGCCGCGGCAGGGCACGCTCCCGACTGCGGTGGGGCAGCTGCGACGTAAATCGCGTGATCGGCAGCGGGACGTCTCCGCGCTCGCGCGTGTTGTCACTGAGTTCGAGCAGCGTCACGTACACGTTGTTGCCCGGGCCGCCGATCGAGTGGCACAGGCCGATCCGCGCATCCGCGACCTGAGCCATGGGGTTCGGGAACCCGCCCGTCAGCTGCAGGTAGTTCTCGGCGATCTGGAACAGCCCGGTTCCGCCCACCGGATGCCCGCGCGCTTTCAGACCGCCCGAGAGATTGGTGGGCAGCACTCCGCGCGGGCCGGTGAACGGGTGCTCGTACGGATCGGCGGGCGGACCGTCGAGATCCCCCACGAGCGCAGCGATCGCCTGGTCAGGGTCGAGCAGGCCGAGGTCGATCAGGCCGATCGGCAGCAGACTGTTGAAGGCGTCGTGCACCTCAACGACGAGTCCTTCGAGTTGGCGCGGATCGGGGATGCCAGCACGCCAGTAGGCGATCTGGGCGGCCTGTGAGCTGGCATCGAGCCCTGCGAGCCGCGTGCGATCGAGGATCGAGGAGGTCTCGGTGGCTGAGCCGAGTCCTGCAACCCGGACCGGCTGCGGGCTCGCGGTCAGGATTACCGCTGCCGCGCCGTCGCAGATCGGCGAGCAGTCCTTGCGCATCAGGGGGGTCGCGACCGGCAGGTTCTTGCTCTGATCGTAGTAGGCCTCGACCGGCTCGGGCTTCCCATAGAACGCGGCCAGCGGGTTCTGGGCGCCGAGCGCGTGCGCGCGGTGCATGAGTCGAGCAAGCAGTTTCCTCACCTGGTCCGGCCCGAGGTTGCGCTCCTGGACCCAGGCCTGGGTCACGAGTGCGATCAGGCCCGGCATGGTGAAGCCAAAGCGTCGCTCCACCGGGTCCACGGTCTTGGACATGATCGAGGTGGCCACCTCGGTGGTGACCATCTTCATCCGCTCGCCTGCGATCACCAGTACTGTGTCGAATTCGCCCGACGCGATCTTGTAGTACGCCTCGTGAAACGCGGCGGCACCGGTCGACGACGCGGTCTCGCTGCGGACCGCAGGTGCGCCCGTCAGCCCGATCCGATCGACCACCTTGGTGGCGATGTTGGCGCGGTTCTCGAACTCCTCGCTGTCCATGATGCCGATCTGGACGGCGTCGAACGAGCGGATGCGGCTGTTCTCGAGCGCACTGTGGTACGCCTGGACGAACAGGTCGAACACACTCGAGAAGATCTTGCCCGTGAGGTCGACCTTGGTGAGTCCGACGGAAGCGACATAGACCTCGCGCGGCATGTGGAGTGATGATAGCTGGGCTCCTCGGCGGTGGTACGCTCGTGTCTGCCCGGGCCGTGACGGCTTCCGAGGAGGGGACATGCGCCTGGCTCGCCGCCTCTCGATCGCGCTTCTGCTGCTGTTCGTTCTCGGCATCGCTTTTTGCGCATTGTCGCCGGACGAGCCGTCCATCGAGTCTGGCAGCACCCTGCTGATAGACGTGGAGGGGAGCTACGTCGAGAGCGCCGTGTCTCCGCTGCTGGCCAAGCTACTCGGCAGTGAGAGTCGCCCGTTCATCAGTCTGCTGTCGCTGCTGGCAAAGGCTGCGCGCGACGATCGCATCGAGACGGTCGTGCTGCGCGTGGCGGGCGCCGACATCGGCTGGGGCAAGGCAGAGGAGCTGCGAGCGGCGATCGGCCGCTTGCGCGAGGCGGGTCGTCGAACGGTCGCCTACCTCGAGGTCGGGACGATCTCGGCGCATCGCGAGTACTTCATCGCCGTCGCCGCTGACGAGGTTCACATCGTGCCGGGCGGCGTCGTGCCGCTGGTCGGTCTCGCGGCCGAGTACTTCTACCTCGGCGGTATGTTCGAGAAGCTGGGTATCGACTTCGAGGTGGCAAAGGCCGGGCGCTACAAGAGCGCGGTCGAGATGGTGGCAGGAACGGGAATGTCGGAGGCCTCGCGCGAGATGGCCAATGCGCTGCTCGACTCGACGGACCGCCAGTTCGTCGCTGCGATCGCAGAGGGGCGCGGCCTCACTCCCGACGAGGTGCGCGAGCGGATAGAGCGCGGGCCGGTGCTCGCCTCCGGGCTCGTGACGCTCGGACTCGCCGACGGTGTCGCGCATCTCGACGAGCTGCTGGCGTCGCTGGGCGGGGAGGTCGTGCGCGACGAGGTCTACGCGGGTGTGGGCCTCGAGTCGATCGGTTTCGATCCGCAGGCGACGTTCGCGCTCGTCTATGGCAGCGGCAACGTGGTAGTCGGCGACTCCGCGACGAACTCGCAGGGCGATCCGGTCTTCGCGGCCGGCGCATTTGCCAAGGCGCTCGAGCAGGCTGCGAAGGTGGCCGGCGTCGGCGCGATCATCGTCCGCATCGACAGCCCGGGCGGCTCGGCACTCGCTTCGGAGCTGATGTGGCGCGCGATCCGCAAGGTTCGCGCGGAATCGGACAAGCCGATCATCGCTTCGTTCTCGGACGTTGCCGCCTCCGGCGGCTACTACGTGGCCTCGGCAGCGGATGAGATCGTGGCCTCCGGGGCGTCGATTACGGGCTCGATCGGCGTCTTCGCGTTGCTTCCGGTGGTGGAGGGCCTGCTCGCCAACATCGGCGTCGAGTCGGAGCTTCTGCTGCGCGGTCCGTACGCCGATCTCGGCGGCGGGTCGCGGCCGATGTCCGACGGTGCGCGCGCGCGGCTCCAGCGCATCGTGCTCTCTACCTACGACCAGTTCCTCGAGCGCGTTGCCATTGGGCGCAAACTCGAGACGGCGGAGGTCGCCGCCGTTGCGAAGGGCCGTGTCTGGACGGGAGAGCAGGCATTCGAGCGCGGCCTGATCGACGGACTCGGCGGGCTGCACGAGGCGGTCGTGCGCGCGAAGCTCGCCAACGGGCTCGATGCCGCGGCCGATGTCGCGATCGTCGTCTACCCCCCCCAAAAAACGCTTCCCGAGCAGATCGCCGAGTTGCTCGATGCGCGGCTCGCGAAGGCGGCAGGTGCTCGGGTTTTCCTGCCGGGGGCGCTCGGCCGGCTTCAGCGGCTGGTTGCGGGGCTGCCGACCGAGACGCTTCTGCTGGTGCCGCCGGCAATGATCGAGATTCGTTAGTCGTTCGCGATTGCAGGAGAAAGACGATGGAGCTTCGGAAGAGTTTTCGCACCGCGACATCGCGCGACCACGCGGTCGAACGGCTGTGCAGCGACGATACGCTGACCGCGCTGCTGCCGGGCGACAGCGAGATCGTCGCTAGCGACGGCGACCGCCGCACCACACGCACGCGCTACACCACACTCGGGCGCGAAGGCGTCGCAACATTCCACTTCACCTACTTGATCGACGGCAACGTTCGATTCGAAAAAGTGTGCGATGGCAACGTGTGGCGCCGGCTCGACGGCAGTGTCGTCATCGACGAGGACGATGAGGGTTCGACGGTGACGATCGAGATGGACGGGCGCACCAAGGCACTGGTTCCGGAGCTTGCGATCAGGGGGCCGCTGGAAATCCAGATGCAGACGATGACGGATGCGCTGCGCGAACTGCTGAGCGCGTGATGGTCGTCTCGTCCGACGGTCTGCAGCTGCACGCCGAGCGCCACGGCGACGAGGCCGACCCGTGCATCGTGTTCTCGTGTGCCTTCGCGACGACGCACGAGAACTGGCGCGGCCAGGTGGCGCCCCTGATCGGCGCGGGCTGGCAGGTCGTGCTCTGGGACCATCGCGGCCACGGTCGCTCGGAGGTGCCCGCCGATCTCGCTGCCTACTCGATGGATCTCGTCACCCGCGACCTGGGCGTGGTCTGCGACTGGGCCTCGCCCGATCGTCCGGTCGTTCTCGCGGGCCTGTCCTTCGGTGGGCTGGCCTCACTGCACTGGGCGCTGCGCGAGCCGGGGCGGGTCCGGGCACTGGTGCTCGCGGGCAGCGGCCCCGGCTTCAAGAATCCGAAGGCCGCGGAGGGCTGGGCAAAGCAGACCGAGCGCACGGCGCGCTACCTCGAGCAGCGGGGGCTGGAGGCCTTCATCGCCGGCAAGGCGGGCGCGACCAGCATCGGCCGCCGTCCGGAGCTGCCAGCGGCACGCGCTGCCGCCCGGGGCATCGTCGCCCAGGACCCCGCCGCGCTTGCCGCCTTCGGGCGCCGCGTCACTGGGCTCGCTCCGTCCGTGATCGACGAGCTGAGCCAGATCGGCGTGCCCGCGCTGGTCATCGTCGGCAGCGAGGACGAGGCGTTTCTGCGCGCGGCGGAGGTGATGGCCGCAAAGATGCCAGCCGCCGTCCACGCGGTACTGGAAGGCGCCGGCCACATCCTCAACATCGAGCGGGCCGAGGAATTCGACGCCGCGTTGCTCGGGTTCCTCACGAGTCTCCCTCCGCTCGCGGATCGATGACCGGTGGGATCTTGCCAGCACCGCGCCAGCGGTACGCTCGCGGGCAGCGGCCCTGTGCTCGAGCTGTCCGGCTGACGTCGTGCCGGGCGCCCCGCTCGGCCCGCTGGCACGCGCGGTTTCAGCTCGAGCGAGCTTGCAGCGTGGCGGCTCCGTTCTGGTAGCTCGCGGCGTCGAATCCCTCGGCGCGCATGCGCTCGGCCAGGTGCGCGCTCTTCAGACCGAACTCGCAGTACAAGACGTAGTGCTGCGAGCGGTCGAAGGAGGGATAGGACGCCATCGCCTCGTTGAACTCGAGCAGCAGCGCGCCCGGGTAGTGCCAGCTCTGATAGGCGGGCTTGCTACGCAGGTCGATCACGGTTGCATCGTGCGAGATGGCGTCGACCTGGATCTCCGGATCGTCGAGTGTCGCGAGATTGATCGAGCGCAGCTCGAAGATGCTTCGTTCCGCCGCCGCGCGATCGAGCAGGCCGAGATCGAGCCGGGCTTCCTCGGCTTCGACCACAGAGAGCCGCGCCCCGGTCGACGGCTTGGCGGGAACCAGTGCGCAGTACTCGCCCACGACCTTCGAGAGCTCGAATGTTCCGATGCGGCGAGCCGTGTGCAGGATCTCGTCCTTGTTGAGGCCGACAAGCGGGCGCAGGATCGGCAGCTCGGTGGCGCGCGAGATCGCCGCCAGATTCTGGAGCGTCTGCGACGACACCTGGCCGATGGCGTCCCCGGTGACGATGGCGGTCGCTCCGCGCTCGGTTGCCACGGCGGATGCGGCGCGCAGCATCAGGCGCTTGAGCACCACTTGCCAGTAGCGGGTGGTGCAGGCGCGCTGCAGCTCCTGCGAGACATCCTCGAACTCGATCGCGTGGAAGTGGGGGCGTGCGCCGTGCGACCAGTGGTCGGCGATGTGCTTCATCACGCGCAGCGTTCCGAGCAGGTGGGTTCTCCCGCCGAGATTGCAGAAGACGTAGTCGAGTGCGACGCCGCGTTTCTGGATCTGCCAGGCGGCGACTGCGGAGTCGAAGCCTCCGGACACCAGCGCCACGGCCCGGCCTTCGACGCCGAGTGGCAGCCCGGCCGGGCCGCGCAATGCCTCGCGGAAGAAGTGCGCATGACCGGGTCCGATCTCGACCTGCGCCGCGAACTCGGGGGTGCCGAGGTCGACTCCGGCGCTGCGCGGGAGTAGCGCCGTGCCGAGATCGCGCGCCAGCTCGGCGGAGGACACCGGGATGCGCGAGCGATCTCCCACCCGCCGCGCCCGCACCGCGAAGCGCTTGCCGGTGACCGCGTCGCCGAACAGCTCCACGCCGTGCCGCACCAGGTCCTCGCGCGTACTCCACTGCCGCTCGGCCACCTGGGCCACCGACTGCACGCCGAAGACCTGGGCGATCAGCGGTGCGGCGGCCCGGGCGTCGGACTCCGATTCGAGCTGAACGTGGAGCCGGTCGTGGCGGCGCTCGATCCGCGAGCGCAGCGCGAGGCTGCGCAATGCATCCTTGATGTTGCGCGCCAGCCGCTTCGAGAAGTGCTGGCGGGTGAGGCGGCCCTTGGTCGTCAGGTCGCCGCTGTAGCGGACGAGCACGAGGGAGTTTGCGGTACGGCCTGGGCTTGTCGAGATATCGTCCGGCATGCGTTCGGGTCCTGAGCGGTGAGGGGCATTGGAGGCTACCGAACTGGCAGTATTCCTTCCCGCGGATCCGAGGACGCGGCATGCTGCGTCGATGCGACGCTGCGCGATCGGCTGGAGCCTGCCAGGTGGCGGGTGTGCGCTTCTGCTGCTGGCCCTGGCTGCCAGCTGCGCGAGCGAGCCGCCGCCTCCGCACCAGGCAGCGCTCCGCGAGGCCGAGGCAGAGCTCGCGATGGGCAATGCTGCGAGCGCCCTCACAGGCTTCCTCCGGGCCCACGAGCTGGCGCCCGACCACCCCGCAGCGCTGGGGGGGCTGGCGCTCGCCGAGCTGCAGCTGGGTCGGCCGGCAGCCGCGCTCGGCTGGTTCGACCAGCTCGAGCGTATCCGCGCCGACGCCTTCGATGCCGAGCTGACCGCTGCTCGCTGCGACGCGCTGCTGGCCGCGGTGACCGCCGAGCTGGATCGCGAGGCCTGGGCCGCCGCCATCGAGCTGGCCGAGCGGACACCGTCTGCGGTCGTCTGCCGCGCTGAGCCGTTGAGCACGCTGGCGATCCGCGCCCACGTCGCGGGGGCCGCGCAGGCGCGCGAGGCGAACCAGATCGCTGCAGCAATCGATCATCTCGCGTGGGTACTGGCCGAGCAGCCGGGTCATGCGGATGCGACGCTCGCGGTCGTCGACCTGCTGCTCCGCGAGGGGGCGCAGGACGAAGCGCTGCGGCTGCTCAGTGAGGCGCTCGCCCATCACCCCAATGACGAGCGGCTGATCGAGGCGACTGTCGATCTGCTCGCAGAACCCTGAGTCAGCTGCTGGCTGTGAGGTGGATCACGTAGGCGACACCTTGCACGGCCGCAATATTCTCCCCACACTCCTGCGCGGTTGCAGGGATGGAAGGGGCCGGGTGCAACGATGCTCCCGGTTTTCGCCGAACGGGCCCGTAGACGCGCCAGTTCGTGCCGGGTCAAGGAGATCGAAGGGAATGAAGCGAGTTTCGACCACCGCTACGGCGCTGTTCGCGGTTCTCGTGCTGGGACTTTCGGCCTGTCAGCAGACGACGACGGTCGAGGTAGAGGTCGATGAAACGGCCGAGTTCATCGACCGTGGGCCGGTCGAGCCGTTGCCCATGCCCCCGGCCGAGATCGAGTTGGGAACGATCTACTTCGATTTCGACAGCTCGGCCATCCGCGCCGACGCGCGCAGCGTGCTGCGCAAGGACGCGGAGGTGCTGCGCGAGTCGGGCAGCAACATGACCATCGAAGGGCACACTGACGAGCGCGGCGATGAGGAGTACAACCTCGCGCTGGGCGAGCGGCGCGCCACCGCCGTGAAGAAATATCTGGTCAATCTCGGTGCGGACGGTGGTCAGCTGTGGACGATCAGCTACGGCGAAGCAAAGCCGGCTGCACTGGGGCATTCGGAAGCAGCCTGGCAGTGGAATCGGCGAGCCGAGTTCCAGACGCGCTGATCGTCGCCCGAACTCGACTGCGAAAGGCCCGCCGAGCGATCGGCGGGTTTTTTGCGTCTTCGCGAGTTCTCTGTGTTCGTCTCGGTGGTGTTTCGGTGCCCGGTGACGAGGCGCGTGTTACCGTGGTCCATTGGCTGGGTGCTCTCGCATCGTCCTTCCAGGCAACGCGCCCCGCCGCACCACACGAGGAGTCCCCCCATGCCCGTCCACGGCGGAAAGCTCGCGGCTCGCGCCCTCAAGGAAGCCGGTGTGAAGGTCATCTTCACGCTCTCCGGCGGCCACATCATGCCGATCTACGACGGCTGTCTCGACGAGGGCATCGACATCATCGACGTACGCCACGAGCAGGCGGCCGTGCACGCGGCCGATGCCTGGGCGCGCTGCAACCCGGGATCGATCGGTGTCGCAGCGGTCACCGCGGGGCCGGGCGCCACCGACGGCGTCACGGGCATTGCGAACGCCTGGCGAGCGAACTCGCCCATCCTCGTGTTCGGGGGCCAGGGGCCTTTCGCGGACATGCGCCGCGGCTCGTTGCAGGAGATGGACCACATCGGAGTGATGCGTCCCATCACCAAGTACGCTGACTCCTGCTTCCAGACGCACCGTATCCCGGAGTACGTCGAGCTCGCGATTCGCCACGCAATCTCGGGCGTTCCCGGCCCCGCCTATCTCGAGATTCCGATGGACGTTTTCATGGGTCAGGTCGAATGGGCCGACGCGCCCATTCCGAAGATCCGCACCGTTCCTCCGCGCATCCGGCCCGACCGCGACTACGTGCGCCAGGCGATCGAGATGTTGGCGCAGGCGCAGCGTCCCATGCTGATGGCAGGCACCAGCGTCAAGTGGTCGCACGCGAGCGCCGAGCTACAGCGCTTTGCCTCGGAGATTCACATCCCGACCTACACCAACGGCATGGGTCGCGGCTGCATGGATCCCGACTCGCCCGAGTGGATGAACCGCTCGCGGCGCCACGCGCTGAAGAACATCGACTGCATCATGCTCGCGGGCACGCTGCTCGACTTCCGCATGCGTTTTGGTCAGAGCATTCCGGCCGATGCCAAGATCATCCAGCTCGATCTGGACAACACACTGATCGGCCAGAATCGCCAGACGGACGTGCCCGTGGTCGGGAATCTCGCCTGCAGCTTCGAGCTCTTGCTGGAGGAGATGAAGAACCAGGGGGTACGGCTCGATTTTTCGGCCTGGCGCGACGAACTGCGCGTGCTGGAGAACGAGGAAGAGGCCAAGGTCGAGTCGAGCCTCAATAGCGACGAGGTGCCGATCGACCCGCAGCGGATGTGTCGCGAGGTGCGAGACTGGCTCGCAACGCTCGACGATCCGATCGTGGTCGGCGACGGCGGCGACATCGTGGCGACCGCGGCGAAGATCCTGCCCGTCAAGCGCGAGGGCGCCTGGATGGACCCGGGGCCGCTTGGCACGCTCGGCGTCGGCATGCCGTTTGCGCTAGCTGCGCAGCACACCAATCCGGGCAAGCCCGTCGTGATCGTCTATGGCGACGGCTCGTTCGGCCTGAACGGCTTCGAGTACGACACGGCGGTGCGCTTCAAGCTGCCGATCGTCGGCGTTCTCGGCAATGATGCGGCCTGGGGTCAGATGATGCGTCCGCAGCGCGGCATCTACGGTGCGGACCGCACCGCGGCGACGCTGCTCAACTACACACGCTATGACAAGGTCGTCGAGGCTCTGGGAGGCCACGGCGAGTTCTGTGAGCGACCCGAAGAGATCCGCCCGGCGCTGGAGCGCGCGCGCGCGAGCGGCAAGCCCGCGCTGGTCAACGTCATCATCCGGCAGGACAGTGAGTACGGCGGCGGCATCTACGTGTAGCTGAGCCCAGGCCAATTCCTGGGCACTGAGGGGATCGGGGTGGGTCTCTCGATCGAAGAACAGGATCCAGCCCAGGTCGGGATCGATCTGTCGGCGGTCGAAGAGCTCGTCGGTCAGCTCGGTCCTTTGGCCGTGATCGATCTAGAGACGACCGGCCTGCCCGACGATCCGGCCGCTGAGATTCTCGAGTTTGGCCTCGTGCTGCTCGACCCCGGCCGGGTGGCCACGTTCCAGAGCCTGGTGCGGCCGAGCCAGCCGCTGTCGCTTCTGATCCAACGGCTGACCGGTCTGTGCGACGAGGACGTCGCGGATGCACCGATGCTGCGCACGGTTGCTCCGGTGGTGCGCGACGCGCTCGCCGGACGGACGTTGATTGCCCACAACGCCGAGTTCGAGCGCACCTTTCTCACGCGCTGCGTCGACTCGCGACTCGACGAGTCCTCCTACCTCGACACCCAGGACCTGCTGGCGCTGACGCACCCAGACGCGCCGGACCTGCGGCTCGAGTCGTTCACGCGCATGCTGCTCGGGGCCGAGGAGCAGCACCGAGCGCTCGAGGATGCGCTGGACACGGCGCGCGTGCTCTCGCGCATCGGCCTCGGCGTGAGGCAGGGGGAGGCTCGCTACCTGACGGCGTCTCGCGCCGTGCTCGGTTATGCGCCCAGCTCGCCGTGGCTGGCTCTGCTCGGCAAGGAGCTCGTCGTGGAGGACGACGAGCCTTCGCAGTTCGTGCACATCGGAGAGAGCCGAGAGAAGCCGGTGCCCTTCGATGAGGATGCAATCGCGGAGGCACTGGCCGACGAGGAGCGCGGTCGTCGCTATCTGCCCGGCTATCGCGCGCGCGCCGAGCAGGTCGAGTTGGCGCGTCAGTTCGTGCGTGCGCTCGACGATGGCGGCGCGCTACTGATCGAGGGCGGCACCGGTGTGGGCAAGTCGCTGGCCTATCTGGCCGCCGCGATCCCGTTCGCGATGGAGCGGGCAGCCGGAGGTGTGAACGAGCCGGTCGTGATCTCGACGCGGACCAAGCTGCTGCAGGATCAGCTGCTGTTGAAGGACATTGCGGCAGCCGCGCGCTTCCTCGGCCATCCCGACCTACGCGCGCTCTCGATCAAGGGCCGCGCCAACTACGTGTGCGAGCGACGGCTCGAGAGTGTCCTGGCCGAGGGACGCGAGCCGAGTATCTTCGAAGCCGATCGAATGGCCTACGCCGTGATGCTGGGCTGCGCGCGGACGCGCCCGCACGGCGAGGTCGGCACACTGCCGGCCGCGCTCCTGCGACGCTACCCGCCGCTGCGCGACCTGCGCCGGCGCAGTGTCGCCACCCGGGCACAGCAGTGCTCGCGCGAGGAGTGCGCCAGGCAGCGCAGTTGTCCATTCGGTCGTCGGCGCGCGGGTCTGGCGAAGGCGCACCTCGTCGTTGCCAATCACGACCTGCTGCTGCGCTGGCCGCCCGACTATCCGCCCTTCACGCACGCGATCGTCGACGAGGGGCACGAGTTGGCGGGCGTTGCGGACGAGGTCTATGCGATCACGGTTCGGCCCGACGAAGTGCTCGAAGCGATCGACGAGATCTACGGGCGTTCGGGCGAGCGCAATCGCTCGGGGTTGCTGCCGCGCTCGAAGACGCGCGCGGCTGCCAAGGACGTCGTAGCTTGGCGGCGCAGTATCGCGCTCGATCTCTCCGCGCTCGGACGCACGCTGGCTGACCACGCGAGCGAGTACGGTGAAGTCCAGCTTCCACAGTATCCCGAGAAGGTCTTGCCGGAAGCGGCAGCTCTCGCCGAGACGGCCGCTCGCCGGCTCGGGCAGGTGGCCGATCACGCCAGCTCGCTCGACGATGGCGGCGAGGAGTGGGACGAGGCGGGCGAGGGGATGAGCGCCGTCGCAAAGGTCGTAGGAGAGCTGCGCGAGGCGGCTCACGGATTGCGTCTGGCGTTCGCCGACGAGTCGGGCGACAGCGTCTCCGCCTTCGAGCGACTCGAGCCGCCGTATGACCGCTGGCGTCTGGCAATTCGTGCCGTATCCCCAGCAGCGGCTTTCCACGAGAGCTTCCTGCAGCGACTCGAGTCGTTCACGGCGGTGTCGGCCAGCTTGTTCGTCGGCGGCGATGCGTTCGCTGCGCTAGGCGAGCTCGAGGTGGAGGAGCGCTCACTGCTGCCGACCGGCCGCGTCTCGGTCGAGAGCCCGTTCCCGTATGCCGAGCACATGCGCGTCGCAGTCCTGAAGACCGACGCCGACCAGGTCGTGCCCGAGACGGCGGCCGTGATCGCGGATCTTGCGCGCGCGCTGGGCGGCCGCACGCTCGGACTGTTCACCAGTCTGCGGCGGATGAATCAGGTGGCTGAGCTGCTCGACCAGGAGCTGCGCGGCGAGGGCTTCGAGATCCTGGCGCCGCGCCGCGCATCCGACGACCCGGCCGCGCTGGTCCAGCGCTTCACACGGGTGCGCGGCGGCGCGATCCTACTCGGTGCGCGCACCTTCTGGCAGGGCCTCGACATCCCGGGTGAGGACCTGCAGGCGGTGGTCATCGAGAAGCTGCCGTTCGAGGTTCCGACGGAGCTTCGCAAGCGACGCGAGGCGCGCATCCGCGAGTCCGGTGGCTCGCCGTTCGAGCGCTTCGCGCTCGGCAAGATGCTGTTGCACCTCAAGCAGATGACCGGCCGGCTGATCCGCAGCGAGGAGGACCGCGGTATCGTCGTGATCGTCGACGGCCGGCCCGATCGCCGATACTTCGCGAAGCTGCAGCAGGCGCTGCCTCGAGGAGTCGCGGTCCGCGTCGCGCTCCGCTCCGAGCTGTCGGGCATGTTGCAGGAGATCGGTCTCCAGGCGAAGACCGTGGCCGGGGACCAACCGGGCCCGTAGGACTCTCGGGTTGGGCAGTCGTGGCCGTCTCGAGGAGAGGTGAACGCATGTCGATCGTCGCCGACCGGACTGCTCTCGAACGGGCACTCATCGCGCTGGTACTCGTTCTCGTGGCCACGATCGTGTGGCAGGCGGCGACACGGGACCGCGAGGTCGAGGCCGCGACCCGCCGCGATTGCCCCGAGGCCGAGCGGCAAATCGTCGTCCACAGTCCTCGCCAGCCCGTCGAGTTCGAGATCGACTTCTTCGGGCTCCGCTACACGGGCAACTCGCGCGGCATTCTCGACCGCCACGTGATGCTGTACGGAGCCTGGGAGAAGCCACTGCTGTTCTTCCTGCGCGACGTGGCGGCAGCGCTCGGCGAGGCGGAGCTCTCCTTCGTCGACGTCGGTGCCAATACGGGCCAGCACTCGCTCTTCATGTCGCAGCATGCCGCCGAAGTCCACGCGATCGAGCCCTGGGACAGAGCGCTAGAGCGGCTATACGAGCACATCGAGCTGAATGACATCGACAACATCATCACTCATATGGTTGGGCTCGGAGCGGCAGACGAGGAGCTCGAGTTCTTCGAGCCGCCCGAAGGCAACCTCGGAATCGGAAGCTTCGTCGAGGGATTCTCCGAGGCGAACCGGCCCAGTCACCGCAAGCTGAAGATCGTCACCGGTGATTCACTCGTCGAGAGCGGTCGCATCCCGCGCATCGATCTCATGAAGATCGACGTCGAGAGCTACGAGAAGCCAGTCCTCGCCGGCCTGCGCGCGAGCCTCGAGCGCGACCGGCCGGTCGTCGTCGTCGAGATCACGCACAAGGACCATCTCGACGTCACCTTCAAGTCGACTGCCGAGATTCGCGCGGCCTTCCCGGATGGCTACCTGTTGTTCGGGTTCGCAGCCGTGCGCGGCGAGCTGATCAATGGCGCGTACCGCCTGGTTCCGTATCGATTCGAAGGCTCGAAACAGCCGAACGAGGACGTCGTTGCGGTGCCGCGCGAAGCGATTGTCGGTCTCGGGCTCCAGGCAAAGGGGCTGGTCGCTCCGTAGCGGTGCCGAGCTCGAGCCGAGCCCGCGTTTGCTCCGGGACCGTCTACTGCGGCGCCCGAATTCCCCGCGGGGCAACGCTGAGGTTGTATGACTCGAAGTCAGGATCTGCTATTCATCGCTGTCCCCCCTCGGTGAGTCGAAGGACTCGCGCAGCGAGATCTTGCAAAGCCTTTACATTCGGCGTGAGATCGTTCAGCTACGTTCGCTCGGACGGCGCAAGCTAGGGCCTTCCGGGCGTGCTTTGTAGCTCCCCCGCGGTCTTCAAGGCGGCCGCCGCGTCTCGTGTCCTCTGGAGGATGGAACTTGGCGAGTGACTTTCCCAGCAGTTCCTGGGCGCTGATCCTGGGTGGTTCGAGCGGCATGGGCCTCGCGACGGCGCAGAAGCTCGCCGAGCGGGGCATGAACGTGGCGATTGTCCACCGCGATCGTCGCGGTGCCATGGCGCGCATCGAGCCGGAGTTCGAGAAGCTCCAGGGCCTTGGTGTCGAGCTGCGCACCTGGAACGTCGACGCGATCAGTCCCGAGAAGCGGACGGGTGTGCTCGACGAGCTGGCAGAGGCGCTCGGCGTGAACGGCTGCGTACGGGTGCTGCTCCACTCGATCGCGTTCGGAAACCTGAAGCTGATCGCACCCGAGAAGGTGCAGCCGCGCACCGCGGCCGCCGCGCTGGCGGCCCGGCTCGGGCTCGACCCCGAGAGACTGATCGAGGCCGCCGACGAGATATTCGGCGAAGGCGACGAGGACGGGCTCCATCCCCTCACCAGCCCGGCCCAGTACCCCGAGCGCTCCTATCTGGACGAGGAAGACTTCGCCCGGACCATCCTCTCGATGGGAACCAGCCTGCTCGGGTGGGTGCAGGAGCTGTTCTCACGCAAGCTGTTCGCCGACGATGCACGAGTCTTCGGGCTGACGAGCGAGGGAAACGAGGTGGCGTGGAAGGGCTATGCCGCCGTGTCTGCGGCCAAGGTGTCGCTCGAGGCGTTGGCGCGTTCGATCGCGGTGGAGTTCGGGCCGCACGGGATCCGCTGCAACGTGATCCAGGCAGGAGTCACCGAGACTCCGGCCCTGGCCGCCATCCCGGGCAGTGACCACCTCAAGGCCCAGGCGCGGCTGCGCAATCCGTTGGGTCGCCTGACCACGCCGCAGGACATCGCGAGTGTGATCCACCTGCTTGCGCTTCCAGCTGCGGGATGGATCAACGGCGAGGTGATCCGCGTCGACGGCGGCGAGCACATTTCGGGGGCGACCCGGTGACCCTGCACCTCCACGGACTCGGCCACTTCCAGCCCCGAAACGAGATCAGCAACCGTTTCCTCGAGGATCTCGATATCGGTACCAACGAGGAGTGGATCATGGAGCGCGTGGGCATCCGAGCTCGCCGCACGACGATGCCGCTCGACTACATCAGGGCCACCCGGAACGTCGACCCGCGCGCGGGCCTCGAGGCTGCCGAGCACTCGAACCCCGACATGGCTGCGCGCGCCTCACGGCTCGCGATCGATCGAGCTGGCATCTCGCCCGAAGCAATCGGCATGGTCATTTCGGGCTCGTCGGCGCCGGATAGTGCCTCGCCCTGCGAAGCCGCCTACATCGCTCGCGAACTCGGTCTCGAGGTGCCGACCTTCGACATCAACTCGGCGTGTACGAGCCTTTTCGCTCAGCTCTACGTGCTGTCACTGATGCGCGCTGACGCGCTGCCGCCCTACGTGCTCGTGTGCGCTCCCGAGGCGCTGTCGCGGACCGTTGATTACAACGATCGCTCCTCGGCAGTGCTCTGGGGCGATGCTGCGGCGGCGGTGGTGATCTCACTCACAGAGCCGGGGCGCGCGCGGATCGATGGGAGTCGTCTGGCCTCGAGTCCTGCTGGGGCTGGACACGTGACCGTGCCGCGGCTCGGCCACTTCGCGCAGGACGGCCGCAAGGTGCAGATGTTCGCGATCAAGAAGACGTGCGAGGTGCTCGTAGCCCTGCGCGCCGAATACGAGGATCCCGAACGCCGCTTCCACTTCGTCGGGCACCAGGCGAACCTGCGAATGCTCGAAACCGTATGCCGGCGCTGCGAGATTCCGGACGATTCCCACCACTCCAACGTCGAGTGGTATGGCAACACCGGCTGTGCAAGCGCAGCATCCGTGATCTCGATGGAGTGGGACAAGTGGACCGATCTCGACGACATCGGTGTCGTTGGCGTCGGCTCGGGTCTTAGCTGGGCGGGATACTGGATCCACTTCACGTCCTAGGATCGCATTGAGGGCGAATGCTCACTTACGACGAATTCAAGGCGCGCGATCACTTCACTCAATCGGATTTGTTGGCGTTCGCGTACGGTCGGCTGGTCAAGGATCCGCCGGACGGATTCGCCGCGCGGCTGCCCACGCCACCGATGATGATGGTCGATCGCGTGGTCGAGATCCGCGCCGACGGTGCGCGTGGCAAGCTCGTCGCCGAGCAGGATATCCAGCTGTCCGCCTGGTACTTCCAGTGTCACTTCAATGCCGACCCGGTGCAGCCCGGCTGCCTCGGTGTGGACGCGATCTGGCAGATGCTCGGCTTCTACTGCAACTGGCGCGGGGGGCTCGGGGCGGGCCGCGCACTCGGTTGCAAGGAAGTCGATTTCTTCGGCCAGATCCGGCCGCACGACAGCGTTGTGACTTACGACATCGATGTCCGCCGCTACAGCGACATGCCCGACAAGGGCGCGTCGATCGTGCTCGGAAACGGACGCGTGCTGGTCGACGGCGAGGAGATCTACACGATCGAGGGTGCTCGAGTCGGTCTGTTCCAGGGCATCCAGTACACCGACTATCCCTGGCCGGCCGAGAATTCAAAGGGCGGGAAGATCGAACGATGAGTGGAGATCGCCCTGTTGCACTGGTCACGGGTGGAGGCACTGGGATCGGCGCCGCCTGCTGCCGGGCGCTCGCGGCCGAGGGCTTCCGGGTTGCCGTGCACTTCCGTTCGAGTGCGGAGAAGGCAGCCAAGGTTGCAGCCGAGCTCGATGGCGCCTTTACGCTGCCCGGCGACATCGGAGACTCCGAGCAGGTCGACGAGATGATTCGCTCGATCAAGGACGAGGCTGGTCGCGTCGACGTCCTGGTCAACAATGCCGGACTCAATATCAACGCGCCCCTGCTGACGATGAAGCTCGATGATTACGACGCGGTCGTCGGGCTGGCACGCGGCACCTGGTACCTGACCAAGTTGATCTTGCGCCGCTTCATGTTGCGTCGTGGCACTGGCCGAATCGTGAACATCTCGAGCGTGGTCGGCCATACGGGGAACGCAGCTCAGATCCCGTACACCATGGTCAAGGCCAGCCTGGACGCGTTCACCAAATCGCTGGTCCAGGAGCTCGCCGGCCGCGAGATCCTGGTCAACTCGGTGGCTCCGGGCTTCATCGACACCGACATGACCGAGGTACTGCCCGACGACGTCAAGGACGGGATCCTGAGCCGGATCCCTCAGGGGCGGATGGGCCGCGCCGATGAGATCGCGGACGTCGTCGCCTATCTCGCAACGCGCGGCGGCTACATCAACGGCACGGTGATCCACGTGAACGGGGGGATGTACGGTGGCTGACCCGTTCACACCCGACGAGGTGCTCGCGCGGATTCCGCAGCAGGAGCCGTTTCGTTTCATCGACGGCATCGACGAGCTCGATCCCAACCACATCGTCGCGCACTACACGTTTCGCGAGGCGGCAGAGTTCTACCGCGGCCACTTCCCGGGGAATCCGATTACACCGGGCGTTCTCCTCACCGAGGCGATGGCGCAGGCTGGAGTCGTGGCATTTGGCTTGTATCTGGTTTAGCTCGAACCGAGCGGGCGAGAAGAAGTCGAGAAGCTGCTGACGATCTTTAACGATGCCAACGTCGAGTTCACCGGCATGGTGCGACCGGGGCAACGCGTCACCACCACGGGCCGCAAGGAGATGTTCCGGCGGCGCAAGCTGCGCACATCGGTCGAGATGGAACTGGAGGACGGCACTGTCGTGGCGAGCGGGACGCTGTCCGGCATGGGAGTTCCCAGATGAGCGGACGAGCCGACGAACGAGTGGTCGTAACCGGGCTCGGTGTGATCGCGCCCAATGGCAATGGCCTCGATGCTTTCCGCAGTGCGCTGCGAGAGGGGGTCTCCGGTATTCGTCACCAGCTGATCATGCAGGAGAACAAGTTCGCCTGTCAGGTCGCCGGAACGCCGCTGGGAGTCGACGAGCTCGCCGAGCAGAGCTTCGAATCGGACGAGCTACTCGCAATGAACATGGGCCATCGATATGCGAGTCTGGCCAGCGTCGAGGCGTGGCGGGATGCCGGGTTCGAGCGGCCCGAACGCGGCGACGACCGCGTGGACTGGGACTGCGGGGCTATCCTGGGCACCGGGGTCGGCGGTATGGACACGACCGCCGGATACGTCGTGCCGTATACGGATGCCGGCAGGGTCCGTCGTCTGGGCTCGACCGCCGTCGAGCAGGTGATGGCGAGCGGTATCTCTGCCCGCATCTCCGGCCAGCTCGGGCTGGGCAACCAGGTGACCACCAACTCGAGCGCCTGCAGCACTGGCAGCGAGGCGATCGCAATGGGAACCGAGCGAATCCGGCGCGGCCTGGCGAAGCGCATGCTGTGCGGTGGTGCGGAAGCGGCGAGCCACTACATCTGGGCGGGCTTCGACGCGATGCGTGTCCTGTGCCGGGATTTCAACGATGCTCCCGAGAAGGCTTCGCGGCCGATGTCCGCCTCCGCCGGTGGTTTCGTACCGGGCTCGGGCGCTGGTGTGGTGCTGCTCGAGAGTCTGTCTTCGGCGCGCGAGCGCGGCGCGCGGATCCGCGCCGAGGTGCTGGGCCAGGCCGTCAACTGCGGCGGTCACCGTGGCGGCGGGAGCATGACGGCACCGAATCCCGAAGGCGTTGTGCGTTGCGTGCAGAGCGCGCTCGCCGACGCGGGTATCGATGCGGCCGAAATCGATCTGATCAACGGTCATCTCACTGCAACAACAGCCGACCCCAGAGAGATCTCCTCGTGGACCAAGGCGCTCGGCCGGGAGCCAGCCGACTTTCCAACCATCACAGCCACCAAGTCGCTGATCGGTCATGCACTTGGCGCCGCCGGAGCGATCGAGTCGGTGGCCGCCGTGCTGATGCTCGAGGGTGGTTTCGCACACCCATCGGTCAACTGCGAAGACGTCCATCCCGAGATTGCCGCGTATGAGCCTGCGATTGGTCACGAAATGCGCGAGCTGCCGGAGCTGCGAACAGTGATCAAGGCCGGCTTTGGGTTCGGTGACGTCAACGCGTGCCTGGTTCTCCGGAAATTCGAGGACTGAAGCCGATTACGTCGCGCGGGCGAACTCGCGCGAATCGATGACGAGACGACGATCGATTGCGATCAACTGAAGGGGAAGTCTGATGGAGCAGAGTGAAGTCCTTGAACGAGTAGTGAAGATTCTCACACCGTGGGCAAAGAACGAAGAGGCCCTCGCGAAGGTGGGCATGGAGACGAGCATTCTCGATGATCTCAAGGTCAACTCGGCCCGGCTGGTCGATGTCATCATTGCGTTCGAAGACGACTTCGATATCGAGATCGCCGACGAAGATGTCGACTCTGTGAACAGCGTCGGTGATGCCGTCAATCTGATCCTCGCGAAGCTCTAGCGCCAGTTTCGTGGCATCGGGTTCCTCCAACTCAACGGGTCGGTCGCGGCGGCTGAGCCGTTCGCTTCATGCGCTGCAGCTGGCGATCGTGACGCTGGCGGCACCGTTATGGGTGCCGCTCGCGGCCGGCTGTCTGCGCCTCGTCGGAGGCTACTCGGTGCGCAACCTCGGGCGGGCGCGCGCCGAATTCGACGGGATCTGGAGGGAAACGGACGATCCGTTGATGTTGTGCGGCAACCACCTGACGCTGATCGATTCGTTCCTGATCATGTGGGTGCTTCGCAGTCCCTGGAGACTTCTCACGGACCCGAAGTCATTCGCGTGGAATACACCCGAGAGGACGAATTTCGCCCGGAGTCCGCTGTACTCCGCGCTCACATATTTTGCGAAGTGTATTCCGATCACGCGAGGTGGGCGCCGCGAAGATACGGGGTTGGTGCTCGACCGCGTCGTGCATCTGCTGGAGCGTGGGGAGCTGGCGCTGCTCTTCCCGGAAGGTGGTCGAAGTCGGTCCGGGCGGGTGGATCCCGCCGCCGCAGCCTGGGGGGTGGGACGGGTCATCGGTGCACTGCCGAACTGCCGGGTGCTTTGCATCTTCCTGCGGGGAGACGCGCAGCAGAGCTGGGGGAGGTTCCCCGCTCGCGGCGACACGCTCACTGTCGAGATGTCGTGCATCGAGCCGAAGTCGGATTACCGCGGCGCGCGCCGTTCTCGTGATCTGGCGCGTCAGGTGACGGCACAGCTTGCGAAGATGGAGGAGGAGTACTTCGATGGTCGGCAATGACATCGTCGATCTGCGTGATCCCGAGTCGCGCAGCGAATCGCTCCACCCCCGCTTCGACACACGTGTGTTCAGCGCGCGTGAACGCGCGAGGATCGCCGCTTCCGCGGAGCCCGAGCGGCTTCGCTGGAAGCTGTGGGCGGCAAAGGAAGCTGTCTACAAGCTGGTGCGGAAGCTGGTGGCCACGACGGTCTTCTCGCCGCAGCGCTTCGAGGTCGAGATCACCGAGGGATCGGGCGCGATCGTCGTGCACGACTCGCGACGCTTCGCGGTCGACTACACCGAGAGCGATGGCGCCCTGCACGCGGTCGCGACGTCGGAGCCGGCACAGTCGAGGCGCGTGCTCGCCGGCTGGCGGCGGCTCGACGCCGGCGAGATCGCGAGCGGCGACCCGGATGCCCCGAGCCGAGCCGTGCGCTCACTCCTCTGCGAGCGGATTGCCGAGTCGCTCGGCGTCGCGCCATCGGAGCTCGAGGTGCGTCGGCGGGGCCGTATCCCCTTCCTGTGGCTACGCGGCGAACTTGCGCCGGTCGATCTGTCCTTGTCCCATCACGGGAACTGGCTGGGGTTCGCGTGCGAGATCGATCCGGCCGCAGTCGGAGGCGCTGATCGGTGAGTGAGGTTCGACGAGAGTTTCGCCGCCTGGCCATCGTGAATCGTGGCGAGGCTGCGATGCGCTGCATCCGAGCGGTCAAGGAGCTGCGTACACTCGAGCGAAACGAGCTCGACACCGTCGCGCTCTACACGGCCATCGACCGCGACGCGCCATTCGTTCGGCACGCGGACCACGCGATCCGCCTCGATGCCCCCCGCGGAGCCGTGGCTGCCTACCTCGACCACGATGCTCTGCTCGAAGCACTGAGCGCTGGCGAAGCGGATGCTGTCTGGCCGGGCTGGGGCTTCGTGGCCGAGGACGCCAGGTTCGCAGAGAGGCTTCGCGAGGCGAACATCGTCTTCCTCGGACCGAGCCCGGAAGCGATGAAGGCGGTCGGCGACAAGATCGCCGCGAAGCAGCTGGCCGAGCGAGCGCGCGTTCCGGTCTCGAAGTGGAACGGCGGCGTGCTGACCGATGTCGACGATGCGCGTCGCGCCGCGGAGCGCATCGGATACCCGATGGTGATCAAGGCATCTGCGGGTGGTGGTGGTCGCGGCATTCGCATGGTCGACGGACCGGATCAGCTGGAAGAGGCGTTTCGCTCGGCCGCATCGGAGGCCGAAACGGCATTCGGCGACGGGCGGTTATTCTGCGAGGAGCGCGTGGTCGGGGGTCGCCACATCGAGGTCCAGATCGCGGCGGACTTGCATGGCAATGTGATCGCGCTCGGCGCGCGGGACTGCTCCGTGCAACGGCGGCACCAGAAGGTGATCGAAGAGGCACCACCGCCCGGTGTGCCGGACTCGCTCTGCCACGACATCGAGCGGTCTGCCGTCGAGCTCGCGCGCGAAGTCGGTTACTCGGGCATCGGTACGGTCGAATTCTTGCTCTCGGGGGAGCATTTCGTGTTCCTCGAGGTGAACCCGCGTCTGCAGGTCGAGCACGGCATCACCGAAGAGCGCACCGGTGTTGACCTGGTGCAGCTGCAGATCCTCATCGGCCGGGGGATGTCGCTCGCCGATCTCGAATTTCGCGAGCGCGGTGCTGCGATCGAGGCCCGGGTGTGTGCCGAGGATCCCGACCAGGGATTCATCCCTTCACCCGGTCGCATCGTCTGCTTCAACCCGATAGTCGGCTCGGGTGTTCGTGTCGACGCCGGCGTCGTATCGTGGACGACGGTGCCCCCCGACTTCGATTCCCTCATTTCGAAGGTGATCGCCACCGGGGACACGCGCGCCGAGGCGATCGCGCGTCTCGAGTGCGCGCTGCGCGATTTCGAGCTGGTGGTCGAGGGCGGAGCGACCAACAAGGGATACCTGCTCGAGTTGCTCGACAGCGATGAGTACCGCCACGGGGGCGTCGACACCGGGTGGCTGGACCGCTGGTCGGCCGAGCGCTCCGCCCGCGAAGACGACGCGCACACGGCTCTCGTTGCGGCGGCAATCCTCGCGTATCAACGCGGCCGCGGGCTGGCTCGGCTCAACTTCTACTCCGATCCCACCAGTCTGTCGGCCGAGCGTGTACCCCCGTCGCAGGGCCAGCAGATCGACCTGTCCTACGTTCGCGAGAGCTATCGACTCGATGTCTACGCGATCGGATCGTGGCGCTATCGCGTCCATCTCGACGGTCGGGTCGCGACCGCGACCATGCGCGAGGAGTCATCGCACTCCGCGCTTCTCGTGATCGACGACCGCGTTCACCGAGTGCTCTATGACGCGACCGAGATGGGTCTGCGCATCGAGATCGACGGCCACCCGCGCCGTTTCGGCTGGCAGACGCTCGGCCAGGTGCGCAGCACGACGCCGGCGATGGTGGTTGCCGTCCACGTAGTGCCCGGCGACCGGGTCGAAGTCGGTCAGCCGCTCGGACTCGTCGAGGCAATGAAGATGGAGATTGGCTTCGAGGCGCCGGTTGCAGGCACGGTCAGCGAGGTGAGCGTTCGAAAAGGGCAGAAGGTTGCGGCGGGGGACTTGCTGCTCGTGATCGAGCCTGCAGCCGATGAAGATGAGGTCGGCGCCGCTGGCAAACGACTCACGCTTCCGCTGCAACGCGACCCGCTCGCTCTGTTGTTCCAGTCTGCCAATGGCGACGGTGAATTCGCGGTTCCCGATCCGGCCGCGGCCGCCGCGGCCGATGTGCGCGACCGACGTCGCGCCCTCGATACCGTGCGCGACGAGATACGCCGGGTGTTGCTCGGTTACGACGCCAACGAGGCGCGCGGTGAAAGCCTGCTCGCCTTCCTCGAGGCGCCACTGCCCGACGAGCTCCCAGCCGATTTTCTGCGCGCGCTGGCGCAGCTGCGGCGCGAGCTCCCGCTCTTTGTAGACATCGAGCGCCTGTTCATTCGCGCCCCCCGCGCCTCGGTGTCGGGAGAGCTCGGGCCGTCGAACAACGCCCGGCTGCGCATCTACCTTCGCCGTATGCGAGCGCAGGGGGCGGGAATCGCCGAGGAGTTCCTCGAGCTGCTGCGTCAGGCAATGCGGCACTACGGCGTGACCGATCTCGAGCCGACCGACGCTCTCGAGCGCGCGCAGCTGCGCTTGCTCGCCTCACAGTTGGAACCCGACCTGCGGCGGAGACTGGTACGCGGGCTCGTGGATCTGCTGACTCGCCTCTCGGAGCGGGTCGATCTCACACACGACAGTCGACTCGAGTCCGCGCTGGTCGATCTCGCCGCGATGCGCGGATTGATACCGGATGCGCTCGCCGATGCGGCAATCGATGCTCGCTATTCGATCTTCGAAGGCCCGCGGATGGAGAAGCAGATCGAGCCCAGTAGCGAGGAGCTCGAGCTGTGGCTCTCCCGCGCCGAGCACCGTCCGACGCTGCCGCCCGACGAGATCCTTCACGAGCTTGCAGTGGCGCCGCTTACGCTCTACCGCCGTGTGGGGCGTTGGCTCGACTCGCCCGAGCCGGCGCGCCGAGGTATCGCGCTCGCCGCGCATCTGCAGCGCTGCTATGCGGGAGACTTCCCGCTCGGTCGTGGTGCGCTGATCGGTGACGAAGGCAACGCGCAGTGGATTCGTGTGCCAGACCGCGGGATCGTGCTGGCGCGAACGTGCGGTGCGAAGGACGCGGAGGCGGGCGTTGAAACGCTGATCGAGAGCGGGAAGCAGTGGGGCGGCGATCACGTGTTCGCTCGCGAGCTGGTGATGTGCGGGATCGAGACGTGCCATGTCGAAGACGTGACCGAGCGGGTAGCCGCGCTACTGCGACCGCAGCGTTTCCGCGGTCGCTTCACGCTCGAACTCCACTCGGACGACAACGCTGTGGTGTGCAAGACGTTCCGGTACACGCCGCGCGGCGTGGAGTCCGATGAGCAGCTCCACGGGGTTCATCCAGAGACCGCTGACCGCATCGATCTCTCTCGCTTCGATGCGTTCGACTTGGAGCGACTTCCTGCTGAGGACGGCATCTACGCATTTCACGGGCGGAGTCGCGACGTACCCGGTGATGAGCGCATCTTCATCCTGGCCGACGTCCCCGGGCGTTTCCCGCAGGCGGGCCGCGAGATCGAGCCGCAGGTCGCGAACTTCGAGCGAGCATTCCATCGCGCGACGGCTCGACTGCGCGGTGTGCTACAGGAGCGCGATCCCCGCCGGCGCCTGCAATGGAACCGGATCGTATTGATCGTCGGTGCGGCGATTCACCTCGAGGGCGAAGAAGTGTCAGCTCTCGCGCAGAGACTGGCGCCAGCGACACGTCACCTCGGCCTCGAGAAGCTGCTGGTTCGGCTCAACGTCTACGACCGCGCCGCACCGGATGCGGAACCGCGCTGGGTCGAGCTGGTGTTCACCGATCCGACCGGGCACCAGATGGAGATCGCGTGGCGTTCGCCGCACCGTGCTCCGCTCCAGCCCGCCCAGGACTACGAACGTAAAGTCGTCGAGGCGCGCGGGCGTCAGGTCGCCTACCCGTACGAGATCATTCGCATGCTCACGGGCGCGGAGCCGAGCCTCGCAATCGGCGTCAGCGAGGACGGCGACGAAGGGGGCGCTCAGCGCATTCCGCGTGGCCGGTTCGTCGAGTACGAACTTTCTAGCGACGGCGTCGGCATCGAGGTCGCGGATCGCGATTGGGGTGGAAATGTTGCCGGCGTGATCTTCGGCGTGATCTCGACGCCCACCGAGAAGCTGCCGGAGGGGATGCAGCGCGTGCTCGTGCTGTCGGACCCGACGATGAGCATGGGATCGCTCGCCGAGCCGGAGTGCCGTCGTATCGTGGCCGCGATCGATCTTGCCGAGCAACTCGGAGTCCCCGTCGAATGGGTTCCAGTCTCGTCCGGCGCGAAGATCGCGATGGACAGCGGGACCGAGAACCTCGATGCGACGGCGCGTGTCGTCCGCCGAATCGTCACGTTCACGCGTGCCGGAGGCGAGATCAATGTGATCGTGCAGGGTGTGAACGTCGGTGCCCAGAGCTACTTCGATGCGCTGGCGACGATGTCGATGCAGACTCGCGGCGTGTTGATCATGACGCCGGGGGCGTCGATGGTACTGACAGGGCGCGCCGCGCTCGAAGCCTCCGGCGGGGTGGCCGCAGAGGACGAGATCGCGATCGGGGGGTACGAACGCGTGATGGGGCCCAACGGCGAGGGGCAGTACTACGCTCGCAACCTGGTCGACGCCTACCGCATGCTCTACGACTACTACGAGATCAGCTACGTCGCCCCAGGCGAATCGCGCCCGCGCCGGGCCGAGACGACTGACCTACCCTCACGCTCGGTCTGTGATCATCGGCTCGAGGAGGGCGAGGACTTCGCGACGGTTGGCGAGATCTTCGACGACGCGAGCAATCCCGGCCGGAAGCGCGCGTTCCCGATGCGCGCGGTGATGAAGTCGCTGATCGACCGCGACGCGCGCCACCTCGAGCGGTGGCGTCGCATGGTCGGCGCGGAGACCGCGATCGTCTGGGACTCGCACCTTGGTGGTATCCCGATCTCGCTGATCGGCATCGAGAGCCACGGTCTCCAACGCGAGGGTTATCGGCCTCTCGACGGTCCCGAGACTTGGACGGGAGGCACGCTCTTCCCACTCTCGTCGAAGAAGGTGGCGCGAGCGATCAACGCCGCAAGCGGCAACCGACCGGTCGTCATCCTGGCGAACCTGTCGGGCTTCGACGGCTCACCGGAGAGTCTGCGCAAGCTGCAGCTCGAATACGGTGCGGAGATCGCACGCGCCGTCGTGAACTTCGAGGGGCCGATCTTGTTCCTGGTGGTCTCCCGCTACCACGGCGGCGCCTACGTGGTCTTCTCGCAGGAGCTCAACGAGGGGCTCGAGGCGTCCGCCCTGACGGGCTCGTTTGCTTCGGTCATCGGAGGCGCCGCCGCCGCCTCGGTCGTTTTCGCTCGTGAGGTGCGTGCGCGCGCGGCGACAGAGCCTCGGGTCGCCGAGGCGCGCCGGGCGCTTCGGCGCCGCCCCAGCCCACAGGCTCGCGCGGCGTTCGAGAAGCTGCTCGAAGCCGTCAGGCTCGAACGCCAGACCGAGCTGGCTGATGAGTTCGACAAGATCCACTGCGTCGAGCGCGCGCGCGAAGTGGGGTCGCTCGATTCGATCTTCGAGTCTCACGAGATGCGCCCACGGTTGATCGCGAAGCTCGAGGCGGCGCTCGCGGACTCCGAATCCTAGTTGTCTCGTGAATGCCGCCGAGACGCCGCGCAGAGGATTCGTCGCGTCGCTCGCTCGCGCGGTGATCGCCGCAGCCAGGAACCGCGACCCCGAGCGCGCCCTTCGCGCAGGTGCGGCGCTTGGGCGCGCATGGGTGCTGGTGGACGGTCCTCGGGTCGACGTAGCGCGGATCAACCTCGAGCTGTGCTTTCCCGAAAGCGATGCGGCGTGGCGTCGGACCACCTTGCTCGGAAGCTTCGAGAATCTCGGACGCAGTCTTGCCGAGGTCGTGCTGCTGCACGGTTGCCATCGCGAAGCACTTCTCGAGGGCGTGACGGTCGAAGGGCTCGAGCACCTCGAGGCTGCGCGCGCAGCGTCCGAGCACGGAGGAGCCTTCATGCTGACGGCGCACTTCGGCTCCTGGGAGCTCGGCGGAGCGGTCTTCGCGAGCCTCGGCTATCCGATGACGAGCGTTCACCGTGCGCGCGGCGACGAACATCTCGATGAGCTGATTGCCGGCTGGCGTGAAGGGTCCGGTCAGGAGGTCATTGCCCTCGGCCGGGCCGGCATCGGTGCGTTGCGGGCGCTGCGTCGGGGCCGTCTGGTGATGATGCTGACCGATCAGAACGCGCGGCCCGGCGAGGGTGTATTCGCGCCTTTCTTCGGAGTCCCGGCCAGCACGCGCTTCGGTCCGGCGCGACTTGCCGCGCGGCTTGGCGTGCCCGTGCTTCCAGCCTTCATCCATCGGGTCGGCGCGAGCGGCGAGCACGTCGGTCGCATCCATGCGCCGCTCGATCTATTGCCCGAACCGAAGGACCGGAACGACTCTGCCAGGGTCTTGGCGCAGAACGTGGCGTCGATGAACCGAGCGATCGAAGACGTAGTACGGGCCGATCCCGGCCAGTGGATGTGGGCGCACCGTCGCTTCCGTACGCGGCCGGTCGGAGAACTCGGCCTGTACCCCGACCGGCACGGCGTATGGCGCCGACTTCGTCACGCGGCACGACGCGGCCGGCGCGGTTGAGACGAGCTGGCTGCGCGTCTAGAGCCAGCTCGGCGTCGGCAGTCCCTTCTCGCGGAGGAAGGCTGGATTGAAGAGCTTGCTCTGATAGCGCTGCCCACTATCGGCCAGCAGGGTGACGATCGTGTGGCCGGGGCCGAGTTCGTTTGCGAGCCGGACGGCGCCCGCGACGTTGATCGCGGTCGAGCCCCCCAGGCACAGCCCCTCTTCCTTCAGCAGATCGAACACCAGCGGCAGGGCCTCGTCGTCCGGTATCGAGAACGGAAAGTCGACAGGCGTGCCGTCGACGTTGCCGGTGACGCGGCCCTGGCCGATGCCCTCGCTGATCGAATTGCCCTCGCTCGCCTTGAGCTCGCCGTTCTCGAAATACTCGTACATGCACGCGCCCTTGGGGTCGGCGAGCGCGATCTTGATTCCGGGGGCGCGGTCCTTCAGGTACAACCCGACCCCGGAGAGCGTGCCCCCTGTTCCGATCGCCGAGACGAAGCCATCGATCTTGCCATCGGTCTGCTCCCAGATTTCGGGGGCGGTGCTCTTCATGTGGCCCTCGCGGTTGGCGAGATTGTCCCACTGGTTGGCGTAGAGCACGCCGCCGTCCGCGGTCTCGGCTAGCTGCTTGGCGGTTCGCTCGGCCTGGTGCACGTAGTGGTTTGGATTCTTGAAGGGAACCGCTGGAACCTCGCGCACTTCCGCACCGCACAGGCGCAGCATGTCCTTCTTCTCCTGGCTCTGTGTGTCGGGCATCAGGATCACGGTGCGATAGCCGCGCGCGTTGCCGACGAGCGCGAGCCCGATCCCGGTGTTGCCGGCCGTGCCCTCGACCACCACGCCGCCGGGCTTCAGATCCCCTCGCTCCTCGGCGTCGAGGATCATGTACAGCGCCGCTCGATCCTTGACCGAGCCCCCCGGATTCAGGAACTCCGCCTTCCCCAGGATCTCGCACCCCGTCCGCTCGGACAGCTTGCGAAGCCTGATCAGCGGCGTGTTGCCGATCGCCTCGGAGAATCCATCGCGAATCTTCAAATCACCAACTCCGACTACAGATCAGCGGGGCTGCTTCACGACTCGGAGGTAGGATTTCACGGTGTCCCAGCCGTCGGGGAACTTGCTCTTGGCTTCCTCGTCGGAGAGAGCTGGGACGATGATGACATCGTCGCCTTCGTTCCAGTTCACCGGGGTGGCAACCTGGTGGCTCGCCGTGAGCTGCAGCGAGTCGATCACGCGCAGGATCTCTTCGAAGTTGCGACCGGTGCTCGCTGGGTACGTAATCGAAAGCTTGAGCTTCTTGTCCGGCCCGATCACGAACACCGATCGCACCGTCAGCGTATCGTTCGCGTTCGGGTGGATCATCCCGTAGAGATCGCTGACCTTGCGGTCGGGATCGGCGAGCAGCGGGAAGTTCAACGCGTGCCCCTGCGTCTCCTCGATGTCCTTCGCCCAGCCCTGGTGATCACTCACCGAGTCGACCGACAGGCCGAGCACCTTGACGCCGCGCCGGTCGAACTCGCCCTTCAGTCGCGCGACCTCGCCCAGCTCGGTCGTGCACACGGGCGTGTAGTCCTTCGGGTGCGAGAACAGCACTACCCACGAGTCCTCGATGAAATCGTGGAACGAGATCGTTCCCTCGGTGCTGTCTGCGGTGAAGTTCGGAGCCTCGTCGCCGAGTCGAAGCGCCATGGGGGATCCTCCTGATGATGGTGCGGCCGCAGTCTACCTCAGGGCGCGCTCGAGCAGGGCTCGTTCGGCCTCGCTGAGCGGGAGCTCACCCGCCAGCTCGAGCGCGCGCGCGCTCATCTTGTGCGCCGTCTTGCGCAAGACATCGACCGTCTTCTCGGGGTCCCCGAGCTTGGCCGCGGTGGAGGCGAGCTGGGTCTCGAGGAACACCAGACACAGCGCATCCTCGAGCGCCTGGACCTCGGGGTCGTCGCCGCGTTCGAGGCCCTGCTTGCGGACCAGCGCGCGCACGCGCGCCACGGTCGGCTCCGCGTAGCCTTCGTTTTCGAGGATGGCGCCGACCTCATCGGCGTGGAGCCGCTGCAAGGCCTTGCGCCATCGGTGGTATCCCCCGCGTCCGGCGGGGTACTCGGAACGAGATATGGCCCAGCGCCGCAAGTGGTGGGATCGCGCCGCGAGTCGCAGCTCGTCCGAAGGGTCCTCGACCAGGCGTTCGACCCACTCGGTCGCCAACTCGGCATGGGCGAGCTCTTTTGGCCGCGTGGCGCCGCGAACGAAGATCTGGTTCGGATCGCCCTGATTGCGCGCGTCGATCGCATCGAGCGCGTCTCGTAGTCGATCTTCGCCCACCCTAGTAGGTCGGAAGGCTCGAGTCGATTCGCTCCGACCAGGCTTGGATGCCGCCTTGCACGTTCCAGACGTCGTCGTAGCCGAGTTGGCGGAGTGCCGTGACGGCCTTGGCGCTGCGACCGCCCAGCTTGCAGTGCACGACGATCTTCCGATCCTTCGGGATATCGTCGAGAGCCGCTGCGACCCCCGCAAGTGGAATGTTGGTCCCGCCCAGCGTTGCCCGCTCGACTTCATGCGGCTCACGGACGTCGAGAAGGAAGAAGTCATCGCCCGCATCGCGCAGCTGCTTCAGGTCCTCGACACCGATATCCCAGTCGCTCTGTCTGTCCGCCACGTTCAGCTCCCCAGCTTTGCGAGCAGGTCAGAAAAGTGCGCGTCGTCGGTGGTGCGAGCCACGAGCGATGCGGGTTTGCGCGCGTCGTCGTCGCCCGCCCGCTCGATGCTGAATTCGTCGTACACCTCGGCGAACACGGGCTCTACCTCGCTGCGCGCCGCTTCGAAGGTCTCGGCGTCGTTGGGTGCCACCAGGCGGTCGAAGATCTGCAGCTCGACGAGCGCGGCCGAAAAACGGACTCCGGTCCGGCCATCATCCTCGATCGCCTTCGCGCAGGCGAAGCCCTTCGCGAGCGTGTCGCGCAAGACCTCGGCGAGTGGGCTCTCGGGGTAGCGCTTGCGCACGGTCAGCAGCCCGGTACGCCCCGCGACCGAGTCGATCCCGTAGTCCACCTCGTGTCCGATCAGGATGATTCCGGGCCCGTTGGGTACGTGCGCGTAGTCCGCAACGTCGACCAGCAGCCCGGGCACGCTCGCCTTCTGGATGAACTCGTGGAATAGCGGGGTGAACGGCTCGAGGTCGATCTCTGCTGAGGGGTCGGGCTCGACGAAAAGCTTGATCGCAATGCGTTGGGGGGTCACTGCGGTTTCCTCAGCTCCACCGGCGAGTCCTCGCCACCCGCGCCGATCGCCTGTAGCGCCGCCAACCGCGTCTCTGCGGCGTGGCAAGCCTCGATGAACAGCTGCGATTCCTCGACGCGAGCGGCCGCGTAATCGCGATCGACGTCCGTCACGGGGTTCTCGTGTCGATCGATCAGGTACTGACCGAACTTCCCCTTCGCGTATCTGTCGAAGAAAATCTCCGTGTCGAAGAAACGCTCCCTCCATTGCATCACGATGTCGTCGGGAGCGTGGGTCACGTCGATGTATTCGGTGCGCACGAGTGCGCGCGCCGCGGACAGCATCGCATGGTATGCGAGCTCGTCGGCCGTGCTGAACTCGCCCTCGTCGAGCGCGCACTGCGCGTCGAAGGCCTGCGACTCGGCACGTACGACCTCGATTCCGAAGAGCGATACGACCTCGCCTGCGCACTCACCGACGCCGAGGTCGCCGATCGTGAACTCGCGGACGTCGGCCCAATCGCTGTAGTAGCTCGGATCGTCGGCGTAGGCGGGAATCTTCATGAACGGACCGAGGAACCGGCGGATATCGCGCTTGCCGACGCGAGCCACCCAGGTGCCGAACTGCTCTGCGGCCTCGCGTTCCTGTACATAGCGCTCGGTCAGAGCCTCGACGACGTCGGGCACTACTTTGCTCGGTACGGAGCCGACCGCCATACCGTAGGCACCCCCGTTCTCGCTCCACTGACCGCCGAGAACGACCTGGAAGTGCGGAACAGTGCGGCCGTCGGCCTTGCGCGAGTTTCCGTAGAAGCCGATGTCGCTAATGTGGTGCTGTCCGCAGCTGTTGAAGCAGCCGCTCACCTTGATGTGCAGTCCCTTGACGCTGTCTTCGAGCCGGGCGCTCTTCTCTGCAAGCTGCTTGCGCAGTACGGCACCCACGCCGCGCGAGGCTGCAATCCCGAGCTTGCAGGTGTCGGTGCCGGGGCACGAGGTAACGTCCACGATGGTCGAGGCTCCCGGAGCAGCGAGCCCGATCGCGAGCAGATCCTGGTACACGTCCAGAAGATCTCCCTTCGCGACGTAGCGCAGCACTGCGTTCTGCTCGACCGTGGTGCGCAAGTTGTCGCCAACGTACTTGCGGGAGAGATCCGCCAGCGCGCGAGCCTGCTCAGAGGTGAAATCGCCCAGCGGCAGGTTCAGCGTCACGACGGCATAGCCATCCTGGCGCTGGTCCGTCACATTGGTCGCGAGCCACTCTGCAAAGCCATCGGGGTGTTCGCGTGCCGAGAGCTCGCTCGGCTGCTTCACGGGGTCGCTGGCGCGTTGCTTCATCTCCTCGAGGAAGGCGGTGTGGCGCGGATCGTGGGGGATCGTCTCCTTCTCCTCGGCGACCAGTCGCCTGAACTCCTCGATCCCCAGGTTCGCCACCAGAAACTTGATGCGAGCGCGGTTGCGGTTCTTCTTCTCACCGAGCCGTGCGAATACGCGCGCAACAGCCTGCGTCTCTCTCAGTAGCTCATCCTCGGGGGTGAACTCGGACAGCACCTTGGCCTGGTGGGGCACGGTACCCAGCCCGCCACCGACGACCACCTTGAAGCCGCGCTTGCCATCCTGGATCCTCGATACGTATCCGGCGTCGTGCATCTGCACCAGCCCGCAGGCCTCGTGCTCGCAGCCCGAGAAGGCGGGCTTGAACTTGCGGCCAAAGTCCTGCACGTCCGGATGGCCGAGCATGAAACGCATCAGCGCCTCGGCATACGGCGAGACGTCGAACGCCTCGGTCTTGCACACGCCGGCGAGCGGGCACGCAGTGACGTTGCGAACCGAATTGCCGCAGGCTTCGCGCGTCGTGATGTCGACCGCGGCCAGCCGGCGCATCAGGTCCGGCGTGTCCTCGATGTGAACGAAGTGGAGCTGGATGTCCTGCCGCGTCGTGACGTGCAGGATGCTGTCGCTGTACTCCTCGGCGAGATCGGCGAGCACCTCGAGCTGCTCGGGCGACGTCCCGCCGTAGGGAATCTTGATCCGCTGCATGCCAGGGGCATCCCAGATGGTGTCCGGTCCCTTGGTGGGTGCGTCGGGGTAGGCGACGGTCCGCTCCGCGACACCGTCGTGGCGCGTGCCGGCGTCGTAGCGCTGGCCGTACGCGCCGCGGCGAAGCCGCGTCTCTGCGAAGACCTTGTCCTCGATCTTCCCCTGCTTGCGCAGCTCGATCTGGCTCTCGAAGTCATCGATCTCCTCGGCCCAGCCAGCGTCCATGCGGGTGTCGAGGGCGTCCTTCCAGCTCGCACTGGTAAAACGAGAGGCGTCTTGGGCTGCCATGGGTCCATCCATCTGCGGAGGCGCGCTCGGGGATCGAGCCTCGAGATTGCTGCGCGGAGACACCCGAAGAATCGCGCCAGAACAGCGGTTTGCAATCGGGCACGCGAAGAGCGGACAATACCGGGCACCCGGTCGTGGCGTCAAGCAAAATACACAGTCAGAGAGTCGGGAATTTCTTGTCCGAAGCACTTCACCAGGACTGGGCCGTGTGGCGCTACCATTGGGCTCGGCTGCGCAGCGAGCCCTTCCAAGAAGGTCCGTTCGTGAACCTCCCTTCCTCCGATAGTTCGCTCTCTGGCGGCGAGGCCCGTCGTATCGCCGCGGTCGCGGTCGACGAGGGCCGCCTCGAGCGGGGCCCGGCCGAGCGTCTGGCCGCGAATCTTGCCCGTCCAGAGGTGCTCGAGGCACTGCTCGACGCCGCCAGCGAGAGCAAGCGCGCTGCCCACGGTGACGTCGTGACGGTGAGCCGCAACGTCTTCATCCCGCTCACCAATCTGTGCCGCGACCGCTGCAGCTACTGCACCTTTGCCAAGCTCCCGGATTCGCCCGAGGCCAAGACCTATACGCTCCAGGAGGTCGAAGAGGTGGTGCGGGGCGGGGTCGCGACCGGCTGCATCGAGGCGCTGTTCTGCCTCGGCGACAAGCCGGAGATCGCCTACCGCTCGTATCGCGAAGAGCTCGCGGAGCGAGGCTATTCGTCGACCACCGATCTGCTGGTCGAGGGCTGCCGGGTTGCCTTCGAGGCGGGGATGCTGCCCCACACCAACGCCGGCATTCTCACGCAGGAAGAGATGGCGCGGCTGCGACCGTGGAACGCGTCGATGGGGCTGATGCTCGAGACGACGAGCCAGCGGCTGTGCGGCAAGGGCATGCCGCACATGCACGCCCCCGACAAGGAGCCCAGTGTCCGCATCCGCATGCACGAGGAGGCGGGTGAGCTGCGGATCCCGTTCACCTCTGGCCTGTTGCTGGGCATCGGCGAGAACGATCCCGAGCGCGTCGATACGCTGCTCGCGATCCGCGAGCTCGACGATCGCCTCGGCCACATCCAGGAGGTGATCGTCCAGCCGTTTCACCCGAAGCCGGGGACGAAGATGCGCGCCGCGTCGTCGCTGCCCGACGATCTCGTGATCGGCTGGGTGGCGCTGGCGCGGCTGATTCTCGGCCCCGAGCAAAACGTGCAGGCGCCGCCCAACTTGGCCCCCGAGGTGCTGCCGAAGCTGCTGCGCGCCGGCCTCAACGACTGGGGCGGCGTTTCGCCCGTGACGGTCGATTTCATCAATCCCGAAGCGCCCTGGCCGGCACTTCGCGCTCTGCGCGAGGCGACCGAGGGTGCGGGGCACAAGCTCGTCGAGCGGCTGCCCGTGTATCCCAACTACATCACCGGCCGACCCGAGTTCTTCGACGCAAGGATGAGGGCGGCCCTCCCGCGATTTGCCACCGACGACGGCTTCGCGCGGAGCAAACAGCAGTCCGGCGAGGAGGCGGCTTGACATGCTCGAACGATTGTTTTCCGACGTATCCCAGGATGTGGCCGCGATCCTCGACGGAGCGCTGTCCGGCAGGGAGCTGACGGTCGACGACGCGGAGCGTCTGATGACCGCGCAGGGTGCCGACCTGCACGCGCTGATGCGCGCGGGCGATATCGCGCGCCAGGACGACAAGGGCGACGACGTCACCTACGTGGTGTGCCGGAACCTCAACTTCACCAACGTCTGCTACGTCGGCTGCAGCTTCTGCGGCTTCGCGCGCCATGCCGACGAGGAAGGTGCCTACGACCATCCAATGGAGCTGCTGCTCGGCAAGTGCCGCGACGCGGTCGCGCGCGGTGCCAGCGAGGTGTGCATCCAGGGTGGGATCCACCCAGGCAAGGATCACCGCCACTACCGGGAGATCCTGACCTCGATCAAGTCCGAGTTCCCCGAGCTCCACATCCACGCCTTCTCGCCCGAGGAGATCGACTTCGGGCACAAGAAGAGCGGGATGCCGCTGGCCGAGTATCTGCAGTGGCTGGTCGAGGCGGGTCTGGGGACGATGCCCGGAACGGCAGCTGAGATTCTCGACGACGACGTGCGCAACATCCTGTCGCCGAACAAGCTGAAGCGCGATCGCTGGGTCGAGATCGTGTCGACGGCGCACGAGATCGGGCTGCGATCGACCTCGACGCTGATGTACGGCCACATCGAGACGCCGCGACACGTGGCCGAGCACCTGGGTCTGCTGCGCGACATCCAGCGGCGGACCGGCGGTTTCACAGAGTTCGTCCCGCTCGGCTTCATCCACGAGCGCAACCTGCTCTACAACTTCATGGGGGCGCGCCCCGGTCCGTCGGCGCCCGACGATCTACGCATCATCGCAGTCGCTCGGCTGTTCCTGCGCCCGTGGATCCAGAACGTCCAGATCTCGTGGGTGAAGATGGGGCCGAAGCTGGGCCAGCTGGGCCTGTGCTCGGGTGCCAACGACTTCGGCGGGACCCTGATGGAAGAATCCATCAGTCGCGAGTCCGGCTCCGAGCACGGCGAGAACACACCGCCGGAGGAGTTCCGCCGTCTGATCCGCGAGATCGGCCGAACGCCCGTCGAGCGCAGCACCCTGTATGCCGAGCTCCAGCGATTCGACGCCCCAGCGCTCGACCCGCCGTCGCTCGAGCCCGGTCAGCAGCCCACCATCGCCGGGCCCACTCGCTTCCGGGACGGCGAACGAGCTCGCCTGAGCGTGGGGTAATCCCCCACCCTCAGCGGGGCTCGTCGACGCATCCTTCGAGTGTCTCGCGGACTCTTCCCGAGACGGCTTCCAGCTGGTAGCGGGCGGGCGCGCGCTCGGTGACTCGTCGCTCTACCGCGCGAATCGCGTTTCGGACAGCCGAGTGTTCTCGGCCGAAGGCCCGGCCGATCTCGACCAGTGAGACGTCGGTGAAGCGGCGGCACAGGACCATTGCGAGCTGGCGCGGGACGAGGACGTCTCGCCGCCGGGATCGCGTGGCCAGCGCGGCCGGGGTGGTGTCGAAGAAGCGCGCGACCACCTCGATCACCAGCGCGGGTGTCGCCCGTCGCGCGCCAGAGGGCGGGATCGCTCCCTTGGTCTCCAGCACCTCGTGCACGAGCTGACGGTCGATCGGGCGGCGCAGCAACGAGGCGGTCGTCACGAGCTGGACCAGCGCCGCATCGAGCTCGCGGACGCTCCCGGTGAGGTGCTGGACCATCGCGTCGAGGCACTCCTCGGGCAGCCCGATCCCGCCGGCGGCCGCCTTCTCGCGCAGCAGCTGGCGTCGCAGCTGGGCGTCGGGAGACTCGATCGGCGCCAGGAAGCTGCTGCAGATCTGGTCGCGGAGCTGCGGTTCGAGATCGAGTTCGGCGGCCGGGCGATCGCCCGTGAACACGACCCGCGCACCTCCGTCGACGAGCTCTTGCACGGTGTGGAACAGCTCCAGCTGGGTTCCGCTCTTGCCGCTCAGGAACTGGACGTCCTCGATGACCAGCACCTCGAGCTGCTTGCGATAGCGGCGCATCATCGCTGGAATCGTCTTCGCGCGGACGGCTGTCATGAAATCGTTGGTAAAGCGCTCGGCGGTTGCGTAGCGGACGCGCTCACGCTGGCTCGACTCGAGGGCGATCGCTCTCGCCAGGTGGGTCTTGCCGAGTCCCGCCGGGGAGTACAGATACAGCTTCTGGAGCTGGGCGTGGCGCTGTGTCGCGATCGCGAGCGATGCCTCGCGCGCCAGCGAGTTGGTCGGACCGACCACGAAGTTGGCAAAGCACTGATCGGAGCTGCCCTGTGTGGGAGGCTTCGGATCGACCAGCTTCAGCGTCGTGGGGTTCGACGCCGGGGTGGGCTGTGGGCGAGCTGCCCCTACAGCGACCTGTGCTCGCGATTCGACTCGCTCTGCGGGCACGCTGCGCGCCTCGTGGATCGGCTGTGGACTGCACACCTCGAGCACGTGTCGCTCCATCTCGCGCCGTGCCTCGTCGCTACCGCCGACCTCGACCTGCACCGCAATCTCGCGCCCGAGTTCCTCGCGCAGCAGAGCCCGGATCCCCGGGAGCAGGGTGTCGCGAACTCGGTTCTTGTGAAACGCGTTGGGAGCTAGCAGGTACAGCTGACCGTCGCGATGCTGGGGAATCAGCTTCGCGAGCCAGGATTCAGTGGCGAACGGTGGCAGCTCCCGAGCAAGTCGGCGCAAAACACCGTCCCAGACCTCGGGGGGCAAGGTCATGAGATCTCATCCAGGTTTCAGGGGTTTTGGACGGAGTTGGCTCCCTCTCACCAGGTTTTCCAAGTCCGTCCCAAACGGCCGCGAGTATGCCAAGCCACTCGCAGGTGGGCAAATTCGATTCTTCACGATCTCTCGATCACACCTACACACGAACGCAGCGTCACGAAGCCCGACGAGCCGCGGTGTGAACCGTCGTTACGAAGCCAGATCGATACGTAGATACGCGCAGTTCGCCGACGACGTGGATGCAACATCGGACATCTGACACGGCGCACCGAGGGAGCATTTGCTGAAAACAGAATCGGCACGGATCATCTATTTTCAGCTCTATTCGCGAAAAATCGAATGAAAATGAAGGACCGATTCTACTGCACGACACTGGACCCCGAGCTGCCGCCGCTCGACACCTCCGCCAGTCGAAAACGCATGGAATCGGCCAGCCTTTCGTAGCGTTCGCGCACACCATTGCTCTCGATCAGTGCCTGCTTCTCGGGCGGTGCGAAGTCGATCGACTGCGAAAGCGTGTTGACGAATTTCTCGTCGTCGAACCGTGCAATCGGTTGCTGCTCGAAGATCTCGACCCGGCTCGGGGCGAGGATCGTCAGCAGCTGCTGCATCAGCTCGTAGATCTCGCCGCGCAATGCGAGAACGCGCGGGCGGTCCTGCTCGGGATAGGGATCGGCCAGCTCACGGATGTGAGCCCGGCGATACAGTCGCTCGCCGTCCGGCGCCTCCTCTCGCTCGATCGCGAAGCGGGCAGTGCCTGCGAGGATGACGTTGAAGCGCCCGCCCGGGAGCTCCTCTGCCCGCTGGATGTCACCGGTGCAGCCGACCTCGAACACCGGCGGGTGGTGCTGCATGTCGCCAGTGCTCTCGGGCCTTACGACGACCATTCCAATGCGGCGATCACCCGCGAGCGCCTCGTGGGTCATCTGTCGGTAGCGCGGCTCGAAGATGTGCAGCGGCACCTGGACACGAGGGAAGAGCACGACATTCTCGAGAGGAAAGATCGGTATCCGCATCAAGTCGCGTCAGCGCTCCTCTGCCCCGAGCGTAGCAGCGGGCCGTGCTGGGCTTGACGTCCCGAGGCGCGCCGGGAAAACTCGACCTACGAGGATGAGCCGCACCCAGCGCCAGCGAGAGAACCGCGACCTGATCGAGCGGCTTAGCTGCGATGGAACGCGGATCGCGCGTCGGTTCGGCTTGCGTTTGCGCCTCATCGAGGCAGAGCGCGCCAACGTCAAGCGCCGCTACGGTATTTGCTACTCCGACGGTACGATCCGCATCCGGCTGCGCCATGCGACCACAGGGCAGCCCCTGCGCTATTCGAGCCTGATCAACACACTGTGCCACGAGCTCGCGCATCTGCGGCACTTCAACCACGGAGCGCGCTTCAAGCGCTTCTATCTCGAGCTACTCGGCTGGGCTCGTCAACAGGCCATCTACCGGCCTGCCCGGCCCGTGCCGCCTGCTCCGTCTCCGGCCGGCCCGTCGCCGCCGGCGCGCTGGCCGACATCGCCTCGACCGCGGGTGGGGACGCCGCCCGCAAGCCAGCCGGTCGCGCCCCAGCCCGAGCAGCTGAGCCTGTTTTGAGCTCGTTCGAGGGTTGATTGGCTGGGAGCTCTAATCTGTGAGCTGGTCGTAGTCCTCGAGCGTATTGGGACCATCGACGACGGCGACGGCAATTTCGTCGCAAGCGATCGCTTTGTCGAGCATCTCGCGAAGCATGCCCTCGACGGTCAGCTCGTCGTACTCGGCAAGAGCGTCCTCTAGCCCGCTCCCGGAGACGGAAAACTCCAGGGTAACCTTGATCTTCGTATCCCTTACGTCCATCCGTCTCTCTCCTAGCCCGATTCGGGCTCAGGGCACGCGAATCCCGCCGGGGATTGGTAGCGGTAGTCGAAGTCTGACTGAAGGGAAGGCCGTCTGTTGCGTGTCGCAACCCTGGGAGCTCGGCCCCCAATCTGCGACTCTCGTCCTAAGTATGCGAAAAAAAAGGTAAAATCCCGTCAGAGCAGCGTAGGATACACCACGGCTCTGGCCGGGGCCAAGGAAATCTGCGCTATGGCGCCCCTTGTCTTCACTCCTGCGGGGCCGAGTAGCTGTCGCGGGAGTGCAGGACCATCAGGAGCGCGACCCCCGCGAGGATCGAGGCGAACAACATCCGCGACGCCTGGTGCATCTGGGCAAACTGCTCCGCCGCACCCTCGGTGGCGGGGAGGACCCCCGCGCTCGGCCCGGCCTCGCTGATCGACGGCGTGATGCCAAACTCCGTCAGTGCACAGAGCAGAGCTAGGACCGCGGGAAGCAGCACGAGCAGAGCGCTCTCACGAAATGAGAACGAGATCGCAAATGTAACGATTCCCGCGGCGAGGCCGTAGAGGTGGAGGATTCGCAGCACCGGCGACACCAGATCGCCCGCGGCGTCGCCGGAGGGGAGCAGCCGAAACGCCGTCGGCGCGATCACGAACGCGAACAGGGCCCACGAGCCGAGCCAACCGCCGAGCAAGAGCCAGCGAAGCGCGCGGAGCCATCCTCTCATGCCCCGGAAGCCTAGCCCGGATCGCGCGGCGGAAGCTCGCTTGGTCGGGCCCTTGCCGATGCGCGGGCCAGCTGTCCCCGATCGGGCCGGCCGTTCGAATCTGCCTGTGGTCTGCCACCGCACGGACCGGTAGACCGTGCGCAAAAGTGCTCAAGGCGTGACACCAGCCGCCGAATAGTTGGCTCTAGATCGGGGCTGATCCGGGGGGGGGAAGCCCTGACGGGACGGCCCGGAACCTCGCGTTCCGGGCCGCTTTCGTTTGGATCGACGCCCGCGGGGAGTCGCTCTCTCCGAGCTTCAGGGCGCCGTGAGGGTGTCCGTCTCTGCGAGCGGGTCGAGCGTCGTGGGGTCGAGCCGCTTGGTCTGGATCTGCCTGGCAGCCTCGTCGCTAGAGAGATCGCTGTGGCAGGCGGCCTTCTCGTCCTCTGCTCCCATCGCATGCTGCGTCTTGCTCGCGAGCCGATGGATCTCCACCGGAGACAGCACCCCGCGCTGCTCCAGGATCGCGCGCTGCTCGTCGCTCAGGGCTGCCGAGACCTTTGGCCGATCCCATGCGTACTCCTCATCCTTGCCCGACAGGAATAGCGTGATCTCTCTGCTGATGCGGACGGAGCACCAGTCGTGACCGCACATGGCGCAGAAGTCGGTGTCCACGTCGAGATCCTCGTCGTGGTAGGCGCGGGCCGTGTCGGCATCGAACGACAGCTCGAAGTGCTTCTCCCAGTTGAGCGCCGCGCGAGCCTTGGTGAGCTCGTCGTCGCGGTCGCGTGTGCCCGCGATGCCGAGTGCAATGTCTGCGGCGTGGGCGGCGATCTTGTAGGCGATGCACCCCTGCTTGACATCGTCTTTCTTGGGCAGTCCGAGGTGCTCTTTGGGTGTCACGTAGCAGAGCATCGCCGCACCGTGGTACGCAGCAGCCGTCGCGCCGATCGAGCTGGTGATGTGGTCGTAGCCGGGGAAGATGTCGGTCACCAGTGGCCCGAGCACGTAGAACGGCGCGCCGTGGCACAGCTGCCGCTGCAGCTTCATGTTGAACTCGATCTGGTCGAATGGGACGTGGCCCGGCCCCTCGACCATCACCTGGCAGCCGCGGCGCCAGGCACGTTCGGTGAGCTCGGCGAGCACCTGGAGCTCAGCGAGCTGAGCGGCGTCCGTCGCATCCGCCAGGCCGCCGGGGCGCAGCCCGTCGCCGATCGAGAACGTGACGTCGTGGCGCCGCAGTACGTCGCAGATCTCGTCCCACAGGGTGTACATCGGGTTCTCGGCGCCGTGGTGGATCATCCACTTCGCGAGCAGTGAGCCGCCGCGCGAGACGATCCCGATCAGGCGCTGTGTCACCAGCTGCAGGTGCTCGCGCAACACCCCTGCGTGAATCGTGAAATAGTCGACTCCCTGCTGAGCCTGGTGTTCCAGCGAGTCCAGGATGATGGAGGGCGACAGGTCCTCGATCTTGCGATCGATGATCATCGAGTAGATCGGAACCGTGCCGATCGGCACCCGGCTGTTGCGCACGATTGCATCGCGTGTGAGGTCGAGGTCGCCGCCGGTCGACAGGTCCATCACCGTGTCGGCTTCCCAGCGCTCGGCCCAGCGAAGCTTCTCGACCTCTTCGTCGGTGCCGCTCGACACCGGTGAGGCGCCCATGTTGGCGTTCACCTTGGTGCGCGATGCCCGACCAATCGCCATGGGATCGAGGCCGTACGCGAGGTGAGCCCGGTTGGCGGGAATCACCAGCCGGCCAGCCGCGACCTCGTCGCGTATCTGCTCGGCACTCAGATGGGGCTCGCGTTCAGCGACGCGTTCCATCTCCGGGGTCAGGTGGCCGAGCCGGGCGTGCTCGAGCTGCGTCACGGGCACGAAGCCGTCGGGCGGCTGCCAGCGGCCGTCGTCCCTGCGCGTCCAGTCGGCGGGCATGAAGTCCCAGGCAGTCTTCTCCGACGGGGCGGGCATGCCCGGTGTGTCGGGCGAGCTGAAGCTCTGCGCCCCGCCGATTGCGGGCGGGTTGGCGAAGCTGCCGGGCGTGGTCCCCTGCCCCTGGCTCGACGGGTCGCTGCCGAGCGGCGGCAGTACGTATCGTCTGGGACGAAGCGGGATCGGTCTGCTGGGCATGGCACCTCCGGGTCGAGGAAAGAAGGATAGGGTCTCTGCTTTTGCCACGGAGCGCCGCGAAGCGGTGCCATCCGGGCCCTTCCCTACGCTCGTTCAAACGAGATCAGGTTCGAGGGGTATGCTCTCAGGCCGATCGCTCCACACTCGGTGCGGAGAGGACCCCCCCCCGGGCTCCGTCGGCGGCAAGTATAACGCGGCGCTATCGTCGCGCGCCTTCGCGGTTTCCGAGCGAGGTACAGGAGTGATCGAAGATGGGACGTTTCGACGGCAAGGTCGCGCTGATCACGGGCGCTGCATCGGGAATGGGACGCGCCTGCGCCGAGCGGTTCGCGGCCGACGGCGCTGCGGTCTTTGGACTCGACGTCAACGAGGCTGGACTCGCCGAGACCGCGCAGCGCGTGACGAGCGCGGGCGGCAAGATCGAGACCGCGGGGGTCGATCTCAGCACTCGCGATGCGTGTTTCGACGCCGTGGCCCAGGCCGTGTCGGCGTTCGGCCGGCTCGATAGCCTGCTCAACGTCGCGGGCATCGTCCAGATCGAGCGCATGACCGAGATCACCGAGCAGGAGTGGGGCCGGCTGGTCGCGATCAACCAGTCCGCCGTCTTCTTCATGTCCCAGGCGGCCGTTCCTCATCTCGAGGAGAGCGCGGGCAACATCGTCAACGTTGCCTCGAACGCCGGGCTGATGGGACAGGCCTACACAGTTTCCTACTGCGCGACGAAGGGCGCGGTCATCCAGCTGACCAAGGCCATGGCGATGGAATACATGAAGTCCCCGATCCGCGTGAACTGCGTTTGCCCCGCCGGGACGAAGACGGGGCTCACGGCCAATGTGTCGTTTCCCGAGGATCCTGATCCGAAGCTGCTGGCCCGCTACTCGGGGATGCGCGGGATGTCCGAGCCCGAGGAGATCGCCGAGGCGATCGCCTTTCTGGCTTCCGACGCGGCGTCGAGCGTACACGGCTCGATCTTCACGGTGGACAACGGAGTCACCGCGGGCTGAGATCTGTCGCGGCGGCCTCCGGCCGCGCGGAGAGCAGACGTTCGAGCCGACCCCGCAGGGCGGGTTGCTGCCGGGCGAGGTCGTGCTTCTCGCCCGGATCGGCGGCCAGGTCGTACAGCCGCGCCTCGCCGCTCGCGCCGTCGAGGATCAGCTTGTAACGGGCCTCGATCACGGCCCGCTGAGCGCCTAGCTCGCTGAAGACGGCGTTGGCCGCCGGCCGGGCGGGGTCGCCGAAAAGCCACTCGCTGAGCGTCGGGGCCGCAAATCGTTCCGCTGCGACCGCTACGCCCGCGAGCTCGAGCAGTGTCGGAGCCAGCGACAGCAAGGATACGGGGGGCTGGATTGCGCGCGGCTCCACACCGCGCGGCGGGCGCAGCAGTAGCGGTACCCGGATCATCTCCTCGTGCAGGCTCTGCCCGATGGCTGGACCGCGCGGATCGAGTGCGACGCCGTGGTCGGCCGTGACCGCGATCAGCGTGCGGTCGGCGACGCCGAGCGCGGCGAGCCGGGCAACCAGCTCACCCAGCCCCGCGTCCGCGGCGTGCAGCCGCGCGGCATACCGCTCCCGCGCCTCCGCCGCGCCTCGATGGTCGAGCTGGTCGAGCTGGTCGAGCTGGCCGAGCTGGCCCTGGTGGACGAAGAGCAGCCACGGTGCGCGCCCGGCGGCCAGCTCGTCGAGCAGCTCGAGGGCCGCGCCGAAGGGCGGGTCGATCGCTCCCGCGGTTCGGTTGGCGGGCTGAGGATCGCGCCGGAGATCGAAACCCTGGAGCAGGCCGCTGCGCTCGAGCAGGTCGAGCTGTCCCGACGCCGCGCCGGTCGTGTAGCCCGCGTTGTGCAAGCTCTCGGCCAGCGTCGAAACTTCGTTCGCCGGCACGCCGGGCGAGGCCGAAGCGTGTCCGGTCAGGATGGCGGCAAGTGACGCGCGGGCTTGCGCCGACGCCGCATAGGCGCGGACGAAGCGCAGAGAGGAGCGCGCGAGTGCATCGAGGTGGGGAGAGCTGGGCTCGCGTAGGTTGCCTCGAGCGCCGAGGTGGGCCGCGCGAAGACCGTTGCCGACCAGCAGCAGTACGTTCGGACGGGGGTCCGGCTCGGGTGCGCAGGCGATCGGTGCCAGCAGGATCGCGAGTGCGATCAGCGAGCGCGATCGGCGAGCTGCCCTGGACACTCGCCAAGGGGTAGCGTCTTCTGCACCCGGGCGATGGGAGTCGGTGCGCTACGTTGCGCCGCGATGCGTTCCAGACTCGCTCTGGCGACTTTCCTGGTCTGCGGGCTTGCGGTCTGCGACCGGAACATCGAGCCCTACGTCGAAGGCGAGCAGCCGCGCGAGCCAGATCTCGCGCGCATCTTCCCCGAGGGAGGCGAGTCGCCGGGGACGAGTCTCTCGAGCCCGCCGGCGAGTGCCACATTGCCTTCGGTTCGGCCCGGACAGCTTGCCGACGCGCAGCCGGGGGCGGACGGCACAGCCGCGGCGATCCACGGCAGCATCGAGCTGGCTCCCGAGCTCGCGCGCGAGGGGCCGCGGGGTGCGACGCTGTTCGTGATTGCTCGCCCCGCCGGGGTGACCCGCGGCCCCCCGCTGGCCGTGCGACGCTTCGCGAGCCCAACCCTGCCGCTCGACTTCCAGATCGGACCGCAGCACGCGATGGTGCAGGGCATACCGTTCGCGGGGGAGATCCAGCTCACGGTGCGTCTCGACGGCGACGGAGATGCAATGACGCGGCAGCCCGGCGATCTCAGCGGCAGTGCCGAGGTTGCGGTGGCACCGGGCACGCGCGGCGTGCGGATCGTGCTCGACCAACGCATCTGAGCCCAGGGACTAGGGCTCAGGCTCCTGCGAGCCGCTGGAGCGAGTCGATGGCCTCGACCGATCCGGCGACGACCAGCGCATCGCCCTCCATCACCAGATCGTCGGATCCCGGAACGCGCACGGCACCGCTGCGCATCGCGCGAATCAACAGCACCTGTACGCCGAGCTGCCGCCGCAGCTCGAGATCGCGAAGTGAGCGGCCGAAGGCGCTCGGCGGCGCGGTGATCTGCTGCAACGCGAATCCGCCGCCGAGGTCGATGCGTCCGCCCTGGCCGACGGCCGTCATGCTCGCACCGAGGCCGCCCGCGAGGTCGCGCCGCATCATCTCGCGCCCGTGCGCTTCGACTACCTCCCAGTCGTGGAGCGTGCCGATCAGACGCTGCTTGTTGTCGCGGTGGACGACCGCGATCTCGTGCACGCGCGTCGCGGCAAACAGGCGTGATGCGAGGTCGAGGTCGTCGTCGGGCTTGAGCACGGGCCTCCGTTCGACGAGGTCGCCGGCGACCACCACGTCCGTCAGTGCGTCGCCCTCATAGATCAGCCGCCGTACCTCGTCGAGGGCGATGGCGCCGAGCAGCTTCGACTGCGTGTCCACCACGAAGAACTGTGAATGACGGCTCTTGACGACGAGGTCGAGCAGTGTCTGGAAGCTCGCATTGGCCGGGATGATCTCTGGCTCGTGATCCATCGCGTCGCGCACGAACAGCGCCTTGAGGGCGTTGGGGTCGTCGCGCTTGAAGATGTCGATCCCCTGACGTCGCAGCTTGGCCGTGTAGATCGAGTCGCTCGACAGCTGCGACGAGACGAGTGTCGAGAGCACGCACGCCGCCATCAGGGCTGGAATGATCTCGATGGTCTGCGTCATTTCGAAGATGATCAGGATGGCGCTGATCGGAGCCTGGGTCGTGGCTGCGACCACCGCGCCCATCGTGACGAGGGCATAGGCACCCGATGTCGCGGTGGCGTCGGGGAACCATTGGTGGATGAAGCTACCGAGGACGCCGCCGGTCATTGCGCCGAGGAAGAGCGAGGGGGCGAAGATGCCCCCCGAGCCGCCCGATCCGAGGGTGATCGAAGTCGCGAGCAGCTTGGCGACCAGCAGGGCGGCCAGCACTCCCGCGGTCAGCTGACCGGCGAGCGCCGCGCCGATCGTCGTGTAGCCAACGCCAAATACCTGCGGGAGGGCGATGCCGATCGTTCCGACGAGTGCGCCGCCGAGTCCCGCCTTGAGGTAGTCGGGAATCGCCAGCGCCTCGAACCGTTCCTCGGTGAAGACGAGGATGCGGATGAAGGCGACACCCACCAGCCCGGCGACGACGCCTGCGACCATGTACGGTGCGATCTCGAACGGACTCACGATCTCGTACTCGGGGACCGGGAATGCGGGATGGTTGCCGAGAGCAAAGCGCGAGACGACGGTCGCAACGACGGAAGAGATCACGATCGGGCTGAACTGTGCGACCGCGAAGTCTCCGACGATCACCTCCGCAGCGAACAACGCGCCGGCGATTGGTGCGTTGAAGGTCGCCGAGATGCCCGCTGCGGCACCGCACGCGACGAGCGTGCGGACCTCTCGGACGCGGACACCGAGCATCTGGCCGAGCATCGACCCGAACGCGGCCCCGATCTGGACGATCGGCCCCTCGCTCCCGGCAGATCCTCCCGTGCCGATCGTGACGGCGGAAGACACTGCCTTCATGGAGACGACCCGCGGCCGGATCACACCGCCGCGCAGCGCCACGGCCTTCATCACCTCTGGAATGCCGTGACCCCGCGCCTCGCGAGCGAAGAACCAGACGAGCGGGCCGACGACGAGCCCACCGGCAGTCGGGATGATGATGCTCCAGTACCAGGCGATCCGTTGCGCCGCGTGCAACGGATCGCTCGCTTCGGCGAGGATTCCCTCCTCGGCCAGCGTTGCGAAGCCGTCGGCTCCTTCGAACGCCACGGCCGTTACGCTGCGAATCATCAGCCGGAACAACACCGCGCCGATCGCGCCCACCAGACCTACTGCGATCGCCAGGACGACCAGATAGAGGTGATTGTCGCGGCCGCGCGGGCCGGCTGCCGATCCGGGGTCGATGGCGAGGCCCTCCTGACGGGGTCGCAGGCTAGCAGGCTGGGAGGGCTAACTTTGCCGCATGTCAAAACCCGAAATCTGGCCGCTACTCGAGGAGGAGACCCTCCAGGATTGCCGCATCTTCAACGTGGTGCGCGCCCGGGCCCGCTCGCCGCGCACCGGCCGGCCGCACGACTTCTACCGGATCGAGTCCGTGGACTGGGTCAACGTCGTGCCACTGACGCCCGACGACCAGGTGGTGATGGTGCGGCAGTTTCGTCACGGCTCGCGCGAGGTGACGCTCGAGATTCCTGGAGGCATGGTCGACCCCGGCGAGGAGCCGGCCGCGGCCGCCGCCCGCGAGCTACTCGAGGAGACTGGATATCGAGCCGGCGATGTAGTCTCCCTCGGCCGGGTGAGCCCGAATCCCGCGCTGTTCGACAACCGGGTCCATACTTTCCTCGCCACGGCCTGTACGCGCGTCGCGGAAATTGCGAACGAGGGCGCAGAGGAGACCCGCGTCGAACTCCTGGCGAGGGGCGAGCTCCTGGAGCGCGTGCGCGCGGGTGACGTCGACCATGCCCTGGTGATCGCCGGTCTCTACTGGTGGGAGCTCGCTCGCGGCTTGCCTGGCGCGAGGCAAGATGGAGGAGAACGATGACCAGAAGACTGCGTCGACGCCGCTCTGATCGAGTCGCCGCGATCCGGCCCAACATGGCGCTCGGCAGCTTCCTGGTCGCCTATCTCGAGCGCACCGGGGTCGAGCAGATCTTCGGGCTGCCCGGCGATCTGGTGCTCGGCTTGTTCCAGCGTTTCGGCCGCGCGCGCGGACTCGAGATCGTGACGTTCTCGCACGAGCCGGCGGTCGGCTTCGCCGCCGACGGCTACGCGCGCGCCTCTCGCCGGCTCGGTGTCGTGTGCGTGACGTACGGAGCGGGCGGGCACAACGTCGTCAACGCCGTCGCCGGTGCCTACGCCGAGCGTGTTCCCCTGCTCGTCGTCTCGGGCGGGCCCGGAGAGGCGGAGCAGAAGGTGGCGCTGATCCACCACCAGGTGAAGGATGTCGAGGCACAGTCGCGAATCTTCGACGAGGTGTGCTGTGCCACCGCGATCATCGATCGTCCCGAACTCGCGGCCGAGCAGATCCACGCCACCGTCGCCGCGATCGTGCACGAGCATCGGCCCGGCTACCTCGAGATCCACCGCGATCTGGTGGACGAGAAGATTCCAGTGCCGCAGTGGCTGTGCGACTGGGACGGCAAGTTCCCGCGGCCGCGTTCGAACCGCAAGAAGCTCGCCGAAGCGGTGTCCGAGACGCTCGATCGCCTGCGCGCCGCTAGGCGTCCTCTGCTGCTCGCCGGCGTCGAGTTGTTCCGCGAGTCGGCCGATCGAGACTTCCGACGCTTTGCCGAGAACACCGGGGCGCCCGTCGTCACTACGGTGCTCGCCAAGGGCGTCTTCCCGATGAGTCATCCGCTGCACATGGGAATCTCGATCGGGGGCGCCTCGCACCCGGCGATCCAGAAGCGCGTCAAGCAGGCCGACCTCGTGCTCGCGCTCGGTTCGCATCGGACGGATCTGAATCTCGGAGCGTCTCGCTGGTCGGTCCCAGAGGAGCGTTCCATCTGGGCCGTCGACGGGCGAGTCGCGATCTCACAGCACGAGTACAGCGAGGTAACCCTCGGCGAGTTCGTTCGGGCGCTGTCGCGGGCGAAGGTTTCACGGCGCCGCGAACGGATCAGCTACTACGACAACCTCAAGCGCCCGACAAGCGGGAGGCTCCCGCGCTCGCGCACCATCGATGTCAACGACCTGTTGGTCGAGCTCAACGACTTCCTGGCCGAGCACGCCGACTACCACGTGGTGGCCGAGAGCGGGGACATGCTCTTTGGAGGCCTCGAGCTGCGGCTCCACGGCAAGGGGAACTACTTCGCGCAGGGCTTCTACGCTTCGATGGGCTTTGCCGTGCCAGCCGCGATGGGTGCGCAGATCGCGACCGGTATCCGGCCGCTCGTTCTCTGTGGAGACGGCGGCTTCCAGATGACGGGGGTCGAGATCGCCCACGCTGTCCCGAAGAGGCTGTCACCTCTGGTGGTCATCGTGAACAACGGCGGCTGGGGGATCTTCCGGCCTGTGACGACTCAGCAGGGTCTGCTCGAGATACCGAACTGGCCGTACGCCGAGATGGCCAACGGCTGGGGCGGGGCCGGCTTTGCCGTCAATACCGTGGGCGAGCTGCGCGACTCGCTGCACGAGGCGCACTCGCTGCAGCGCTTCGCGATAATCGACGTTCGGGTCGACGGCCGCGACCTGTCGCCGCTCGGCAAACGCTACATCGAGGGCAGCGCGCGCACGGCAACGACGCGACGCTAGGGAAGACTGTCGGCAGGGCCGCTAACCAGCGACCTCGTCGATCCGCGCCAGCACGAGGTCCACCAGCTCATCGCTCAGGCCGAGCGGCTCGCTCTGGACGATTGCAACATTCGGATGCCGGTTGCGCGCGGCTCGCATCTGCTCGGGAATGTCCTGCTGCGTGTGACGGCCCGGCGACAAGAAGAAGGGATGGACGACGACCCGGGTCGCGCCGTCCGCGACGCAGTCGTCGATCACCCGCTGCAGACCTGGCTCGGCGACCTCGAGGTGGGCTGTGAGCACGCGAGCCCGGGGTCGCTGCGAGGCCACCCGCTTGCGCAGCTCCTCGAGCTGAGCGTTCGCCTCCGCGCGCCTACTGCCGTGGTCGATCAGCACGATCGCCAGGCGCTCGTCTCCGGCCGCGGTCACCAGTAGGTCGCCGTGGCGACCAGATCGCCAGTGACGCGGATCCGGCACGCCAGTCGATGCTGCGGATCGATCCGGTTGGACCGTTTGATCTCGACCTCTGCCGGCGTCTCGCGTCCCGCGTCGCCCTCGAGGATCTGCATTCCGCAGCGAGCACAGAGCCCGTCCGCTCCGCAAGCACTGGCAACCGGAAGCCCGACCGATCGCGCAGCCTCCAGCAGCGAGGTCCCCGCGGAGACGCGAGCGATCGCCCCCGAAGGCAGAAACTGGATCTTGCAAGCCATCGATTTCACGGCGTCCAGGATAGCCCCCCCAAGGTCGTAGATCGTGACAGGTGGGATCGACCGAGACGAGCACGCCGCGACGACGCCGAAAGGGCCTGAGATCGGCGCGCCCTCGCCCGCCCGAACCCGCATCATCGCGTCAGTGCGCGAGTTCCCCTCCTGCTAGGATGCCGGGATGCCCGCCGCCGGCCTGCTCGTGATCGGGAACGAGATCCTTTCGGGCAAGGTAATCGACACCAACTCTCCCTATCTCGCCAGAGAGCTGCGGGAGCTAGGCGTCGATCTCGAACGCATCCTGACGATCCCCGACGAGGTGGATCTGATCGCGAGCGAGGTGCGCGCGATGAGCACTGCCTACGACTACGTCTTCACGTCGGGAGGCATCGGTCCGACTCACGACGACATGACGCTCGAGGCAGTCGCCAGGGCGTTCGATCGTCCGATCGTGGAGAATGCCTCGATGGTCGAGCGGATGGAGCGGGCACAGGGAAAGCCGCCCAACGAGAGTCAGCGCAAGATGGCGATGATCCCCGAGAACGCGGTGCTGATCGACTCGGGCGATCTATGGTTTCCCGTCGTCGTGGTCGAGAACGTCCACATCTTCCCCGGTATCCCGGAGCTGCTGCAGAAGAAGTTCCAGTCGATCCGAGAGCGCTTCCGTGGCATTCCGTTCCATCTGCGCCGCGTCTTCGTCACCCTGCGCGAGCACGACATTGCCCACTCGCTGAACGATCTGCTCGGCGAGTTTCCGGAGCTGATGCTCGGCTCCTACCCGCGCATCGGCGAGGAGCACTATCGGGTCCTCCTCACGCTCGAGTCGCGTGACAGAGCCTACCTCGAGCGCGCAATCGCCTCGCTGCTCGACAGACTGCCGAGCGACGGCGTGCACAAGGTCGAGTAGCTGGACCCCGCAGGTCACGACGCGCTGTACCGCTGGCTGGCCTGGCTCCATCCCGCCTGGATGACGGTTTCGCTCGGGCTCGCGGGGTTGACGCTGCGCGCGGGTCTCGAGCTGCGCCGTCTTCGGCGGCACTCGCAGCCCGGCCGGGTCGCGCTGCGGCGCCGACACCTGAGGCTTGGGAAGCCGGCCGTCGCGCTGATCGCAGTCGGCGCGCTCGGCGGGCCGCTGTCTTCCTGGCTGCTGCGCGATTGGACGCCGTTCCTTACGTTCCACTCCTGGGTGGGCGTCGCGACGCTCGCGACGTTCGTCACTACTGCGCTCGTCGGTCACCGTCTCGAGCAAGGCCTGACGGCCGCTCGGCCGCTGCACGCACGGATTGCGTTGCTGGCTGTGCTGCTGGCCGCCCTCGCGGCTGCCAGCGGCTTCGTGCTACTGCCCTGACACTTCTTCTCGATCGGTGGTGCCGCCAGAGGCTGCAACCAATCGCGCTCCGCTCGGGAGATCCAGGGCCGGTTGGGGCGACCGCGCCGCAAAGCTTGCCGGCAGCCGGTTAGAGCACGTCGACGACGCGCTGGCGCAGGAGATGGTCGGCCAGCACCAGGCAGGCCATCGCCTCGACCATCGGGACGGCGCGCGGCAGCACGCACGGGTCGTGTCGGCCCTGTGCCTCGAGGGTCACGGCCTTGCCGTCGCGGTCCACCGTCTGCTGAGCCGATCGGATGGTCGCCGTCGGCTTGAATGCGACGCGCAGCTGGATCGCCTCACCGTTGCTGATGCCGCCCTGCACACCGCCGGAGCGATTGGTCGTGGTCCGCGGTGAGCCCTGCTCGTCCGAGACGAACGGGTCGTTGTGCTCGCTGCCTGTCAGCAGCGTGCCGGCGAACCCGCTACCGATCTCGAAGCCCTTCGAGGCGGGCAGCGACAACATCGCCCGCGCCAGCTCGGCCTCGAGCTTGTCGAAGACCGGCTCGCCGAGACCTGCTGGGACATTGCGCGCGATGCACTCGACGACGCCGCCTAGCGAGTCGCCCGCCTTGCGCGCCAGGTCGATCTGGCGCTCCATCTCGGCTGCGGCCTCCGGATCCGGACAACGCACCGCGTTGCCTTCGACCTGGCCCAGCGTCACGCGCAGCGCGTCGAGCTTGGCTTCGACCTCGCGGACGCGCGCGACCCAGGCGAGCACTTCGATGCCGGCCACTTCGCGCAGCAGCTTGCGTGCCACGGCGCCCGCGGCGACCCGGCCGATCGTTTCCCGCGCGCTGGCGCGCCCCCCGCCCTGCCAGTTTCGGATGCCGAACTTCGCCTCGTAGGTGAAGTCGGCGTGCGAGGGCCGATAGATATCCTTCATGGGCTCGTAGGCCGCGGGTCGGGCGTCCGTGTTGCGCACGAGGACGCTGATCGGCGTGCCGAGGGTCCGGCCCTCGAACAGGCCCGACAGGATTTCGGCCCGGTCGGCTTCCTGCCGGGGCGTCGTGAGCTTGCTCTGGCCCGGACGTCGGCGGTCGAGATCGCGCTGGATCTCGGCGACATCCAGCTCGAGCCGCGGTGGGCAGCCCTCGATCACGACCCCCACACCGCCGCCGTGCGACTCGCCGAAGGTCGCGATTCGAAAGATCTTTCCGAAGGTGCTGCTCAACCGTTGCCCCTGTCGCGCTCCACTGTACCGCGCTGTCGCCGGTCCGCCCGGCGCTCAGGAAGAGCGGATCAGCACGAGCGTGGCCCCGGTGCCGCGGTCCCGGCCGGGCGCGGGTGCGTAGGCGACGACCCGATCGATGGCCTCGAGCCACCCCGGAAGCTCCTCGCGCAGCACGCTGACCCCGCCATGGTGTCGACCGCGGCCGTGCACGACCAGCAGGACCGAGCTCCCCGCGCGCGCTGTCGCCTCGATGGCCTGTGCCACCGCCTGCCGAGCGGGCTCGGCGCGCATCTGATGAAGGTCGATCCGGCGCTGGGGCTCGAGTGAGCCGCTGCGCAGTCGAGCGACGGTGGCTTGCTTCGCCAGCTGGCGGTGGGCGAAGCGCGGCTCGGCCGGGTCGGGATGCACGAAGGGATCTGGGTGGCTCTCGGCGGGCGGGCCGCCGGCGGGCCGCGAGGGGTTGTGTACCCGCTTGCTCCGATCAGAGATCGGATTCACACCGCCGAGCGCGCTCGCAAACTCGTCGGACGGCGGGTCGCGGTCCTTGCCGCTCATCGCCGGTGCTCGTCGAGCAGCGCAAGCGCCTTGAGCGTGGCCTTGCCGAGCGCGAGCCGTTCGAGCTCGATCCGGCTCACCCAGCGGTGTGCCGTCGGGCCCCGGAGTCGAATGCGACCGGTCGGCGGACCACAGCGGAAGACGTGCAAGCGCAGCGTGCGGTGCGTGAACGCGTGGCCGATCTCGCCAATCGATTCAGCGCGTTTGACAGCCAGCCCGGTCCGCTCGCGCAGGGCGCGGTGGAAGCCCTCTTCGGGTGCCTCGTCGGGCAGCAGATCCCCACCGGCGAGCTCCCACATCCCTGCCATCAGTCCCTTCTCAGGGCGCCGGGTTGCGAGCAGCTTGCCGCGCCGCTCGATGCTTGCGCAGGCCGCTTCCATCGGCAGCGGCTTCGTCTTCTTCGTCTTGATCGGCAGCTCCTCGGCGTCACCACGGGCATGCGCGTTGCAGCTGCGCACCAGCGGGCACGCCGCGCAGTCGGGCGTGCGGGGCGTGCACACGAGCGCCCCGAGCTCCATCAGCGCCTGGTTGAGATCGCCCGGGCTCTCGCCTCGGGCGAGCAGCGTTGCCTCGTCCCACAGACGATCGATTACCGACCGGATCGCGGTGTCCTCGCGGATTCCGTGAAGCCGTGTGAGCACGCGGACGACGTTGCCGTCGACGATCGGTTCGGGCGCGTCGAAAGCGATCGAGGCGAGGGCGCCCGCGGTGTATCGGCCGATGCCCGGAAGCGCGCGCAGCGCCGCCACGCTGCGCGGCAGCTCGCCGCCGTGATCGCTCGCGATCTGCTTCGAAGCGCGGTGCAGATTGCGTGCACGCGAGTAGTAGCCCAGGCCGGCCCAGGCCGAGAATACGTCGTCCTCGTCCGCGTCGGCCAGCACGTCGACGCTCGGAAAGCGTTCGAGAAATCGCTCGTAGTACGGAATCACCGTCTCGACGCGCGTCTGCTGCAGCATCGTCTCCGAGATCCAGATCGCGTAGGGATCTCGCGAGCGGCGCCAGGGAAGATCGCGGCGGTTGGCGTGATACCACTCCAGCAGCGCGGCGCGCAGCCGCCGAATGCGTCGCCGATGCGTCGCGTCGGGGTTCACGGCGTGGCTTCGGCGCCCAGCCGGGGCCACCTCGGTGCCGACTCAGCGGAGCGGACCGCGAGAACGATCAGAACCAGGCCTCTGTGCACCATTGGACCCCCCGATCGATCCTCCGGCGTGGAGTCTATCGCTCGTTGACCCCGGGCACGCCCTTCCCGATGATTCGAGAACCTCTGGAGGAGCCATGAGCCGGATCCTGTTGCTTCGCCACGGTGAGACCGACGGCCAGTCGAGCATCCGCTTCCACGGCGCGACCGACGTCGCGCTTTCGCCGCTGGGTCGCGCCCAGATGCGCGAGGCGGCGCGCGCGCTGCCGGACGACGGCATCGATCTGGTGGTCGCGAGCCCGCTCGCACGTGCCTGGGAGGGTGCGCGCATCGTCAGGCCGCAGGCCCCGATCGTGCTCGAGGCAGACTTTCGCGAGATCGACTTTGGTCGCTGGGAGGGGCTCACCGCCGAGGAGATCGAGCAGCGCGATCCTTCGTTGTATCGCCTGTGGCGCGAGGGAGCGCCAGGCTTCGAGTTCCCGGAAGGCGAACGCCGTGCGAGCTTCCGGGCGCGCGTCGAGGCAGGGCTCGAGCGGATGCTCGCTCGGCGAGCGCGCTCGATGCTGGTCGTTGCGCACAAGGGAGTCGTGCGAAGGATCGTCGAGCGGCTGTGCGGCGAGGCGCCGCCAGAGAGCGAGCCCGCACTCGGCGGGCTGGTCCAGGTCACGCTTCGATCGGATGGGCGCTGGGTCGTCGGCCGCCGCTCGAGTGACCCGCGCTGCGGCCCCTAGCGGGCGGGCCCGGATTCCCACGTGATAGGCTGACGCAGGAGCCTTCGCGCATCCTGGATCCGGAGCCGCGATGGAGCGATCGGAAGAGAACATCAAGGAGCTGCGTCAACGGCGCAACGCCGAGCGCCGCAAGCGCCGAACGCGAAGCGTGCAGCGCCAGGGGCTGTTCTACGTCTTCTGCATCGTTGTGCTGGGCGGTGCCTACTGGTACGCGGAGAACGACCTCACGCCCTCCAATGCATACGCGGAGCGGGCCCGTGTGGTGCTCGATGAGGCGCAGAAGACGATGCTGCGCGAGTCCGTGGATTCGATCGTCCAGCCGTTGCGGGACGGAGATCGCCGCCGCCTCGAACGGCAGCGTGTTGTCATCGACGAGCTTGCGCGACGCCACGTCGGTGCGGCGCCTCGGGGCGGTGCCCTGGCCGATCTGCGAATCCTGCAGACGCTCATCGACCAGCGCGTGCTCGCCAGCGATCAGAGCTTCGAGCTCCAGGCCCTGGGTGTCGTGCTGGGCGACGTGCTGGCCGAGCATCTCGATCTCGCATGGGTGGTCGTCGACGATGAATACGGTCGCACGCGCGCACTGCGCTTCGGCACTCGCGAAGACGTCTTCTTCCCCATCACGATGATCTCGAGGCGCTACGAGAAGAACATTCCCGTCGACGTGGACGAGCTCTACCGAAGCATCGAATCCAAGGTCGCCAACCTCCGCCGCGTCCGGCGTCGGGGTTGAATGCGCGAACCGGGAGCCTGTTGATTACTCGTCGCCCTCTCGGAGCCTTGCCAGAACGCTGTAGTCCTCGAGGGTCGTCGTGTCTCCAACGGTCTGCGTGCCGGAGGCGATATCGCGCAGTAGACGCCGCATGATCTTGCCCGACCGCGTCTTCGGAAGCGCGTCGCTGAAGCGGATCTCGGCGGGTCTTGCGATGGCCCCGATCTCCTTGGTCACGTGCTGCCGGAGCGTCTGCTTCAAGGCTTCGTCGACTCGCGCGCTTCCGAGCGGCGTGACGAAGGCAACGATCGCGGTACCGGCGATGTCGTCGGGACGGCCCACGACCGCCGACTCCGCCACGCTGGGGTGCGACACCAGCGCGCTCTCGACCTCCATCGTGCCGATGCGATGGCCGGAGACGTTCATCACGTCGTCGATTCGCCCCATCACCCAGAAGTAGCCGTCCTTGTCGCGGTGGGCGCCGTCTCCCGCGAAGTAGGTCCTGGGATACGTCGACCAGTAGGTCTCCACGAAGCGACGCTTGTCGCCCCAGATGCCGCGCAGCATTCCGGGCCACGGCTTGCGCAGCGTCAGGAATCCGCCGTCCGGGGGCTTCGCGACCTTGCCGCCCTCGGTGAGCACCTCGGGGTGGATTCCGGGAAACGGCAGGGTGGCCGAGCCCGGCTTGGTGCCGACGCCTCCGGGCAGCGGCGTGATCATGATTCCGCCCGTCTCCGTCTGCCACCAGGTGTCGACGATCGGACACCGCTTGCCGCCGATCACGTTGCGATACCAGATCCAGGCTTCGGGGTTGATCGGTTCTCCGACCGTCCCCAACAGACGAAGCGACGAGAGATCGTGGCTCTTCGGATGCTCGTCGCCGAGCCGGATGAAGGTGCGGATCGCCGTCGGCGCGGTGTAGAAGATGTTCACACCCCATCGCTCGATGATGTCCCACCAGCGATCGGGTCCGGGGTGTACCGGCGTTCCCTCGTACATCAGTGTGGTCGCGCCATTGGCCAGCGGGCCGTACACGACGTAGCTGTGCCCGGTGATCCAGCCGATGTCAGCGGTACACCAGTACACGTCGCTCTCTTTGATGTCGAAGATCGCCTTGTGGGTGGTCGCGACATGCGTGAGGTAGCCGCCCGTCGTGTGCAGGATGCCTTTCGGCTTTCCGGTCGTGCCGCTCGTGTACAGGATGAACAGCGGATGCTCGGAGTCGAGCTTCGCCGGCTTGCAGTCGGGGCTCGCCGCGGCGATCACATCGTGCCACCACACGTCGCGCCCCGCCTTCATCGTCGCGCCCGACCCGGTGCGCTCGACGACGATCACCGTCTCGACGCCGGGCGCGCCCTTGCACGCCTCGTCGACAGCGGGCTTGAGCGGGAAGGCCTCGCCCTTGCGAAAGCCGCCGTCGGCGGTGATTACCAGCTTCGCGCCCGCGTCGTTGATGCGTTCGCGGAGTGCCTCGCCCGAGAATCCACCGAAGACGATGGAGTGCGGCGCTCCGATGCGGCTGCACGCCAGCATTGCAATCGCCAGCTCGGGCACCATCGGCATGTAGATTGCGACCCGGTCGCCCTTCTTCACTCCCTGCGCCTTCAGCGCATTGGCGAAGCGGCACACCTCGCGGTGGAGCTCGGCGTAGGTGATCACCCGGCTATCGCCGGGCTCACCCTCCCAGATGATCGCGGCCTTGTTGCGGCGCCAGGCGCCCTCGCCCTCGACGTGCCGGTCGAGGCAGTTGTAGGAGACGTTGAGCTTGCCGCCAACGAACCATTTCGCGAACGGTGGCTTCCAATCGAGCACCCGTTTCCACGGCGTAAACCAGCTGACGTGCTCGCGCGCCATCTTCGCCCAGAAGCGTTGGGGGCTCCGCCCGAGCTCGCGGTACTCGGCGATCTGCTTCTTGCTCCAGTTCGCCTGCTTCGCGAACTCTCTACCGGGCTGGAAGACCCGGTTCTCCTTCAACAGTGAATCGATGTCCGGCATTCGCGCTCCGTCGTCCTCCTAGCTTGACACCCAGGCCTCGATTTCGTCGACTCGCTTCGGGATCGCCGCGTTGAGGTTCTCGTGGCCGGCATCGCTGATCACCACGTCGTCCTCGATCCTCACACCGATACCGCGAAGGTGCTCGGGAGCAGCTTTGGCGTCTTTCGAGATGTAGATACCCGGCTCGACCGTGAACGCCATGCCGGGCTCGAGTTGTCGAGGCACCTCGTCGTGCGAGTAGTAGCCGACATCATGGACGTCGAGGCCGAGCCAGTGGGACGTGCTGTGCATGTAGAACGGGCGGTAGGACTGCTGCTCCATGATGTCGTCGACGGTTCCCGACACGAGGCCCAGCGATACCATTCCCTCTACGAGCCTGCGCGTTGTCGCCACGTGCACGTCCTGAAGCGTCTTGCCGGGCTGGCAGAGCGCGAGCCCTGCGAGCTGCGCCTCGAGCACAGCTTCATAGACGGCGCGGTGCGAGCTGGCGAAGCGGCCGCCCACCGGATAGGTGCGTGTCACGTCGGATGCGTAGCCCTGGAACTCGGCGCCGGAGTCGATCAGCACGAGATCGCCGTTTCGGAGCGGCTGATCGTTGGTGATGTAGTGCAGCACAGTGGCATTCGATCCGCCCGCCACGATCGTTCCGTACGCCGGCCCCCAGCCCCCGCGACGTCGATAGGTGTAGTCGAGTACCGCCTCGAGCTCGTACTCGTGGTGGCCCTCGTGCGCGAGCTTCGCCGCTTCGGCGTGTGCCTCGTGCGAGATTGCGGCCGCACGACGCATCAGCTCGAGCTCGTGCGCGCTCTTGAACAGCCGCATCTCGTGCAGGATCTCGCGTGGATCGATGATCTGGGACGGTGGGATGGCGCCCTGCCGAGAGCGCCGCCGCATTGCGTCGAGGGTCTCGATCGCCGCCGCATCGAGCTTCGGGTCGCGCCCAAACTGGTGGTGGAGGCGCTTCGCCTTTGCAAGCAGCTCGGGAAGGCGTTGGTGCAGCTCGTCGATGGCAAAGGCCTCGTCAGCACCGTAGTCGTCCTTCGCCCCTTCGACTCCGGGACGAAATCCGGTCCACACCTCTGCCTCGGGATTGCGCGGCTGTACGAATAACGTGTACGCGGGCCCGCCGTCGGTTCTCATCACCGCGACGGCGTCGGGGTGGTCGAAGCCGCTCAGGTACCAGAAATCGCTGTCCTGCCGGAAGCGGAACTCGGTGTCGTTCGAGCGCGTTGCACACCGGGCCCCCTGGAGGATCGCCACCGCATCCGGGCCCATCGCTTCCAGCAAGCGCTTGCGTCTCTGCTCGAACACGGCCGCGAGTCTACCCGAGCCCCGTCACGGCAGCCGAGCGCACACGACAGCCACGTCGGCGCAGTAGGTTGCGCAGATTTCACCGGCCGACAGCGCTGCGCTGTAGTAGAGGCCCGCAGGATCGTCGCGCGGCAGCTGGAGATCGCGCCGCTCGCCTCCCAGGCCGAGCACGTGGACGCGGCCGCTCCAGCGGGTGACGATGGTTTCTCGCTCGGGGCCGAACGAGATGTCCTGCACGAAGTCGAGCAGCGCCGGGAAGTTCGCATCGAGCAGCTCGCCGCTGCCGGGCGCGAGCTGCCGGCGCGGTTCGCCCGGGCCCAGCTCGACCAGTCGCAGCTCGCCCTCGGCGACGTAGGCCGCGACGCCCCGGCCGTCGCGACCAAAGCGGACGAAGTGGAGCTCGACGCCGCCGATGCGGGCGATCTCGGAGCCGCCCGCGTCGAGGACGATCGCCGGATGCTCGGAGGGCGCCGGCGGTGCGTCGGGGTCGCGACGCACGAGATCGGTGCTCAGCCAATAGCGGTTGCCGGCCTCGTCCCAGGCCGCGGTCTTGGGAGCCAGCGCGTAGCCGATCGGCGCGCGGAGCGGGTACTCGGCCAGGAGCAGCCCCTCGGGCGAGAAGAGGACCAGCGAGCCACTCCCGCGCGGGTCGTCGCCCCGGCCTGCGTAGCGTGTGGCGACGATCGCGTCCTCGGGCCCGAAGGCCAGCTCGTTCAAGCCGGTCCCGAGATCGGGGTAGCGGGCCACGTCGCCGGTTGCGAGGTCGATCGAGCCGGCGGGCTCGTAGAAGGTCGTGAAGTAGACACGTCCGTTCGGGTGGGGCAGCACGTCCCAGACGCCGGATCGGGCCCCGTTCGCCGACACGTCGAGTGTCGGCTGTGGCTCTCGAGCCGCAAGATCGAAGCGTCCGATCCACTGTGGCCCGGGCGCGGCGAGATCGGCTTCTGGCGCATTGGCCTGGCGCGCAGCCGACCAGAAGGGCGCCTGGCCGAAGTAGAGCACCCCGTCCCGAGCCTCTCCGAACCACGCGCAGTAGCGTTCGGCCGAACTCGGCTGTCCGAATTCGTGAATCTGCACGGCGGGGTTGCCCGAGCAGCCCAGGGCCGTCAGCAGCCCGAGCAGCCAGCCGCAACATTGAGATGCACTGGAACTCTTGGATGCGGCGGCGACAACCTGTTGATATTGCTGGATTCGGCTGGCTGCCCCCAAGGTGGATCGGGGTGCTTCGCTCTGCCAGCATGCAACATCAGATTGCGGGGTGGAAACACCATTCATGGAGTAGAGCCAAGTAATATCAACCACTTGCATCCATCCCACGAGGTCGACGGAGTTGGCACGCAGCGTGCTCTAGCTAACTACAACAGGAGATCTGATCTGAGTGGGCCGGGGATTTAACGGGCGCGTTCCCCGGCTCGCTCAACTCCTGCAACGAGGCAAGAGACTGAGGCGCTTTCCCCCAGAACGGCACCCCGCCTTCCCAACTTCGTTGCACCCGAGTCAGATCACGACCCCCCAGCTGAAGGTCAGCCGGGGGGTCGACGTTTTCTGGGTTCCCGCCCGATCCGCGCCGCTCCATGGCTCGCCGCAGCTAGCGAGTGTCCTTGCCGGATCGATCGTCGTCGTCGGCCAGCAGCTCCGCGATCTCTTCCCCGAATGCCCGGGCGAACCAGCCCTTGAGCTGCTTGCGTCCCTCGAGATCGCTGGCCGCTATCGGGGGCTTTGAGGCGATCGCTTCCAGTGACGCATTCGGGCAAAGCACACCGGGATCGAGCTCGAGCTCGGCCGCACGACGCTGTCGCCACTTCTTCAGCACTTCGAGACGCTTCTCGCTGCGGCGGTCCATCCGGCGTCGGCCGTTGCTCGCGAGCTTGGGGATCGGGCCGTGCTCCTGCTTGCGCCCGTCGCGCACTGCTGACATCAGTTCGCTGCCCATGCGGCGAAGAATCAACTCCGTGACGCCCTTGATCTCGCCGAGCGCGGCCAGGCTGCGCGGCTTGTCCTGGGCGATCTGGATCAACGTGCGATTGCCCAGCACCTTGAAGGGCGGGCGATCGATCTCGCGGGCGCGTCGGTCCCTCAGGATGTGGAGCTCGCGCAGGATCGACAGCGACTTCGACTCGAGCTTGCGCGCGCCCTTGATGCGCAGATAGCCGAGCTCGTCGAAGCTTCTCTCCGGCCACCTGCGCTGTGTCAGCGACTCGAACTCAGCCTCTGCCCACTCGAGTCGCTTCGCCTTGCGCAGCTCCCGCCCGAGCTTCTCCGACAACCGGATCAAGAACTTCACATCGGACGCGGCGTAGTCGAGTTGCTTGGCGGTCAGTGGTCGGCGTGACCAGTCGGATCGCTGTTCGTCCTTCGGCAGCTTCAAGCCGAAGTGGTGCTCGATCAGTGCGGCGAGCCCGACGGCCCGGTATCCGAGCAGCTGCGCGCTGACCATCGTGTCGAACAGGTTTGCGAACTCGAAGCCGTAGTCGCGCTTGAGGACGAAGATGTCGTACTCCGCGGCGTGGAACAGGACGCAGACGTCGGGCGAGGCGAACAGTGGACCCAGCGGCGCCAGCTTCTCAGCGCCGTCCATCGCGAGAGGGTCGACGAGATAGATGCGTTTGCGCGTGGCGATCTGGATCAGGCAGGTCTTGTCGAAGTAGTGGTAGAAGCTGTCGGCCTCGGTATCGACGGCGACGACCTTCTCTTTCAGGAGGTCGGCAGCGAGCGCTTCGAGTTCGCTCTCCCGCTCGATGATCTCGAAGTCTGCCACCACGCCCTCGAATTGGCCCACGGGCCTCAGTTGCAACAGGGGAGCGAGCAAAACCGACGCCGAGGAGGGCGGCACGCCGACTGCGCGATGCTAGCCGAGAGCCAGGACAGCCGAAACGGCACCCCGCTGCCTCCCGCGGGGCGATTCGTATACTCGGCTGCGATGCGGGCCGCTGTGGCAGTCGACGAGGGCCTCGACCCAGGTCGGGCGATGGAGCAGGCAGGCGACGCGGCGCTGGCGAACCTCGGCGGCCCGGCGGCGCTCGCCATTGCCTTCGTGAGCACAGCCCATGGGTGCAGTGCGGCACTGCGGCAGGCGAGCGTCCCAGGGCTTGCCGGGGCGGGAGTCTGTGTGGCGGTTCACGTCGAGGGCGTGATATCGGACGCAGGCGAGCGCGCGGCGATGCCGGCCGTGGCGGTGCTCGCGCTCGGTGGCGCCGGCGTGCGCTTCGATCTCCATTCGTTCGATCACGCCAGGGGCCGCGAGGACGAGCTCGGCGACGAGCTGGTGGCAACCTTCGCCGATCTCGGCTGCGACGACCTGGTGCTCGTCGTCGCCGACGCGCACGAACTCGATCCGCGTTCGCTGGCTGCGGGACTCTCGCGCTGTGCGCCAGCCTGTGTGCTCGGTGTTGGCGTCGAAGGGCCCGCAGGGGGCCCGGCGGCACACGCGATCGACGGCGAGGTGTCCGAGGGCGGGGCGCTCGCGATCCGGCTGCGGGCGCCTTCTGCGCTGCGCTGCGCGCTCGCACCGGCGACCTCGCTCTGTGGGACACGTACCGTGACCAGCACACGGGGCAACTGGATCGTCGAGCTCGACGGGGCTTCGGCTCTCGAGGAGTTTCGCGATGCGGCGGGTGCGTTGTGGGACGACGAGCGTCGAGCGATGCGCAGCGTGCTGGTTGCGCTGCCCGAGCTTCCGGGTGCGGAGCCCGAGCCGGCGCTCGTTCGCGGTGTGGTCGGGATCGACCCGGAGCAGGGGGCGATCGCCCTGGCCGAGCCTGTCGAGGTCGGACAGAGGCTCGCCTTCGCCCGTCGAGACGCCCTGGCGGCACGCGAGGCGCTGGCGGCTGCCGGAGAGAGTCTCGCACCCCTCTCCGAAGGCGGAGGAATCGGCCTGGCGTCGAGCTGTCGGGCTCGTGGCGAGGCGCTGTTCGGACACGCGGGCATCGAATCCGGCTACCTGGCCCGCGCCTTTCGCCCCGCCCCCTGGCTCGGCCTGATCGGCTCGTACCAGATCGCGGGCACTCGCAGGGCGACCTCGAGCCTGCTGACGCACACGGCGGCGCTCGTCCGGCTGGTCTGAGCGCCCTCCCCCGTTGCCTTGTCCGAGAGCTTCCGGGCGGGCCTTGCGCGGCTCCAGATTCGTCGTTAAGAATATATGTTCCATTATCCGATACTCTGATCTGATATCTGGAACAAATAGATCAGTCCGAAGGGGAGGCCATGGGCGACGTGGAACCGCCCCTCGCCACGGTAGACAAAGCGATCGACGTACTCTTCGCGTTGCATGCGGCAGAGGTTTCGCTCGGCGTGACCGCGCTCAGCCGCGCGCTCTGCCTGCCCAAGTCGAGCGCCCATCGGCTGCTCGCTGCGCTGCGGAGGCGAGGCCTCGTCGAGCAGGACGAGCGGGGTCGCTACCGGCTCGGGATCGGGCTGATCGCGCTCGGGCTCGGCGTGCTCGAACGCGAGCCCGCCGTGGCTGCCGCCCGGCCGATCATCGAGCAGGAGGCCGAATCGCTCGGCGAGACGTTCTTTCTGGTCGCGGCCCGGGGCGGTCAGCTGGTCGTCCTGGACAAGGCGGAGGGCACGGGCTTCCTGCGCGCCGCGCCCCGGGTCGGTGCAGTCGTGCCGGTTCACGCGACCGCCGTCGGCAAGCTCCAGCTCGCGCTGGCTCCCTCCGAGCTCGAGTTCGCGATCGCCCCGTCGGAGGCGTTCACCGGCGCAACCCACACGTCGGAGACGGCGATTCGCCGCGAGGTCGAGCTGGCGCGCGAGCGCGGCTGGGCGGCGAACGTCGACGAGTGGATTGCGGGCCTGTCGGTGCTAGCCGCCCCGGTCGTGCACCGGGGTCGTCTGCTCGCACACGTCGCGCTCGCGGTGCCGAGCGCGCGTGCGAGCGAGCTGGGTCTGGGCGCCCTGGCCGAGCGTGTGTGCAAGACCGCCGAGCGCATCGTCCAGCGCCTGGCAGGAGACATGCCGTGAAGGTCTGGATCGACGGGCGCGTCGTCGACGGCGCGGAGGCGAGGATTCCGGTGACGGACCACGGGCTGCTCTACGGCGACGGCATCTTCGAGGGCATTCGCGTGTACGGGCGGCGCGTATTCCGGCTGGGCGATCATCTGCGCCGCTTCGGAGCCGCTGCCAGGGCGATTGGGCTCGATCTGCCGGGGGGTCTCGAGGCGATCCGGCGCGTGGTGCTCGAGACCGCGCGGGCCTACGACCGCGACGAAGCCTACCTGCGGCTGGTCGCGACGCGTGGATCGGGCGAACTCGGCGTCGATCCGACCCAGTGCAAGGATCCGGCGCTGTTCTGCATCGCCGACGCAATTCGCCTGTTCGACCCACAGAAGCTGGCGGACGGGATTGCCCTCGTGACGGTCAGCGTCCGGCGCCCCGCGGCCGATGCGCTCGACCCGCGCGTCAAGAGCCTCAACTATCTGAACAGCGTGCTGGCCAAACGCGAGGCCGTCCTTCGTGGCGCCGACGAGGGGCTGATCCTCAATGCGAGCGGTCACGTTGCAGAGGCTGCGGTCGCCAACGTGTTCGCGGTCCGCGACCGCGTGCTCTCCACGCCCCCGGCGACCGACGGAGCGCTCGAGGGGATCACCGCTGCGAGCGTGCTCGAGATTGCGTCTAGCCTCGGCGTCGAAACGCGCGAGCGGACGCTCGGCCGCTTTGACTTGTTCGCCGCCGACGAGTGCTTCCTCACCGGCACCGGGGCAAGTATCGTCCCGGTGGCGACTCTCGACGGAGAGCGGATCGGCGCCGGTGGAGTCGGCCCCCTGACGGCTCAGCTGATGGCCGCCTTCGTTCCGTACACGGCGCAGCACGGAACCGCCTTCTAGGGGAGCCGCTGAGGGTTCTCGCGTGCGAAGGGCTACGCTCGCGCGCTGGAGGACGCCGTGCGCTGGTCGAAGGCTTTCATTCCGACGCTTCGCGACGATCCCGCCGATGCAGAGGCGGCGAGTCACAAGCTGCTGGTGCGAGGTGGCCTCGTTCGCCAGCTGATGGCCGGCTCGTACTCGTTGCTTCCGCTTGGACGGCGAGTCGCCCGCAAGGTCGAGGCGATTCTGCGCCAGGAGATGGAGGCGATCGGCGCGCAGGAGTTCGAGCTGCCCTGCATGCACCCGCGCGACGTCTGGGATCGGACCGGTCGCTGGGAGTCCGTGGGTGCGGAGATGTTTCGGCTGTGCGACCGAAAGGATGCGGACCTCGCGCTCGGGATGACGCACGAGGAGATCTTCACCCTCGTCGCGGGAGAGCTGCGCTCCTACCGCCAGCTGCCCCAGATCTGGTTCCAGTTCCAGACGAAATTCCGCGACGAACCGCGACCCAAGAGTGGATTGCTGCGCGTGCGCGAGTTCACCATGAAGGATTCGTACTCGTTCGACCTCGACCAGGCCGGACTCGATTTCGCCTTCGACCGGCATCTCGAGGCCTACCGGAAGATCTTCGCTCGCATCGGGCTCGATGCGGTCGCCGTCGAGGCATCGTCCGGCATGATGGGCGGCAGCGGTTCGATCGAGTTCATGGTGCGAAGCGACGCCGGCGAGGACTGGATCGCTTCCTGCGGGGCGTGCGGTTATGCCGCGAACTTCGAGAAGGCGACGTCGGTCCTGCCTCCCATCGACGACGGCGCGCCGCAGGCGGCGACCGAGAAGTTCCCGACGCCCGGCGTACGCACCATCGCGGATCTGGAGCGCTTCGAGGGAGGCGCGCCCAGCAGCCGGCAGATCAAGACGCTCGTCTACCACGTCGATGGGAAGACCGTGCTCCTGCTGTTGCGCGGCGATCACCAACTCGTCGAGCAGAAGCTGCTCGACCAGATCGAGGCGCAGGAGATCCGTCCTGCCAGCGATGCCGAGATCCGCGCCGCCATGGGTGCGTCGGCGGGCTCGTTGGGTGCGGTCGGTGTCGATCACTTCGTGATCGCCGACGAGGCGCTGCGCGGCCGCAGCAACATGGTGACCGGTGCGAACGAGGACGATCATCATCTGCGCGGCGTCGATGTCGAGCGTGACGTCGACGTGAAGGGTTGGCTCGATCTGCGCGAGGTAAACGCCGGCGAGGCGTGTCCGATGTGTGAAAAACCGCTCGACGTAGCGAAGACGATCGAGGTCGGTCACATCTTCAAGCTCGGCACCCGCTATACCGACGCACTCGACGTCAGTGTGCTGGGCGAGGACGGCTCGCAGCGACGGCTGGTCATGGGCTCGTATGGCATCGGGATCGGGCGTGCGGTGGCGGCGGTTGTCGAGGCCAACCACGACGAAAGTGGAATCTGCTGGCCAGTGAACGTGGCGCCCTTCGAGGTCGTGGTTACCGTGCTCGATCCCAGGAGCGTCGAGACACTCGAGGTGGGCGAACGGGTCTACGAGGCGCTCCAGGAGCGTGGCATCGAAGTGCTCCTCGACGACCGCGACGAGCGCCCAGGCGTCAAGTTCAAGGACGCCGAGCTGGTCGGCATTCCGCATCGGATCACGGTCGGCCGGAGGGGGCTCGCCGTTGCAACGCTCGAGTACAAGCGCCGGCGCGACGGATCGAGTCAGGACATCCCCGTGGAGAAGGCGGCTGAGACGGTGGCCGAGCTCGTGCTAGAAGAACGTAGTTAGTCGCGTGTCGGGGCGCACAGTCCACCTCGTCGACGGCCACGTGTACATCTTTCGCGCTCACTTCGCGATGCCCGAGATGCGGGCGCCCGACGGCACGCCGACATCGGCTGCGTACGGCTTCACGAATATGCTGATCCGCCACTGGCGCGAACAGCGGCCGACGCACCTGGCCGTGTGCTTCGACCATGCGATGACGAGCTTCCGCAACGACCTCGAGCCCGAGTACAAGGCGCAGCGCGGCGAGCCCGACGAGGAGCTCGAAGCCCAGTTTGGTCTGTGCAAGGAGTCGGCTGCGGCAATCGGGCTGTCGGTGTTCGAGGCGAAGGACTTCGAGGCCGACGACGTGATCGCGACCCTCGCGAAGCAGCTGCTGGCGAAGCGGGATACCCGAGTGGTCGTACACACGACCGACAAGGATCTCGCTCAGCTGGTGCGCGAGGACGGACGGCTGGTGCTGGCCGACATCGGCAAGCCCGGTGTGACCGATGCCGACGCGGTGCGGGAAAAGTTCGGCGTCGATCCGGCTCAGATCCCCGACTACCTGGGGCTGGTCGGTGACGCGGTGGACAACCTGCCCGGCGTGCCCGGCGTGGGGGCCAAGACCGCGGCCGCCGTGCTGCAGGCTTTCGGCCGGATCGAGGACATCCCGGTCGATCCGGAGCGCTGGGCCGATCTCCCGATCCGAGGCGCCAAACGAGCGGCCGGGCGAATCGCGGAACACCGCGACCGCGCGCTTCGGACCAGGCAGCTGGCCACTGTCCGCTACGACGTTCCGGGAATCCGGGCCAACCTGAGGGATCTTGCCCTGAAGCGCCCCCACCCCACCCAGGCCGAGCCGTTGTTCAACCGCCTTGGCTGGAACCGAATCCTCGACCGCCTGAGCCAGCTCGGCCAATGATGCGCGTGTAATTGGGTCCGAAAACTTCCGCCGATTCGGCGGAATCGCGGATACAATCCGCGCGTTTTCCAACCCTCAGAGGAGAGCTACAGATGGAATATGGCGAGTTCCTGATTCGCTGGATCCACTTTCTGAGCGGCGTGACATGGATCGGCGTCCTCTACTACTTCAACTTCATCCAGACCCCCTTCTTCGGGAGCGAGCTGGGTGGCCAGGCCAAAGGTGCGATGACCCGCGGGCTGGTGCCGAATGCGCTCTGGTGGTTCCGGTGGGGCGCGATGTTCACCTTCCTGTCGGGCTGGCTCATCGTGCTGATGAAGCTTGGCACCGGCTTCGGGCTGGGCGACGGCTACATGACTAGGATCCTGACCGGGGGTCTGATGGGCACCTTCATGTGGGCCAACGTCTGGTTCGTGATCTGGCCCGCACAGCAGGTCGTGATCCGTTCGGCCGAGCAGGTGGCCGGCGGCGGGGAGCCGATCCCCGAGGCAGCCGCGCGCGGCGGCAGGGCCGGCATGGCCTCGCGGACCAATACCCTGTTCTCGATTCCGATGCTGTTCTTCATGGCGTCGGCCAGCCACTTGCAGTCGTTGGCCAATGGCACGAGTGACGGGCTGTACTGGCTGCTGGCCGGTGGCTTGATCGTGCTGGTCGAGATCAACGCGCTGATCGGCCCCGGCGCAGCGAGCCAGAAGCCCCTTACGACGGTTTCGGGCACGATCCACATGGGCCTCGGCCTGACGGTGCTGCTCTGGGCGATCGGCGCGTTCGTCAACAGCTGAGCTGCCGTCGCTGTTCTCCTCCCCGGGGCCTCGCGGCGACTGCCGCGGGGCCCCGGGTCATTTGTCGGCGAACTGGGCCAGGTAGGCAGTCAGCGCGGCGATCTCGGGCTCGAGGTGGGTCTGCGGCACCATCATCCGCGTGTCGCGCTTGGGCGTGTAGCCCGGCGGATACGCCGCCCGGAGCACGCGCGCCTCGAGCAGCTCGTAGGAGGCGCCCGCGATGGCGGGCCCGAGCCCCCCGTCCTGGGTCGGATCGCGGTGATGACACGCGATGCAGTTCACCCTGTAGATGCGCTCGCCGCGCCTGGCAAGCTCGCTCAACGGGGCGCCGGCGGGTGCGTCAGCTTGCGCTGGGGTCCCGGCTGCTCCCGAGCCGTCTTGCGGCCGCGTCGTCGGGTCCGCATCCCCGCCACCACAGCCAGCCGCTAGCGCCGCCAGCAGCAAGCCCGGTAGCCAGCTCCACGCGCTCCTGCCAGAGCATTGCACTCACATCACTCCCCGGGCTCGCGGCGGCGCGAGCGGAGCCAACCGTAGCAGCCCGCGCGAGTCCAACTACATTGGTGGAATGCCCGAAGTCCCGAGATCCGGAGTCTGGCGAACTCGTGCCAACGCGCTGACGGCGTTGCGCTTCGCGGCTGCACCCGCGTGTGCACTCTCGATCGCTTGCGAGATCCACGGCATCGCGCTCGGACTGTTCGCGCTCGCGGTGGCGACCGATCTGGTGGACGGCCGAGTGGCTCGCCGTTACGGCGAGACGTCTGCGCTAGGCGGACTGCTCGACCACGTGAGCGATGCCTCCTTCGTCGCGCTTGGCTGCCTTGCTCTGGCACTGCGCGGCGAGCTGCCGTGGCTCCTGCCTCCGCTGATCGCGATCGCCTTCGCCCAGTACGTGCTCGACTCGCGCACGCCGCGGCGCGCGGAGCGACCGCGTGAGGGCTGGGCGCTGCGCGCGAGCGCGCTCGGCCGCTGGAACGGGATCGGATACTTCGTCGTGCTGGGGATCCCGGTGGTGCGCGACGGTCTGTCGATCGGCTGGCCATCCCAGGGTCTTCCGTTCGCTCTTGGCTGGGTGCTGGTCGTCAGCACTCTCGTGTCGATGGCGGATCGTCTGCGTACCTCGCGAGCCGCCCGGTCAGCCAGGGACGATGGGTCGAGTCGGCAGTGACGCGTTCGAGTCTGCTCGGCGGTGTGCGGGAGCAGGGTGTCCACGCGACGCTATGCTCGCGGGATGGATCGTCCCGGCTGGACAGAGAGCATCGAGAACCCCTACCTGCACGGCATCCACGCTCCGGTCAGCGAGGAGACGACCGCAAGCGATCTCCTGGTCGAGGGTGAGCTTCCGGCCGACCTGGTCGGAGCGCACCTGCGCAACGGTCCCAACTCCGTGCATGCGCCGCGCAACCAGTACCACTGGTTCGACGGCGACGGCATGGTGCACGGCGTCTACTTCCGCAACGGCCGGGCGAGCTACCGCAGCCGCTGGGTTCGCACTGCCGGGCTTGCCGACGAGGCTGCAAGGGGTGAGTCGATCTGGCCCGGGGTGATGGGCCCCTTTGATTTCGCCGCTCCGCGCTACTACCTGAAGGACACAGCGAACACCGATCTCGTGTGGCACGCCGGCCAGGTGCTGGCGCTCTGGTACCTGTGCGGCGAGCCCTACCGGCTCGATCCCGCCACTCTCGAGACACTCGGCGTCGATGACTTCGGTGGTCGGCGCAACGCCACGATTTCCGCGCACCCCAAGCGAGACGAACGCACCGGTGAGCTCGTGTGGTTCAGCCTGGCCGAGTTTGAGCCGCCGTTCATGACCTACGGTGTGCTCGACGAGCGAGGCGATCTGGTCCATCAGATCCCGGTCGACCTGCCAGGCCCGCGTGCGTCGCACGATATCACGCTGACCGAACACCACTCGATCCTGCACGACTTTCCGCTGTTCCACGATGTGGACGTCCTGCGCGAGCATGGCCATCGGGTCAGTCGCTTCCACCGCGAGCTGCCTAGCCGATTCGGTGTGGTACCGCGTCGCGGCACGAGCGACGAGATCTACTGGTTCGAATTCGAGCCCGGCTACGTGCTGCACATGGTGAATGCATGGGAGGAAGGCGACTGGATCGTGATGGACGGCTGCTTCCAACCCGACCCGACGATCGTGCGCAACCCCAAAGAAGGCGACCTAGCCTCGATGCTCGGCTACCTGCGCATTCGCGCTCATCTGCACCGATGGCGGATGAACCTCGTCACCGGCGAGACGCGAGAAGAGCAGCTCGACGACCTGAACGTCGAGTTCTGCCTCCCCGATACCCGCCTCTATGGCGTGAAGACCCGCTATTCCTACCACCAGCACCTGCCTGAGGACATGTACACCGTCGATTTCCGAGCGCTCGTGAAGTACGACCACGAGGACGGCGGCTGTGTTCGCTACGACTACGAGCCCGGCTGGTGCGCGGGCGAGTCGACCTTTGCCCCGCGACCCGACGGTGAGGCCGAGGACGACGGCTACGTCATCAACTTGGCGACGCACGCGGGCACGCACCGCTCAGAGGCCTGGGTGTTCGACGCGCGAGCGATCGAGTTTGGCCCGATCGCTCGCGTCGGGCTACCGGTCCGCGTCCCGAGCGGCTTCCACGCGCAGTGGCTGCCGGGCGAACGCATCTGGTCCGCCTGAGCGTGCAAGGACACTCTCGGGCTGCCAACGTGCTGCGTCGATGACGACCTCTCCCCGAGTCCTGATCCTCGGCGCTGGCATCTCGGGCCTGTGCATGGGCATCCGACTCAAGCAGTCGGGCATTGATTCGTTCACGATCCTCGAGAAGAGCGATCGCGTCGGCGGCACCTGGCGCGACAACACCTACCCGGGCGTTGCGTGTGACGTGCCCTCGCATCTGTATTCGTACTCGTTCGAGCTCAACCCGGACTGGAGCCGCATCTTTTCGCCCGGCTGGGAGATCCAGGAATACTGCGAGCACTGCGCCGATAAGTACGGGCTCGCCCCCCACCTCCGTTTCGGCGCTGAGATCGAGCATATCGAGTACACGGACGAGGATTGGTGTGTCCGTCTCGAAGGCGGCGAGGAGTTCCACGCCGACTTCGTGGTGAGCGCCCTCGGTGGCCTCCACAAGCCAAAGGTTGCGAGCATTCCCGGTGCCGACGACTTCGAAGGAACGTCCTTCCACTCGGCCCAGTGGCGACCGGATCGCGATCTCGCTGGCTGTCGCGTCGCGATCATCGGCAGCGCCGCCAGTGCGATCCAGATCGTGCCCGAGATCGCCGAGCAGACCGAGCATCTGACGATCTTCCAGCGGACACCGAACTGGATCCTGCCGCGCGGTGATCGCGCCTATCCAGCCTGGCTGAAGCGGGCATTCCGTATCGTGCCGGGTCTGCAGCGGCTCTACCGCCTCTTCCTCTACCTGTTACTGGAGGCGCGCTTTCCCGTCTTCGTTGCGGGGAGTCGTCTCGCGGCCCCGCTGGAACGTTTGTGCCGCCGTTCGATCGCGATGCGCGTGCCGGACCCGGAGCTCCGCGCCAGGCTCACGCCCGACTACAAGCCCGGCTGCAAACGCATGCTGATCTCCGACGACTATTTCGAAACGCTGCTACGCAACGATGTCGATCTCGTTACGACCGAGATCAAGCGGCTCGAGCCCAGCGGCGTTCGCACCGCGGACGGCAGGCTCCACGAGGCCGACACGCTGATCTACGCGACGGGCTTCGAGGCGTTCAACTTTCTGGCACCGCTGCGGGTGACCGGCCGCTCCGGGGTGCAGCTCGCCGAGCAGTGGGCGGGCGGCATCGAAGCGCATCGCACTGTTGCCGTGCCGGGCTTCCCGAATTTCTTCATGCTGCTCGGGCCCAACAGTGGGCTCGGTCACAACTCCGTGATCATCATGATCGAGGCGCAGGTGGGCTACATCCTGAAGTGCATCCGCGCCGCCAGTGAGCGCGCGCTGGTGCATCTCGATCCGCGCCGCGAGGAGTCGGATCGTTTCAACCGCGACATCCAGCAGGATCTCGATCGAACGATCTGGAAGTCCGGTTGCAAGAGCTGGTACATGGACGAGAACGGCAAGGTGTTTGCGCTCTGGCCGAGCTCGACGCTGCGCTACCTGTGGGAGATGCGGCGCCCCTTGCTCCACGAGTACGAGCAGCTCACTCCGGCGCCGTCTGCCCGAACAGCTCGCGATTCGCACGCCTGAGGAAGACGAGTCCGATCGCGGCGTTGAAGAAGATGAAGAAATTGTGCTGGACGAGCCCGAAGGCGCCCATCTTGCCCGCGTCCTGCTCGGGAAACAGCACGACCCACAGCGTGATCGCGACCGAGCGCATCGGCCCCGGCGTGGCTGCACCGAAGAAGATGACCGGCAGGTAGCCCAGCATCGTCGCAAAGCCCACCTCGACGCCAAAGAGACGAAGCGCGAACGTATAGATCACCACTGCCGCCAGGATCGCGGGCGAGCGGATCAGCGCGATCGTCGGGTAGTACCACCAGTGCGCCTCACGGAACGCTCGGAACACGGGTCGGCTGCGGAAGCTCTGCTCGTCCGGTGTCCCCGGGCGCGATATCACGGCGTGCAGGACGCCAAACAGCACCAAGATCCCAGCGAAGAAGTATGGGATCGCAGAGAACACCTCCGGCAACGTATCGCCGGCGATGCTCCAGCCGATCGTGGCCCAACCCGACAGGTAGAGCAGCTCGCATAGCATGATGAAGAGCATGCTCGATCCGAGCTCCCAGCCCGGAACGCCGTGCCGGCGATACAGGTAGAGTCCCATCGCGCCCTTGCCGACCTGCTCGTTCAGGATCGATAGGATGTAGGCGCTACCACGCACCGGTAGGATGTCGGTGTAGGCGACCCTGGTATTGAACCAGTTGATCACGCGCCATACGACCGCCGAATCGACCAGGAAGAAGAAGAACGAATAGGGAGCCATCAACAGCAGCCACCGGCCCCAGCTGACGTCGGCGAAGGTGCGTCCCAGGTAGCTGGGCACCGTCAGGCCCTGTGCCGCCGCCCCGCCGCTCATGCGCCCGTACAGGTATGCAAAGCAGGCGAGCGTGATGCCCCAGGGAAGCAATTTTTGCCACAGCTTTGCCCTCGGCGGGGAGGCGGGTGCGGGACTCTCGACTTCGGGTGTACTCATGCGCTCTCCACGTCATCGCGCAGGCAGTGAGCAAGCGTCTCATCGAGGGGCGTGAGTGCGATGCCCAGAAGCTGGGCTGTCTCGGCGGCGTCCACCCGATCATTGCGCTGTAGCACACCCAGCATGGCCGGCGTGAGGGGCGGGTTTGCGAGCAGCCGGGTAGCGAGTGCAGCAAAGGTTCTGGCGGCGAATAGCGGGATGGGCGCGACGCTCGGGGCTGCGTGGCCGAGCGCCGCTGCCGCACGAGCCACCAGCTCGCGGTGCGACAGGCATTCGGGACCCGCCAGATCGAGCGCTACGCGATCAGCGCTCGGATCGCGTAGCGCAGCCTCGATCGCGCGCACCACGTCGCGCGCATCGATTGGCTGTTGCAGCGTCTTTCCGCCGCCGATCAGCAGCGCCCGGCTCGAGCTCGCTTGCGCGCGCAGCGCCGCCGTCGCGAAATCGCCGCGGCCGAGCACCATCGGAACACGCAACACCGTGGTCGGCACTGTGCCACTCTGCAGGATCTGCTCGGCGCGGTTCCTCGAAGCGAGGCAGGCGTTTGCGGATTCGGGCGCCGAACCCACGATGGACAAGTAGACGATCCGCTTCACACCGGCCCGGTCGGCCGCCTGCGCTAGCGCCGAGCAGCTGCGCTCGTGGGCGTCGGCGTAGCTGGTGTTGGCAACTTCCTTGATGATGCCAACCAGGTGCACGACGCTGTCACAGCCGGCTGCGGCCTCGAACATCGACTGGGCATCCGCGTAGTCGACGCGCGCGATCTCCGGACGGAGGTCGCGAAGCTCGAGCGCGTCGATCTGAGCTGCGGCGCGCGACGAGCGGACCCCGGCGCGGAAGCGACCGGGGCCGGCGAGCTGTCGGAAGAGTGCGCGCCCGAGGTTCCCGTTCGCGCCGGTCACGAGGACGGGCATGGACAGCGAAGGTAGCACCGGCGGGCCGCGCCAATCGCGGAGGTAGCTCGTTCGTTTTACACACGCTTCAGAAGAGCGTATCCATGAGCTGGAGCGATCAGCCCGAGAGGCCCATGGCAGAGTCCGTCCCGGCACCGGTGTCCTCCGAAGACCCCCCCTGGCCCAGTGCCGAGGGCAGAAGGATCATCTTCCTGCTCGACGCGGCGTCAAGGCTCGAGGATCGGATCCTCAGACGCTGGATCGAGCGCCAGCGTCCCCCGAGTCACGCGGACTTCGAGACGATCCGGCTCCCGTCCTCGCGGCGGCCCCGGCGTTCCAAGCTCGGCGAGCTCGAGGCCGAGCTCGCCGTCGCCGAGGACGCGCTGCTCGTGCCGCTGCGCGTGGCGTGGCTTCCGCCGGTTCGCGATGGGAGAGACGCGATTCGGATCCCTCACGCACTGGTGCTCGGAGATCCACGCGATCCAGGCAGGTTGCGAGCCGGCTGGGTGGCCCGGCGCGATCCGCGTCGCTGTCGCATCGTGGTTGCCGACTCGGCTTCGGTTTCCGATCTCCGCCAGCGATGGCAGCGCGCGGTCGGGCAGGACGTGGCCGAGACAGTGGGCCTCGACCGATTCGTGGCCCGGCAAGCCGCCCTGGCACTCGATCGCGGCGAGCGCCGGCTGCGCGGAGCGCGCTACAAGGTTCCGCGATTCTTGAGCGAGGATCTGCTCGCCCGTCCGGCGTTCCAGGGAGGTCTCCATCGACTCTCGCACGAGCAGGGGCGGTCGCCGCGCTCGGTCCAGCGGGACGCGAGACGCGCCCTGCACGAGATCGCGGCGACGCACAACCCGCTGATGATCGACGTCTTCGCTGCGTTCTGTCGTTCGTCGTCTACCCGCGGCTACGACGAGCTTCGCGTGGCCCCGGGTCAGCTCGACCAGCTCCGCGACCTCGCGGCACAATACCCTCTCGTCTTCCTGCCCACGCACAAGTCCAACCTCGATCATCCGGTGCTGCGCCGCGTTCTACACGAGGCTGGGTTTCCGCCGAATCACACCGCGGGCGGCGAGAACATGAACTTCTTTCCAGTCGGGCCGATCGCGCGACGCGCCGGCATCTTCTTCCTCCGACGAAGTTTCAAGGATGACGACCTCTACAAGTTCGTGCTGCACAGCTATGTCGATTTTCTGATCGAGAAACGTTTCTCGCTCGAGTGGTACATCGAGGGTGGCCGGTCGCGCTCGGGCAAGCTGCTGCCGCCGCGCTACGGCCTGCTGTCGTCTGTTGTCGATTCGTATCGACGCGGCAAGAGCGAAGACGTCGTGCTCGTGCCAGTCTCGGTTGCCTACGACCAGATCTCTGAGGTTGGCGATTACGCCATCGAGGAGCGCGGCGGCTCGAAGCGGGCAGAGAGTTTTGGCTGGCTGATCGGCTTCCTGCGCCGCCTGGGCAGGCAGTACGGGAGCATCGATCTTCGCTTTGGAGATCCGGTGTCGTTGTTCAAGACGCTGGGCGATGCGGAGTCGCTGCAAACGGGCGTGGAAGGAGAGCTCGCTGTCCAGAAGCTGGCATTCGAGGTGTGCGCGCGGATCAATCGGGTCACTCCGATCACGCCGATCTCGCTGGCGCTGCTCGCACTGCTAGGCGGCGGTGATCGCGCGATGAGCGCCGACGAAATTCACGCTGATCTGACCGACCTCGTCGACTACGTCAGTCGGCGGGACCTGCCGACGACCGAGAAGCTCGACTTCGACACACCCGAAGATGTGTGTCGCACGCTCGATCTTCTGGTCGCGAGCGGTGTCCTCACCCGATTCGACGAGGGACCCGAAGTCATCTATTCGGTGGGCCAGGATGCGCACCTGTCCGCGGCCTACTATCGCAACACGGTGATCCACCACCTGCTGAACGGTTCCATCGGTGAGATCGCTCTGCTCGCTGCGGCTTCCGTCGAGCCCGGGGAGGGCAGTCGTGTCTTCTGGGACGAGACGCTGCGGCTTCGCGACCTGCTGAAGTTCGACTTCTTCTTCTCGGACAAAGAGCAGTTCACCGCTGAGATCGCCGAGGAACTCTCGCTACAGGTTCCCGGTTGGGAACAGCATCTCGACGATCCGAGCGCGGCGCGCAAGCTGATCGAGGCGATCCGTCCGTTGCACGCTCATCGAACCCTGCGTGCGTTCGTCGAAGCGTATGCGATCGTGGCGAATCGTCTCGTCACCCTGAATGGCGAAACAGCGCCCGATGACGAGAAGCTGCTGGCCGAGTGCATCGCCTGGGGCAGACAGTACGCGCTCCAGCGCCGGCTTCGCAGCGTCGAATCGGTCTCGATGCACCTGCTCCGGAACGGGTTGAGGCTCGCTTCGAATCGCGGGCTGCTCGCTGGAGACCGAGCGGAGCTCGGAGCCCGACGGGACCGGCTCGCTTCCGAGCTGCGCACGACGATCCGTCGCCTGGACGCGATCGATGCTCTCGATTCTGCACGCCGAGCCGGTGCGCTGGCCTGACGCGCTGCGGGAAACGCAGAGCCGGCTGGCTCAGCTTCCTGACGGCGCCGCCAGCGGAGTGCTAGGAGGGTTGGCGGCGATACGCGACTAGGCCAGCGGCACTGATCAGCACGCACCAGGCGGCGAGACTGCCCATCGCGATGGAAATCTGCGTCGCGTCGGCGATGGCTCCGGTCAGCGGCGGCAGGACGAGGCCTCCCAACGAGCCGAGCCCGGCGACGAGTCCGACGGCCTTGCCCGGAGCTTGCGGTATCAGCTGTCCGGCGAGGGCGACCATCAGCGGGAAGACGCCCGACAGTGCGAGCCCACACGCAGCCATGAGGAGCTCGACGTGGGGCAGGCCGAGCCAGGTACCCCCCGCGATCAGGCTGGCAGCGACCAGGCCCGACAGGGCGATCGCGCGTGCGTCGGCGCTGCCCCGGGTCAGCATCAAGAGCAGACGTCCGGTCAGGATGCCGAGCCACATCGCGCTGATTGCTCGTTGTCCGTGCGCTTCGGTGAGCTCGAGGCCGGCGGTCGAATACGCAACCGCGAACAGGGTCAACGCGGCCTCGACCCCGACATAGGCGAGCCCGACGACGCACAGAGCGACGAACGCCGGCCGCAAGAACGGCGCCCAACCGACGCGATCGCCTGTTGCAGCACGACTCGCGGGGCTCGGCAGCCTGGTGAGTGCGACCCAGGCCGAGAGCGCGAGGAAGGCAGCACCGATCGCGTGGAAGAAGTCCACCCATTGTTCTGCGCCGCCGGTCTGGCTCACGAGCCACGGGGTGGCGATCGCGCCGACGGGGACCATGGCGTGGAGCCACGCCATTGGGCGCACCGAGTTCTCGCGCCAACGCTCGACGGTGAGCGCGTTCAGCAGCGTGTCGAAGATGCCCGCGCCCAGGCCCATCGCCGCCACGTGCAGCAGCGCTCGGCCGAGCGACATGCCCGTCGCGACACTGCCGACCGCCGCCGCGACGATCAGTGTCGAAGCCAGAAAGATCGGCCGTCGCGGATAGCGATCGACCAGCGGCCCCGCGACCAGCACGCCGACCGCGATGCCCGCCGAGAGCGCGGAGCCGAGCAGTCCGAAGGCGGTGTGATCGAGCTCGAGGGAGCTCGCAAGCCCGCTGTGGCAGGCTCCGAGCACCACGAGCAGGACGCCGAAGAGCAGGAAGGCCGCGGAGCCGATGGGCAGCAAGCGAGCGCCGACTACATGTTCAGGCTGAGCCGTGCAGCCTCGCTCATCATGTCGAGGTTCCACGGAGGCTCCCATACGAGATCGAGCTCGACGCCGCTGACGCCCGGAACGTTTCGGACCTTGTCCTCGACCTCAGGTGGCAGCGTCTCGGCCACCGGGCACATCGGCGAGGTGAGCGTCATCTCTACCTGGACCGCGTTGGCCTCGCGCACCTCGATCCGATAGATCAGGCCGAGGTCGTAGATGTTGACGGGGATCTCGGGGTCGTAGCAGGTCTTGATCGCCTCGATCACGTCCTCGCGCAGCTGCTCGGGCGATCGCGGGCCGTCGGGGGTCGCAGGATGGTTGCTGACTTCGCTCATAGTGTCACTCGGTCTTGGCCGTCTCGGAGCTTTGCTCGAGGGCCGCGTTCAGAGTATGCCAGGACAGCGTCGCGCACTTCACGCGCATCGGAAACTCGCGTACGCCGGCGAACACGGCGAGCTTACCCAGGCCGTCCGTGTGGGAGGGCTCGGTGGCCGGGCCGGTGACGAGCAGGTGGAACTGCCCGAACGTCCGGCCCACCTCATCGAGCGTCTTGCCCTTCACGAACTCGGTCATCAGCGAGGCCGAGGCAGTCGAGATGGCGCAGCCCGATCCCTGGAAGCGAACGTCGTCGATCCGGTCGTCGGAGTCGACGCTCACGTACACCGTGAGCTTGTCACCGCAGATCGGGTTGTGCCCGTCCGCCTCGCGGCTCGCGCCCTCGAGCACGCCGAAGTTTCGCGGTGCCTTGTTGTGATCGAGGATCACGCTCTGGTAGAGCTCGCGCAGGTCTTGCATCAGCCGAACAGCTCCCGTGCCGTTCCGATCGCTGCGACCAGAGCATCGACATCGGACTCGGTGTTGTAGATCGAGAACGAGGCTCGCGCCGTGGCGGCGAGCCCATAGCGGTCCATCACCGGCTGGGCGCAGTGGTGCCCGGTGCGCACAGCAATGCCCTCCTGGTCGAGAATCGTGCCGATGTCGTGCGGGTGTGCGAAGTCGAGCACGAAGGAAGCGACGGCCGCCTTCTCGGGCGCGGTGCCGATGAGGCGCAGCCCGGGGAGTGCCGCGAGCCGTTCGGTCGCATACTCGAGCAGTGCGTGCTCGTGAGCCGCGATCGCGTCGAGCCCCAGCTGCTCGACGTAATCGATGGCGGCGCCGAGCCCAACGACGCCCGAGATGTCGGGCGTCCCTGCTTCGAACTTGTGCGGCACCGGCGCATAGGTCGTCTTCTCGAAGGTCACGGTCTCGATCATGTCGCCGCCGCCCTGATAGGGCGGCATCGCCTCGAGGTGGGCGAGCTTGCCGTAGAGCACCCCGATGCCGCTCGGGCCGAACAGCTTGTGGCCGGTGAAGACGAAGAAGTCACAGTCGAGCTCTCGCATGTCGACGGTGAGGTGCGGCGCGGACTGCGCGCCGTCGATCAGCACGATCGCACCGTGCTCGTGGGCCAGCGTCGTGAGCTCCTTCACCGGGTTGATGGTTCCGAGCGCATTCGAGACGTGCGTGAAGGCGACGATCTTCGTGCGCGTCGACAACAGACTCTCGAACTCTCCGTGACGGAGCGTTCCGGCGTCGTCGATCGGTGCGACGCGAAGAGAGGCGCCCGTCTGCTCGCACAGCATCTGCCAGGGTACGATGTTGGCGTGGTGCTCCATCTCGGTAATGAGCACCTCGTCGCCTGCCCCCAGCTGGCTGCGCCCCCAGCTCTGCGCGACCAGGTTGATGCCTTCTGTCGCGTTGCGGGTGAACACGATCTCGCGTGCATCGGACGCACCGAGGAAGCGTGCGACCTTCTCGCGCGTGCGCTCGAAGGCTTCCGTCGACGCCTGCGACAGCTGGTAGACTCCGCGGTGGATGTTCGCGTAGCTCGTCTCGTAGTGATGCGCGATGGCGTCGATCACCTGCCGGGGCTTCTGGGCGCTGGCCGCGCTGTCGAGGAAGACGAGCGGCTTGCCGTGTACCTCGGTCGCGAGGATCGGGAAGTCCTTGCGGACGCGGTCGACGTCGAGGCTAGGACTCATGCCGTGGCACCGGCAAGTCGCTGCAGGAACATCTCGCGCACACGCTCGCCGAGCGCCTCGGCGGGCAGTGCGTCGCTGATCTCGGCTGCGAAGGCCTGGATCAGTATCAGCCGCGCAGGGTCGTTCGCGATGCCGCGTGCCCGCAGGTAGAACAGCGCGTCCTCGTCGAGCTGTCCGATCGTCGCGCCATGGCTGCAGCGCACGTCGTCGGCGTAGATTTCGAGCTGTGGCTTGGTATCGATCTCGGCGCGATCGCCGATCAACAGATTGGGATTCGACTGCTCGGCAGCGGTCTTCTGCGCGTCGGGTCGCACGACGACACGGCCTCTGAACACTCCCCGCGCCCGGTCGGCGAGCACGCCCTTGTAGAGCTCGCGGCTGGTGCAGTGGGGGACGGCGTGGTCGACCAGGGTGTGGTTGTCGATGTGCTGTTCGCCGAGACCGAGGAAGAGTCCGTTCAGCACGACCTCGGCGCCCTCGTCCGCCAGTACGACCTCGAGATCGTTGCGCACGCTGCGACCGCCGAGCGTCAACGTGTGCGCGCGCAGCCTGCTGTCGCGTCCCTGCCGAACATAGGTGCGTGAGACGTGGAGTGCCGCGTTGCATTCGCGCTGCAGCACCACCAGATCGAGCTCGGCGTTCTCCGCGAGGTCGATCTCGAGCAGCGAATTGGTGAAGCACCGCCCGTCTCCCGCCGATACGAAGTCGACGATCAGCGTCGCCCGGCTGCCGGCCTCGGCCCGAACCGCAATGCGCGGATGCGTGCTGCCATCCGCCCGGTCGCGGGTCACGAACACGAGGTGGAGCGGCTGCGCGATGTCCCGGTCGCGCGCGATGTGGACCAGCGCCCCATCTTCGAAGTGTGCGGTGTTGAGCGCGGCGAACGCGTCCTCCTTCGGCCTGGCGAGCTGGCCGAGCGCGCCGGCGAGTGAGTCCGACTCGTCGTCGATCAGTGCACGCAGGCTGCGCACCGGAAGATCGCCCGACAGCCCGCGCGGCGTTGACAGCGCCTCGTCGAAGTGACCATCGACGAAGGCGAACTCGCTGCAGGCGAACAACGGCGAAGCGATCTCCTCGAGCACGCCGCGGTCGGGCGACGGTTCCGCGCAGGCCGCGGACTCGAGCTCGAGCTCGCCGAGCGGCCGCAGGGCGCGAGCGGTATAGCGCCAGTCCTCGAGCTGCGAGGTCGGAAGACCCAGCGTCTCGAAGCTGGCGCGCGCTTCGCCGCGCAGCGTCTGCAGCCAGCGGGGCTCACTCATGCGCCGTCTCCCCTCCCTCCAGCCAGCCGTAGCCTTTCTCCTCGAGCTCCAGCGCCAGTTCCCTGCCTCCGGAGCGCACGATCCGGCCGCCCGAGAGCACGTGGATCTTGTCGGGCACGATGTGGTCGAGCAATCGCTGGTAGTGCGTGATCACGAGCAGCGAGCGTTCGGGCGAGCGCAGCGCATTGACGCCGGCGGCAATCGTACGCAGCGCGTCGATGTCGAGGCCAGAATCCGTCTCGTCGAGGATCGCGAGCCTCGGCTCGAGCAGCAGCATCTGCAGCACCTCGTTGCGCTTCTTCTCGCCGCCCGAGAAGCCAACGTTGATGGCCCGGCTCATCAGCTCCTCGGGCATCTCGACGAGCTTCATCTTCTCGCGCACCAGCGTCAGGAAATCGATCGCGTCCAGCTCTTCGAGGCCGCGGTGCTTGCGCACGGCGTTGAGCGACGCCTTCAGGAAGTAGTTGTTGTTCACGCCCGGGATCTCGACCGGGTACTGGAAGGCCAGGAACACGCCCTCGCGTGCGCGCTGTTCGGGCTCGAGCTCCGTCAGGTCGCGCCCGTCGAAGCGGACGCTGCCCCGGATGATCGGGTAGTCAGACCTGCCGGCGAGCACCGCGGCGAGCGTGCTCTTGCCCGAGCCGTTCGGTCCCATCAGGACGTGCACTTCGCCCGCCTCGATCGTGAGGTCGATTCCAGCGAGGATCGGCTTGTTGCCGGCGTTGGCGTGCAGCCCCCGGATCTCGAGCATGCTCATCCTACGCTGCCCTCGAGGCTGACGCCGAGGAGCGCCTGGGCCTCGACGGCGAACTCCATTGGGAGCTCGCGCAGCACTTCCTTGCAGAACCCGTTCACGATCATCGACACCGCGTCCTCCTGCGAAATTCCGCGCTGCGCGCAGTAGAAGAGCTGGTCCTCGCCGATCTTCGAGGTCGTCGCTTCGTGTTCGACCGTGGCGTCCGCGTTCTTCACTTCCAGATAGGGGAAGGTATGCGCACCGCACTGGTCGCCGAGCAGCAGCGAGTCACACTGCGAGTAGTTGCGCGCGCCGCTTGCCCTGGGGCCGATGCGCACGAGACCGCGGTAGCTCTGCTGCCCCTGCCCGGCCGAGATGCCCTTGCTGATGATCGTGCTCTTGGTGTTCTTGCCGAGGTGGATCATCTTCGTGCCGGTGTCGGCCTGCTGATGGTTCGTCGTCATGGCGACCGAGTAGAACGCGCCGACCGAGTCGTCGCCCTGCAGGATGCAGCTCGGGTACTTCCAGGTGATCGCGGAGCCCGTCTCGACCTGGGTCCAGGAGATCTTGCTGCGCTTGCCGCGGCAGGCGCCCCGCTTGGTAACGAAGTTGAAGATGCCGCCCTTGCCATTTTTGTCCCCGGGGTACCAGTTCTGCACGGTCGAGTACTTGATCTCGGCGTCGTCGAGCGCGATCAGCTCGACCACGGCAGCGTGCAGCTGGTTCTCGTCTCGCTGCGGCGCGGTGCAGCCCTCCAGATAGGAGACGTAGGCGCCCTCGTCGGCGATGAGCAGCGTACGCTCGAACTGGCCCGTACCGGCCGCATTGATCCGGAAGTAGGTCGACAGCTCCATCGGGCAGCGCGTGCCCTTGGGGATGTAGGCGAACGAGCCGTCGCTGAACACGGCCGAGTTGAGGCACGCGAAGAAGTTGTCCGAGTAGGGAACCACCGAGCCCAGGTACTTCTGGACGAGATCGGGGTATTTCGTGACCGCTTCGGAGAACGAGCAGAACAGGATGCCCTGCCTCTCGAGCTCGCCCTTGAAGGTGGTGGCGACCGACACGCTGTCGAATACGGCGTCGACCGCGACGCCCTGCAGCCGCTTCTGCTCGACCAGCGGGATCCCGAGCTTCTCGTAGGTCTCGAGGATCTCCGGGTCGACCTCATCGAGGTTCTCGATCTGCTTGGACTGCTTGGGCGCCGAGTAGTAGATGATGTCCTGATAGTCGATCTTCGGGTACGAAACATTGGCCCAGCCGGGCTCCGTCTCCTGCTCGAGCAGCTCGAGAAACCGCTGCAGTGCCTTGATGCGCCACTCGAGGAGCCACTCGGGCTCTCGCTTCTTGGCCGAGATCAGCCGCACCACGTCTTCGTTCAGACCGGGCGGGGCCTGGTCCTGCTCGATGTCGGTCGTAAAGCCGTATTTGTACTGCTGCTTGGCCAGCTTCTCGAGATTCGGGTCAGTCGACATGCGGCTACTCCGGCGCCACGACTGCGCGAGCCGGGGTTCGGCCGAGGATCTGGAGCGATTCACTGGTGTCGCCGAGCGCACTGAAGGCGGGGTCGATCAGGTCGGCGAGCGACACGGTTGCGAGGGCCTCGCGAACGACGTTGTTGAGGACGTGAACGGGGTCGCGCACAGCGCAGGTGCCCTCGTGCGAGCAGACGCTCGGGCCACTCGCGCACTCGGTGATTGCGACCGGACCTTCGAGCGCGCCGATGACCGCGGCGACGCTGATCCGTTGCGCCGGTAGCGCCAGCGAGTAGCCGCCCCGCGCTCCGCGCTGCGATTCGAGCACACCCCCGCGCGCCAGCTGCTTCAGCACCTTCGACACGACGGGTACCGGCAGCTCGGTGCCCGCGGCGAGCTCGCGCGCGTTACGCGATTCGCGGCTCCCATCGCGGGCCAGCCTTGCGAGCAGCACGATGCCGTAGTCGGTCAGCTTGCTCAGTCTGAGCATGGGGGACCTCCGATCCCTGAGCGGGCACTATATCGGACCATTTCGGTCCTGTAAATCTAGGACTGATTCGGTTCTATTTAACTATTTATTGAGTATTTTCAATGGGTTAAGGTATTGAAAGCAGTGGAATCAGAAGCGGCTGACCGTCGTGAGGCGCTCCAAGGGGCGGGCGCTGCATCTCGCCGGGAGCGCAGATCCGGGCCCCCGCGAGCGCCGCGACCTCGCTGTCGACCCCGGCGAGCGCGGCGGTTGACAGCCGAGAGGCCTGCGGCGCGAGCACCGATTCGAGCTCGGCCAGATCGGCGACGGGATGGATGCGCACGAAGCGGTGGAGCGGTGCGCGCCGCGGCCGGGCGTCGGCTTCGAGTACGACAGTCCAGCGCAGGTTCTCGCCCTCGTAGAGCTGTCCCGACTCCAGCGCTGCAAAGCGCATGCGCGCTTCGTCGCGTTCGTGTCGCATGATCGCGCCGCTTGCTGCATCGATCTCGCCCCGCGGCGCCACGCGCTCGCGAGTCTCCAACGCGCCCGCGAGTGCCTGTGCAAACGCGACCTGGCGAGGAGCAGCGCCGCCGACCGCGTAGATCGCGACCGGGGACATGCAACCCAGCTGATCCCACAGCGAGACGTCGAGAGCGAGTGCCTCGGCCACGCTTTCGTCTAGCGCCGACGGTCCCAGCGCCGCGATCGAGAAGCGATGGCCGTAGCCGACGAAACACTGGCTGGGGGCGAGCTGCGAGCGCACTACCTCGATCGTCGCATCCGAGCCGCTCGCCACGATGCACTCCGATGCCAGGAAGCTTTTCACCGATGCGTCGTCACTCGTGTCGAGGGGCACCACCTCGACGCACGCCGCGAGCGCGGCATCGATCTCGCCAAGCGACTCCGCGAGCAGGCTCGCCGTCACTGGATCTCGCGAAGCCGGCTTTACGAGAGTCGGAGAGCGAACGAGCAGCGACAGCACGATCTGCAGCAGCGTCGGCATCGGGATCGAGCCCGCGCACACGATCGAGGTCAGCGGATGCCCGAGTCGCGCCGCTCTCTTCCGGCCGCCGAGCTCGCGTGCGACGAGCTCGCGAAGTGCCGCCTCGTCCCAGTCGGCGAGTGCGAGGCACAGGCCTTCGCGGACGTTGGGCCGCGAGAAACCCGCGGCGGCCGAGAGCGTCGAGGCGAGGCGTTGCTGCCAGCGCCCGTTGGGATCGCGCCAGCGCGCGAGCAGCTCCCCGAGCGCTCCGATCACCTCTTCCTCGTCGCGTCCGCGAAGCACTTGCCCGGCCTCGCGCAGCCTTATGGCTGCCCGGAGGGTCGCGCTCACACCGCTTCGCCGAGCATGCTGTCGGCCGCGATCGAGCAGCCGCGCGCCTCGGCGCCCGGCAGTCGCCCCAGCAGCTCGAAGCCTTCAGGCGAGCCAGCGACCCGGCGTCCGAGGTCGGCCGTCTGGATCGCGCAGGTGCTGCCCGTATTGACGAGGTCGTGGATGCTGAGCATGCCGGGCTCGCCCGGCTCCGCTTCTTCGCCCGAGGCGGGGTCGATCCGTCGCACGCGCACCCAGGGTGGGCCCAGCTTGCGCCGAGCGCCAGCTGGATCGACCAGCACCGAGTCGTAGAACTGGGAGCCGAGCTCGGTCATGCCGTACTGGTTGACGATGCGACCGGGGTCGATGCCGAGTGCGTCCGACATCGCAACGTGCAGCTGCTCGCGTGGAAGCTCGCGCGAGAGACCCTTGAAGCCCCCCGTCTCCATGGCGCGCGATCCCGGTGGCAGTGTCAGTGGCCCGCCGCCGCGCGCGTCGAGTGCGTCGAGGAGGTGGACGAACGCGAACGCGGTGCCGAGCAGTGCGACGGGTCGATCTGTCTCGAGCGCGTACAGCAGCCCTTCGGCGTCGAGCTTGCCGCCCCGGACGTCATAGCCGCTGTGCGCGTCGCCCCGAGCCTCGAGCAGTCGACCGAACATGTGCGAGAGCGAAGAATCCGGGGCTTCGGCCGGTGCAGGCGCGAGGATGCGTAGTGTCGTGCGCTGCGCGCTGCCGAGATCCGCGAATAGCAATGTCTGCAGCGTGGCCAGTAGCGACGTCTCGTACAGCTCGAGGGTATCCAGGTGGAGCGAACCGCGTCGCGACGTGGCGGTCCCGCTGGTGCAGAAGATCTTCGCGTCACGTGCAGGCCCGAAGCTCGCGATGCGAAGCTCCTTGAAAGCGCCCGCCGGCACCGCCGGAACGTCCTGCCAGCGCTCGATGTCCCGCGGTCCCACGTCCTGCGCGACGCAGAAGCGTCGGTATGGCTCGCAGTTCGCATACTGGTACTCGAACAGGCGAAGGGCCAGGAGGCCGAATCGGGCGTCGTCTTCGCGCCAGTCGGGCTCGCGCATCCACGCCAGGACGGCTGCGTCGAGCTCGGCGCGCCGCGGGTCGGCGCTCACTCGAGGACATCCGCCAGCTGGTCGATCGCTTCGAGCAGCAGGTCCTGATCGATGGTCAGTGGTGGAGTCAGTGACAGCACACGGCCGCCCTCGCCCGATGGCAGCACGATGTAGCCGCGCTCGAGGGCGCGTATGCACCCGCTGCGCGCGATCTCTGAGCTGCGGCACTCGATGCCGAGCATCAGCCCCAGCCCGCGTACCTCGCTCACCGGCTTGTTTGCCGCCAGCCGTTCGCGCGCGTGCTCGAGGGCGATGCGCCCGACCTCGGCACTGCGTTCGATCAGTCGCTCGCGCTCGAGTACGCGCAGGGAAGCGAGCGCCGCGGCGCAGCCCGCGGGATGGCCGAGGAAGGTCTGGGTGTGGAGCGCCTCTCCGCTCGACACCGGCCACGACTCCATCACCGTTGCCCGACCGATGCAGGCGGCAATCGGCATGCCCGAAGACAGTCCCTTGCCGACACACAGCAGGTCGGGTACGACGGCTTCGTGCTCACAGGCGAACCAGCGACCTGTGCGACCGAAGCCCGTGTAGATCTCGTCTGCGATCAGCAGCCAGCCCTCCTCGTCGCAGCGCTCGCGCAGGGCGCGCAGGAATCCTTCCGGTGGCACGCGCTCGCCGCCCCGTCCCTGCACCGGCTCGACCAGCACCGCAGCGGTCTCGACCCCGCGCCCGGCGAGCTCGTCACGCACCCGCGCAACGTCGTCGGCATCGCCGAAGCGCGCAAAGCCGGTGGTTTTCGGGAGTCGTGCCTCGAACGGTGCCCGAAAGTCGCTGCGCCAGGTCGCGTCGAGTGCGCCGAGCGAGAGTCCGTGATAGCCGCCCTCGAACGCGATCACGCCCGGCTTGCCTGTCGCGAGCAGTGCCGTCTTGAGTGCGGCCTCGACGGCGTCCGAGCCTGACGACAGCAGCAGCGCGCGCGCCTCGCCAGTGCCGGGAAAGCGAGCACACAACGCCTCGAGCAGCTCGACCTTTACCGCCGACGGATGTACGTCGCCCATTCCGTGGAGCAGCTCGGCTGCCTGCGCTGCGATCGCTGCCACGATCTCGGGGTGCGCGTGCCCGGCATTCGCGACTCCGAACGCCCCGCTGAGATCGACGAAGCGGTTGCCGTCGATGTCCCAGACGTTCACGCCCTGCGCGCGTTGCCAGAAGATCGGCGCATTCGGAGCCAGGTACGTGACGTTGGGGCTCTCGACCTCGGACAGCCGCTTTGCCAGCTCGACCGAACGCGGGCCGGGGACGTCGGTCGCGAGCGCGGGTCGGAGCTGATCTGTCGACGTCGGCATACGCTGAAGCTAGGTAGCGGATCGTGTGAAGGTGGCCAGCGCGATGCCGAGGGGGCCGGCCCTGTGGCCGCCCTCGGCACGCTCGGGGTCCGGGTCCGGGTCAGGGAGTGAGATCGAGCGCACTGCCTTCCGAGTGCTCGGGTGGCTCGATACCGAGCAGCGAAGCCACCGTCGGCGCGAGATCGATTGCGCGCGCCGGCGGCAGCCGCACGCCGGTGCCCACTCCGCGGCCGAGCGCGACGAAGATTCCGCTCATCTCGCGCACCGCGATCGGGTCGTAGCCGTGCCCGCCGGTCGATCCTCCGAGCGCGCGCAAGGCACGTTCGGCGACACCTCGGGCTCCCGAGCGGAACATGCGAGGCGGCGTGGCGATCGCCACCACCTGGCCGAGGCGCGACGAGTGGGCGTACCGCAGCGGTGCGGGAAGCTGATCGCTCGGGTAGGCGCTTACGCCCTCGGGCGCGGAGAGCGCTTCGATGGCGCGCCGTCTTGCGGCGCTGTCCGACGGATCGCGCAGGTACACCAGAGCCAGTGCGGTCGCGTGGACGACACGCGCGGCGACGCCCGCCTCGCGCAGCAGCCGGCGCGCATCCAGCGGCTGGCTCACCGCGATCATGCCGTGATCGCTGACGATCAGCAGCGTCGTGTCGGACCAGGCCGCGCGGGAATCGAGCCCGGCGAGCAGACGCCCCAGCTGCGCGTCCTGCGAACGCAGGGCCTGGTGGACGTCCTTCGAATCGGGCCCGTGGCGATGCCCTGCGTGATCGGCTCCGCGCCAGTAGGCCATGATCAGCCGTGGCCTCTCCGCCTCGGGCAGGTCGAGCCAGGCGAGAATCTGATCGACCTTCTTGCGCTCCGGAACACCGCTGTCGAACGGTGCCATCCGAAGTGTCGCACCGCGCCCGCGCCAGTCGGTCTCCGAGCCTACCCAGAAGAAGACCGCGCTGCGCACGCCCTGTCGCTCTGCGGCAGCCCACAGCGGCTCGGCGTCGATCCACCGCGCGTCGGCGCCGTAGTCGAACACGGCGTCGGGCCCGAGGGCAGGATCGAAGAACTTGTTGCTCACGATGCCGTGGCGGTCGACGGGGGCTCCGGTGGCGAGGGTGACGTGGCCCGGGAACGTGCTCGAGGGGAAGGGTGGGATCAGGCGCTCGGCCCGCGCGCCGTGGCGCTGCATGCGCTCGAGAGCAGGTAGCCCACTGCGATCCAGGTAGTCGTAGCGGACCCCGTCCCAGGACAACACGATCACGGTCGGCTCGGCGAGGGCGTTACTGGCTGCGAGCGAAACCACTGCCGCGAGAGCCCATACGCATCGCCAAGTCGTCCGCATGGCGCGATCATAACGGCGATGGAGAGCGCCTGGATCGCACTCGGCTCGAACCTCGGCAACCGCGAGCAGCAGCTCAGCGCAGCGATCGACGCGCTCGCGCGCGTGCCGCACGTCCAGGTCGTCGCAACCTCGCGGGTCTACCAGACCGAGCCGATCGGCCCGCCACCGCAGGGTCTCTATCTGAATGCGGTCGCGGAGCTCGCGGTGGAGATGACTGCCCGCGGGCTGCTCGCGGTGCTGCAGACGGTCGAGCGGGCAGGCGGTCGATTGCGCGAGGCGGAGAAGCGCTGGATGCCGCGGACGCTCGACCTCGATCTGCTGCTGTTCGGTGAGCAGCGAATCGACGAGCCGGATCTCGTCGTCCCGCACCCGCGGATGCACGAGCGCGCTTTCGTCCTGGTGCCGCTGGCCGAGCTCGCGCGCGACCTGCGCCATCCCGTCCTGGGACGCACCGTCGGCGAGCTGGCGAGCGCATTCGAGGATCTGGAAGACGTCCGGCTCCATTCCATGGAGCCCCTGGAGGGAGTTCAATGGCCATCGCAGCAGTGAGCATCGCGCCGGTTGGCGTGGGGACGAGCGTCTCGCAATACGTGGCGGCGGCGCTGCGTGTCGTGCGGGCCCAGGACCGCGTCACATACCGCCTCGACCCCATGTTTACGACGCTCGAGGGCGAGCTCGGCGACATCTTTGCGTTGATCCTCGCGATGGAGGAGGCGGTCTTCGCACAGGGAGCCGAGCGCGTCGGGACCGTGGTCAAGATCGACGATCGGCGTGACCGCGCTGTCTCGATGGGAGAGAAGGTCGAGGCGGTCGAGAGGCGGCTCCAGGAGAAGGAGTCCTAATACACACTTCTGGAGTAATGAATTTGTAACCTTTTCCCGCATGCGGTACTCAAGAATAGGAATCAGCCGCTGGGACGACTCGTCCAGCTCTGCTTTTGGAGCGGCGAACAGGCGGGAAGGCAGTTCGATGGTACCCCTAGCTGCGGCGCGAGAGTCGGATCTGGTGTCTCTGGAAGCGCTCAGGGTGATCGAGAGCGGAGAGCTCGAAGCGGCGGATGCGCGCGATATCTTGATTTGGGGAATCAAGAATTATCATCCGCGCCTCGCGCTGTCCGCTTCCTTCGGGGCGCCCGAAGGCATGGCGTTGCTGCACATGATGCACGAGATCGAGTCGACCTCGCGGGTCTTGGTGCTCGACACCGGTCGCATGCTGCAGGAGACCCATGACCTGATCGACCGAGTGCGAGATCGCTTCGACAAGCCGGTCGAGGTGGTCTTTCCGGAATCGTCCGATCTCGAGGGTCTGGTTCGCGACCAGGGCATGAACGGCTTCTACGAATCGCTCGCGCGCCGCGAGCGCTGCTGTCACGTGCGCAAGGTGGCCCCGCTTCGGCGCTATCTGCGCGACTTCGACGGCTACGTGACCGGGCTGCGCCGCGACCAGAACGCCAATCGCCGCGGTGTGAAGAAGGTCGAGATCGACCGCGCAAACGGGGGCCTGGTCAAGCTGAACCCGCTGGCCGACTGGAGTCACGAGGACGTGATGGCCTATGTCCATCGCCACGCTGTCCCGGTCAACCGGCTCCACGCCAAGGGCTACCCCTCGGTGGGCTGTGCACCGTGTACGCGCGCCGTCCACCATGGAGAGGATCCACGCTCGGGTCGCTGGTGGTGGGAGGACGACGACACCAAGGAGTGTGGTCTCCACGTCAGTACCGAGGAGCAGGGCTCGGGGATCTGACGTGTGAAGCGCCGCCAGCTGATTGCACGGGCTCTTGTCTGGCTGGGCGCTGCAGCCGCCTGGCCACTGCTCGCGCTGCGAGCCGAAGCGTCCTCGCTGCGCGAGCAGCTCGCGCGGAGCCCATACGTCTACGTGTCCCCGCTCCGCTCCGATGGCAGCGAGAGCCGCTGCCACGCCGAGGTCTGGTTTGCCTGGCTCGACGAATCGGTCGTGATGATCGTGTCGTCGGATCGCTGGAAGGCGCGGGCCATCGGGCGGGGCCTCGCAAAGGCGCGCATCTGGGTGGGTGATCAGGGCCGCTGGAAGGGCCTCCTGTCGCTCAACGAGCGCTTTCGCAGCGCTCCGAGCTTCGATGCCATCGGTGAGCAGGTCGCCGACGAGGCCCTGCTCGACCGACTGCTTGCGGCCTACGAGGCCAAGTACCCCGAGGAGATCGGGAAGTGGCGGGACAAGATGCGCCGCGGCTACGCCGACCGCTCGCGCGTCCTGGTGCGCTACCGCCCCGAACAGCCGCTCTGACCGCGCGGCGGGCCCCGCCCCGCCCACGTCGCCCGCTTCTGTATCATCCTCAGCCGGCGGAACGCGCCCCTCCGCCGAGGGAAGCCAGGCGGGCATGGACCCGAGCTCCACCCAGAAATTTCGCCGTGTCACCGGTGTCGCCGCTGTCTGCTGGGCGGTGGCCGCGATTGGCTTCTCGCTCTTCGCGTTCTGGCAGCCCCGCCACGAGTTGACGCTGCCGATCCGTTGCTCGTTCACGGGGGGCAGCCAGGCGCTCGTAGAGTGGTCGACGCCCGAGGCGCGCGAGGCCGGCATCGAGCGGGGCGACCGGCTGGTCGAGATCGACCAGCGCCGGGTCTGGTCGGCGCTGCGCACGGGCGGTGAGTTCCTGCAGCCCGGAGTCCGCAACGAATATCGGGTCGAAAAGCGCGACGGCAGATCGCTGATCGTCTCTCTGCTCCCGGCGCGGGCAGCGTTCGATTGGCGATACGGCCAGACCCTGATGCATCTCGGCCTGCTGGTGGTGGCACTGCTGTACGTATGCATGGGCGGCATCGTCTGGTGGAACCGACCCGATCGCGCCGAAGCCTGGGCGATGATGTTGTTTTGCTCGATGATGGCGGTCGAAGTCGCCTCGACGGCGCGCGGCGAAACGAACCCGTGGTGGACGGCTCAGTGGGCCGTCGCGAACCTGCCGTTGCTCGGGGCGGCGACCTTCCACCTGTTCACGACTCATCCGATCGAGCCCAACTGGATCGTTCGGCACCGCCGGATTCGCGCGGTGCCCTACGTGCTGGCGTTCGCGTTCGTTCCCATAGTGATGTCCGCTCCGTTCGTCGGCGGGCGCGCCGAGGAGTGGATCTACGAGGGCGCCTTCTTCTTTGGCACTGGCCTGGCCGCTTTCTCGATCGCGGTTCCGTTGCTCGAGCGGAGACGCGCGCACGAAGCGGGTGTGGGAGCGCGTACCGACGTATTCATCCTGGCGGCCGTGCTCAGCCTGGCCCCGGCTCTGCTGGTGCTGCTCACCGAGGCCCTGCTCCAGATTCCACTGCCGTGGCAGGTCGCGATGCTGTGGGTTGGCGTGTTCCCGCTGGTCGTGGGCGTCGGGATCCTGCGACGGCAGCTGTTCGACGTCCGCATCGCCGCGCGCTCGTCAGCCGCCTACGGTGCGGCGACCCTCGCGATCACCGGGATGTTCGCCTTTCTGATCACCTTCGCCGATACCGTGGTGGACCTGTTCGGCGTCGACGAACGATCGGTGCAGGTCGCGTTCCTGTTCCTGGCGATTCTGGCCTTCGACCCGCTGCGCGATCGCATGCAGAACCTGGTCGACCAGCTCTTCGACCGCGACCGCTCGCGCTACCGCTCCGCCGTGCGCGAGATCTCGGAGGCGATGGTCTCGATGCTGTCGTTGGGCGAGATCAGTGACCGCATCCTGGTTGCCCTGACCGAGACGATGGGCGTCGGCCGCGCGGTGGTGTTGTTGATCGACGAGCGCGACCGCGTGCTGCGTCCGGTGGCCCAGCGCGGGGACTGGGACGAGGACGATGTCGAGATCGAGATTCCGGCCGATCACCCCGTGTGGCGCCAGCTGTGGATGCGGCGCCAGGAGCTCGCGCGGGTCGATTTCGACGAGGAGCCCGACACCGAGCAGCGCGAAGTCTGCTGGGACGTATTCGACTCGCTCGAGGTCGAGCTGCTGGTGCCCATCCTGTTCGGAGTCGACCTGCTCGGCGTGATCGCGGTCGGTCGCAAGCTGTCGGGAGAGCGGCTGACGGCCGACGACCGCCAGCTGCTGCGCACGCTTGCCAATCAGAGCGCGATCGCGATCGAGAACGGCAAGGCCTTCGATGAGATCGCCCAGCTGAACGAGACACTCGAGGCGCGGGTGGAGGAGCGAACGCGCGAGCTTCGCGAGACACAGGCGCAGCTGATGCAGAGCGACAAGCTGAAATCGCTGGGCCAGCTGGTCGCGGGTGTCGCACACGAGCTCAACAATCCGATCGGCTTCGTCCACGCGAACCTGCAGCTGCTCGACGAGTACATCGAGAAGCTCGCGAAGGCGAATCTCGACGGTGACGTAGAGAGCGCGGCGAAGGCGCGCGAGGCGATCAGCAAGCTGCTGTTGCGCAGCCGCGAGGGTACCGAGCGGGTGAAGCAGATCGTGATGGACCTGCGCACCTTCTCGCGCACGGATCAGGCCGAGCTGGCCAACGCCGACCTGCACGAGGAGATCGATCGAACGATCGCGTTGATGGAGCCGCGGCTCAAGAACGGGATCGAGGTGCACCGCGAGTACGGCGACATCCCACAGGTGCGCTGCTATCCGGGGCAGCTCAACCAGGTATTCCTCAACCTGCTGATGAACGCCTGCGACGCGCTCGAAGGGGGTGGTAGTGTGACGATCCGCACACGCCGCAGCGATCTCGGCGTTCGGCTCGAGTTCGCCGATGACGGTCCCGGGATTCCGCCCGAGGTACTGAGCCAGATCTTCGACCCGTTCTTCACGACGAAGCCCGTCGGCGTGGGTACCGGCCTGGGTCTATCGCTGTCGCACAGCATCGTCGACCGGCACCGTGGCCGATTCACGGTGGATTCGACACCTGGGCAAGGTGCCAGCTTTGGCATCGAGCTGCCGCTCGACGCCACTCCAGCTGAGGAATAGACTCGGCCGGGTCGACCAACTCGAGACCTCGAAGGGGACACGATGAAGCTCAGTATCATGGCCGGCTATTCGCCTGCGACAATGCAGCTCGACATGGACAAGATCCTGCTGGCCGAGTCGCTCGGGTACGATTGCGTCTGGACCGCGGAGGCATATGGATCGGATGCGGTCTCGCCCGCGGCCTGGATCCTGGCGCTCACGTCGACGATCAAGGCCGGTACGGCGATCATGCAGATGCCCGCGCGCGCGCCCTCGATGACGGCGATGACAGCGATGACGCTGCACGGGTTGTCGGGTGGACGCTTCGTGCTCGGTCTCGGCCCGTCGGGTCCGCAGGTGGTCGAGGGCTGGTACGGGGTGCCATATGGCAAGCCGCTGACGCGCACGCGCGAGTACATCAAGATCATTCGCGACATTCTGAAGCGCGAAGCGCCGCTCACGCACGAGGGCGAGCACTACACGATCCCCAACGTCGGGCCCGGCACCACCGGGCAGGGGAAGGCGCTCAAGAGCATCCTGCACGGCGACCCGTCGCTGCAGATCTACACGGCCGCCATCTCGCCGAACGGCGTGCGCTGCGCGGGCGAGGTAGCCGACGGAGTGTTCCCGCTGTGGATGAACCCGGAGCGTTTCGAGTTGTTCGAGGAGCCGCTCAAGGAGGGCTTCGCCAGCGCGGGAGGCGGCAAGTCACTCGATGACTTCGACGTCGCACCGGCGGTTACCGTGGTGATCGGCGATGACCTCGAGAAGTGCAGGCTGCCGGTGAAGTCGATGGTCGCGCTGTACGTCGGCGGCATGGGATCGCGCAAGAAGAACTTCTACAACGACTACGCCGTCCGGATGGGCTTCGAAGCGGAGGCGAAGCAAATCCAGGATCTCTTCCTCGACGGCAAGCGGGGCGAGGCCATCGCGGCGGTTCCGGATGAACTGATCGACCAGATCGCGCTCTGCGGCCCGGCCGATCGCGTTCGCGATCGCCTGGGGGCGTGGAAGGATGCCGGCGCCAAGGGTCAGGTGGGCACGTTGCTGGTCGGGGGCGGTGAGGATGCGATTCGGTTGATGGCCGAGGAGTTGCTGTAGTCGCTCCTCTCGGATCGGAGTCGGTGCCGGGCGGAGGTTCCTGTGCGTGGGCTCGTTCTCGGACTGTTGTTCGCTTCACTCCCCGCTGGCGCGGCGGATGAGCTGAATGGGTTTTCGGTCGACGGGGCATCGGTTCCGGCCGGGGCGATTCTGGCCGGGGGGCCCGCGCGGGACGGAATTCGGTCGGTGGATGAGCCTCGGTTCGTCGGGGTCGAGGCGGCGACCTGGGCTGCGGACGATACCCAGGTGATCGGGCTCGAGATCGACGGAGACGCTCGCGCGTACCCGGTTCATCTGCTCGAATATCACCAGGTCGTGAACGACGAATTCTCGGGACAGCCGGTGGTGGTGACCTACGATCCGATCGCGGGGACACCGATCGCGTTCGATGCGCGCGTGGACGGTGAGCCACTGCAGTTTGGCGTTTCGGGTCTACTCTACGAGTCGAACTTCCTGCTCTACGACCGTGGCAGCGAGAGCTTGTGGTCCCAGCTGCTCGGACTAGCGGTCAGTGGGCCGAAGCAGGGGACTCGCTTGCGACGTATCCGCTCGAGACAGGAGGCGTTTGTGGTGTGGCGGCACCGCCATCCCGAGACGCGCGTACTCGAGCGTCCGTTGCCCAGGCGCATCGACTACCGGTACAGCCGCTTCCACGAGTACTGGATCTCGGACACGGTTCCCTTCCCGGTCTCGGTGCGCGACGACCGATTCCATCCGAAGGCGGGCGTGCTGGGCGTGGTTGCTGGCGACAAGGCCCGTGCCTATCTCGGGCCCGTGCTGACGGCGGCGGGAGGCCGGATCGTAGACGAATTCGAGGGCCACCGGATCCGTATTGCCTACGACGTTGCGGCCAGTTCGTTCAGCTGGGAGATTCCTGACGAAATCGAGGTGACCGACGCCTACTGGTTCGCGTGGAAGACGTTCCATCGTGACACCGAGGTGTGGCAGCCGGAGGCCGACCAGCTCGAAGAAGCTGAATGACGCGCTCACCCGGGGGCGATGGTGCAGGCTCGTGAACCGCTTCCCGCGATGGTCTGGTAAATCCGAACGCCGTGCGGTAGCGCTATCGCAAGGAGGCCGAGGCGGCGGGGGTGTGCTTCTTCAACCGGCACTACGTGGTCGGAGTCGAAACCGACCGCGTGGCGGGTAGCGCCGGAAGCCAGCGGTGCGTTGCTGCGGTGGAGGTGTTGGAGCTGGTGAAAACGACTGCGACGGGCGCGCAATGGCCGCTTTGATCTCGGACGGGCGCTACGAGGACGTCGACCTGTCGGTATTGTCGCGTTCGCGCTTCGCGGATCGGGCGCGCTGGGTGCGCGAGGAGCTCCACATCTAGGAGCCCGAGGTGGGATCAGTTCTCGCACCACTTCTGCAGCGAGCGAAGTGTGCGGTCGACACGACCGATCAACATCTCGCGGAGCTCGAAGCGATCGAGGTCGGTTCCGAGCAGCTGCAGTCGGTTGCCTGTCGAGAGCTTGAGCGAAACGCGGGTGCGCTCGTTGTGGGCGCGACCGTCAGCCTCGGCGGCCAGCAGGAAGAGCTCCTCGTAGCGGAGGCTCCCCATGCTGCAGGTGACGGCAAGCCGTCCAGGTGGCTCGACCTCGATCGGGGTCTCGTTGAGCACCAGCGCGACACCGCCGAGCTTCGAGCGCCAGCGGAACTGCTCTCCGATCACCGGATAGGTGCATTCACGATCGATTAGTGCCGTGCGGGAATCGTCCCAGCGAACGACCTCCGAGGAGTCGGCGAGAGCCCGCCAGACTCGCTCGCGTTCGGTCGAGATCAGTACCGCCATCGCCGTCGTAATCAAACGACTCCCCGCCCCATGGGTGAACCAGTAGCGCTTGCGCGAGCAGGCGCAAGCGCGCGGGGCGAGCAGGTGATCGGCCCGACCGCACGGATTCAGACCGACACGCGAGAGTGTTGCGTCAGGCGACCGGTGTCTCCGGCCACTGCGGGTGCCAAGGCCGCGCCTGCTCGAAGGCGAAGGCGGCTTGCAGCACGAGGTCGTCCCGGTGGCGGGGTGCAACGATCTGGAGGCCGACGGGCAACCCGGCCTTCGAAATTCCCGCTCGCACCGAGGCCGCGGGATGCCACGACAGGTTGAAGGGCATCGTGAAGCTGCCGATGTTTGCGGCCGGCTGGCGTTGGCCTTCGACCTCCGCGAGCAGCGGCCCACCGGCCAGAGGCGGGTCGTACGGAAGCGTCGGTGTGAGCAGCAGGTCGTAGCTTCCGAACAGCTCGGCGCACCAGCGATTGAGCTGCTCACGCCGTTCGCGATACGCGCCCCACCTTTCGGGGGTGAGATGCGCGGCCATCTTCACTCCGTTCAGATAGCCGCGACCGAACTCGTGTTCGTGCTCCGGCAGCAGGGGCGCGAGCCTCGAGAGTGCCTCGTGCGCGCCCACCAGGCCCCAGTCGCCGCCGGGTTCGGGCGGTCCCCCAGAGATGGCTTCGATGCTGTGGCCGAGCTCTTCGAACGAAAGCGCCGCTTGCTCGGCGATCTCGCCAACGTCGGACTGAACCGCCGCGAATCCGAGATCGGCCGACCAGGCGATGCGCAGGCCCGAGGGAAGATCTTGCAGACCGGCGCGGTACGATCCCGTCGGTGCAGCGAGCGAGTACGGATCGAGCGGGTGCGGGCCGCAGGTCAGGTCGAGCTGCAGCGCAGCGTCCTCGACGGTGCGGGTGAGCGGTCCGTAGACCGAGGTCTGATTGATGTCCCAGTGCGCGCTCGGTCCCTTCGGCACGCGTCCGTAGCTTACCTTGAGACCGACCAGCCCCGTACATGACGCTGGGATGCGGATCGAGCCACCTCCGTCGCTGGCGGTCGCCATGGGAATGACGCCGCCCGCGATCGCGGCGGACGAGCCGCCGCTCGAGCCACCGGGAGTTCGTTCGAGGTCCCATGGGTTGCGCGTCGTGCCGAACAGGAGGTTCTTCGTGATCGCGGTGTAGCCGAACTCCGGAGTGTTGGTCTTGCCTACGACGATCGCACCGGCGGCGCGCAGGCGTTCTACCTGGATCGAGTCGCGGTCGGCGAGATTGTCCCGAAACGGAACCGAACCCTCGCTCGTGACCATCCCCCCCACATCCTCGAGATCCTTGACGCCTAGCGGAATTCCTTCAAGCGGGCGTGCATCGCCGCGATGGCGGCGCGCATCCGCGTCCCGTGCTTCCGTCAGGACAGCATCGGGATCACGTCGCGCGGTAAACGCGTTGAGTGTCGGTTGGGTTTCTTCGATCCGTGCGAGGACTTCGGTTGCGATCTCGACCGCCGAGACCTTGCCCGCCTCGAGCGACGCGAGCAGCTCGACTAGCGAGCGATGCAGCCAATCGGTCACGTTCGATACCTCCTGACGGCGATTCTCTCACGAAAGTGAAATCGGGTGTCGCTCGAGGAAATCGCGGATGGCGCGGATCAGTTCGTCGGGTCGGTCGATCTGTACGTGATGTCCCGCCCTGGCGAGGGTGACGAGCTCGCCGTGGGGGAGCTCGTCGCGCAGCGCCCGGGCGCCCTCTTCGGAGAGGATCTTGCTCTCGGCGCCGCGGACCACGAGGGTCGGGCACGTGACGCACTGGGGATCCGGCCGGGCTCCGCGGGGCAGCCCGAACCAGCGCGGGTCGAACTTGTAGCCCCAGCTGCCGTCGGGGTTCTGATCGACCGAGTGCTCGGCGACGCTGCGGCGGAGCGTCTCGCTCGCGTGCACGGAGTCCGGAAGGAAGCGGTAGCGATCGATGGCGTCCTCGCGTCGGGCGTAACTCTGCCGAAGGCTGAGCGCCAGTCGAAGTCTGCGGCTGTGACGCTCGTCACCTCCCCGAGATGGGTCGAGCAGGACGAGCGCGGGCGGCAAATGGCGCGCTGCGTGATCGAGCGCCACATGGGCGCCCATCGAGTGGCCGACGAGCGTGGCGGGGCGTTGGCCGAGGTCGAGTAACAGTGCCGCGAGGTCGTCGTTGAACGCTCCGGGCATCGGATCGGCGGGCCGATCCGAGTCGCCGTGGCCCCGAAAGTCAAGCGCCACCACGTGAAATCGGTCCGCGAATGCCGGGGCAAGGTGGTCCCACCAGTGTGCATTGGCGCCCCCGCCGTGCAGCAGAACGAGCGGCGGGAGGTCCCGATCGCCCCACCGCAGCGAGTGGAGGCGGGTGCCGGATTCGCTCACGAGGAAGCTTTTGCTGCGCGGCTCCACGTCGTGCGGAGGCTAACCGATCGCGTGGCGCGGATCAGTGGCGTCGGCGGGACGCGAAAGAAAGTGCCCCTCTAAATCGGCACGGAGAGGCGCTCTCCGTGTGTTTTCTGCTTGCCTCGTCACTTTCATGCATTATGCTCCGCCGCTACCGAGATGCTCGAGGCATCTCGGGGATCACGATCCACAAGGGGTCATCGTTACCCGTCGCTCGCAGGGGATCACTGCCCCGTTGGCTGGTTGGTCCGCGAGTGGCAATCGATGGCGATGCTAGAGAGGAACTAGAACAAATGGCAGCTCGGAAAAAGAAGAAGGCCGCTCGTCGCCGCTCGGCGAAGGTGGAGCTCATCATCTCGAAGACCCGGACCAAGAACGCCGTCAAGAAGTGCAACGTGGGCGGGGAGTTCTACGGTGCACTCGACGGCGTGGTTCGGCAGTTGATCAAGGACGCCGAGGCGCGTGCGATCGGCAACAAGCGGAAGACGCTGAAGGCGGTCGACCTCTAGTCGGTCTCGCTCGAAGCTCTGAGCTCGCAGGGCCCGTCGGCATTTGCTGGCGGGCCCTGTGCGTCAGGCTTCCTCGCTGGCGTCGTCGGTGTCTTCCATCACCTTCGCCAGCCAGGCTGGTCGCGCGTCATCGGGATTGAGGCTCGCGCCCACGCGGAACAGATACTCGAGTGTGCTTCGCTCGACGACTTCTCGCGGTCGGAGACCAATCTCGGTCGCCACGTGCTCGAGCCCGGCGCTTGCGATCTCGGCCGCCTTCTCGACCGCCGCGGGCAACGTCTCTACGTCTCCGAGTGGCATGCGGTCCGCGACGGCGACCTTGTTGGACAGCGCGACGAACGCATAGAAGAAGTCTCGGCGGCCCGCGTCGTCGAGTTCGAAGGCGGCCTGGAACAGCGCGTGATTGCGGCTCGCGATCGACGGGAGATCCGGAATCCAGACCGGGAAGTCCCACGCACTCGTACCGTGCTGCGAGGGTCGCTCTGCGAGAATCGTCCGTTGCGCTGGTCGCAGGAAGCCGTAGATGCGCATCGCCTCGTCCCAGGGTGGGAAGCCCAGATCTTCGATGCGACCGGTGCGCCAGCGTAGCGCGTACTCCTCGAGCTCGGGTTCCAGCTCCCACATCACCGCCTGCATCATCCGGAAGTAGAGCCAGTAGTCGGACTCGAACAGTGCGTGCAGGAGCTTCAGCAGTGGGGCGATGTCGTCGCCCTCCTTGCGAGCAGCGAAGTAGAACTGACCCTCGAGGGTCTGCGCGCCGGGCGGCGGCTGCCACTCCTCGTCCTTCGGATCGAGCATCACGTCGATCTGGTCGCGCAGGTAGAGCGTCAGCACTTCGGGGTCAATCGCGTGCGCGGCGCGCACGAGCGTCTCCGAGTTCGCTTCCGCCAGGACGGCAAACCAGTCGACGAGTTTCGTGCGGTCCGGCTGGAGACCGACCCAGGCATCGAGGTCGAAGCAGGTGGCCAGTTGCCGAGGCGAGGCGTGTTCGAGCAGCCAGCTCGCATCGTCGAGACCGACTGCCTTGACCGTGAAGACCAACTCGGCGTCGGGCAGCAGCGGAACCACCGTCTCGGGCTCGGGCAGCAGCTCGAGCAGTCGCGCGCGATCGCGAGCAGGGGCCTCGCAGACGACCGCGATTTGCTGCTCCAGCTCCAGACCCGCGAGAGCCGCCTCGGCGGCGCGCTTGTCGCGGCGCGAGAGCGCCAGCACCTGGCGCGCCGCAACCGGGGCTCCAGGGGCGGGAGGGGCGGAGTCCATTGGCGCAAGCTAACGCATGAAAGCGAGGACGCACGCGCCTATGGTTGGGCGCGTGATCGACCTCGAGGACATCACCCGGGCACTCGCTGCGCACGCTCCAGAGACGCTCCCGGGAGCGGGCAGGCGCCGTGCCGCGGTGGCCATGATCTTGCGGGCCCGCGATGCCGGCGCCGAGGTGCTGTTCATCGAGCGCGCGCGCCACGAGGGCGATCCCTGGTCGGGACACATGGCCTTTCCCGGCGGTCGCCTGGATCCCGGTGACGCGCATCCGCGGGCGGCGGCTGAGCGCGAGACCTACGAAGAGGTCGGGATCGCACTGCAGGAAGCGCAGCACATCGGGCGGCTGACCGATCTGACCGGGCGTGGCCCTGTGAAGCAGCAAGGGCTGGTGATCTCGGGCCACGTCTACCTGCTCGAGCGGGAGGTGCCTCTCGTGATCGACCGGTTGGAGGTGGCGCAAGCGTTCTGGTTTCCGCTGCGGGCGTTGCACGAATCCGAGCGTCAGGTGCCGTACACCGCTCCTGGCGTGACGATGCGCTTCCCGGGCATTCTGGTCGGAGAGCCGGGTCGCCACGTGGTCTGGGGCCTGACCTATGCCTTTCTGGAGGACTTCTTCGGGATCGTCGGGACGCCGCTCCCCTCCCGCTGGTCCGTCGCGCGGAACGCTCTCGTAGAGTAGGACCCTTCAGGATCCGTGCGACGACACTCGTCGAGCCTCGTCATCGCCGAGTCGTCATTTCCTGGGCATCAGGGACACGTCGATGACCAGGCGGTCGGCCTCGGCTTCCAGGTCATCTCGGAGTCGCTTTGGGTCCGGGGTTTCGGGAATTTCGATGTTCATCTGGAGCTCGTAGTGGGGAGAGCCTCCGGGGCCCGGGCGGCTGGCGGTCGACAGGTCCGCGATGTTGACGGATCGGTCGGCGAGAATTCGGCAAATGCTGGCGACGATGCCGGCCCGGTCCTCGCCGGCGGCGGCCAGAGTGTAGAGGCGTGTACCAGGAGCCGGGATCGAGGGCCGCGGTCCTACTTCGAGGCTTCGCAGCAGGATCGTGAGGCCGTGGTCTCGTTCGAGACGCTTGGCTCCGAGGGAGATGTCGTCAGCAGTCTCGCCGCGCGCAGAGGAACAGAGCAGGATCACGGCGAAGTCGCTGCCGAGGATCGTCATCCGCGAATCCTCGAGGTTGGCGTCGGCGTCGTAGATCAGCTGTGCAAGCTCGGCGACGAGACCGGGCTTGTCGCGACCGATGGCCGATAGCAGGAACCAGTGCGACATCGAATCGGTTTCCTCGCCAGTGGTCAATCCCGCAGCCCGACGATCGCCTCGCGAAGCTCGGCGGCGCTGCGATGGAAGATGGGCAGATCACTGCGTTGCCAGCGCACCCGTCCGTCGGTTCCGATCAGGACCAGCGCGCGCCGGGTCATCCCGAGCAGGCCGATCGCACCATAGGCGCGGCAGGTCGACTTGTCGCTGTCGGAGAGCAGTGGAAACGGGAGCTTGCGCTTGTCTGCGAAACGCTCGTGCGACGAGAGGCTCTGCGGATTGATGCCGAGAACCTGGACGCCGAGCTCTCCGAACGTAGTCATGTTGTCCCGATAGTCGCAGAGCTGCTTGGTACATACCGGCGTGTCGTCGCCCGGATAGAAGACGAGCAGCACGCTGCCCGCGGCCAGCTGCTTCGACAGGGTGATCTCGCCCTGGGTGGAGGGCAGAGTGAAGTCTGGGGCAAGGTCGCCCACGTCGAGGGCCATGCGTGGAGTCTAACAGCAGACGGGCCGTGCTTGCGCGGAGTGCGCGATCGACTACTCATGTCGGGCCTTGCCCGAAGATCCCCTCACGACCGACGCCAGGAGCGGCCGGCGCTGGTGGCAGCTCAATCGGCTGACCCCGCGTCAGCGCAAGGTTCTCGGCCTACTCGCGGTGGCGGAGTACTTCGACAACTACGACGCCGCGCTGGTCAGCATTGCGCTCAAGCAGATCCAGGAGGGGCTCGGGATCGCCGAATCGGAGATCGGAGCTGTGGCCGGCACGATCCGGCTCGGCATGCTGGCCTCCTTCGCCATGACGCTGCTGGCCGACCGCATCGGTCGTCGCCGGCTGTTGCTCGCGACGGTGATCGGCTTCTCGTTCTTCACCTTCCTCACGGCCTTCGCGCGCACGCCGGTCGAGTTCATGTGGGCTCAGATCCTCGCCCGCGCCTTCATCGGTGCCGAGGTGATGTTGGCGGCAGTGGTCATCATCGAAGAGCTCTCGGCGCGCGATCGCGGATGGGGCATCGGGATGCTCGGCGCACTCGGGGCCCTGGGCCACGGGGGTGCCGCTCTCGGCTTCGGGTTCATCGACGTGCTGCCGTTCGGGTGGCGCATGCTCTACCTGCTTGGCGCCCTGCCGCTGCTGGTGTTCGCGTGGCTGCGGCGCAGTCTCCCCGAGACCGAGCGATTCGAGCAGCACCGGGCTGCGCGCGGCGCTACGAGCGGAATCCGCGAGACGTTGCGACCACTGGTCCAGCTCTTGACCGTCTATCCGCGCCGGCTCGTCATACTCTCGCTACTCGTGTTCAGCTTCGATCTGGTCCACTGGACGGCCTTCGGGTTCCTGTCGAAGACGCTGCAGGAGCTGCATGGCTACGACAGCGTGTCGGTCGCAACCGTCGTTCTGGTCGGCGGAAGCCTGGGCATCCTCGGCAACTTCGCTGCGGCCGAGGTCGGCGGTCGCATTGGCTGGCGCGCGGTGCTGCTGGGAATGATCTTGCTGCACGCCACTTCGGCCTACGGGTTCTACAACGGCAGTGACGCCATCGCGATCGCCGGATGGATCGGGATCGTGTTCGCGGCGACCGGCATGGGCGTGATCCTGAAGGCGCTCGGAAGCGAGCTGTTCCCGACCTCGTATCGTTCCACGGCTGCGGGCGCGCGGCTGATGGTCGCGACGCTGGGCGGTTTCACCGGTTACCAGATCGAGAGCGCGCTCTACCCCGCCGCGCTCGAGTCGCTGGCGGGCGCGCCGGGTGCTGAGCAGCTTGCGCACGCGGTCGCGATCACGTGGCTGCTGCCGCTGCTGCTGGTTCCCGCGCTCATGGTGTTCCTGATTCCCGAGACCGCAGGGCGCGAGCTCGAGGAGATCTCGCCGGAGTCGAGTGACGAGTGAGCGGCGGGGCCGGGGCTCGGCGTCCTAGTTGATCTGGCGTTCGTGTTCCTTCCAGTACGGCTCGCGCAGCGCGCGCTTCAGAATCTTGCCCGGTCCCGACTTGGGCAGCTCCTGCGTCTGGAAGTCGATGCCCTTCGGAATCTTGTAGCCGCCGAGTCGCTCGCGACAGAATGCGATCAGCTCCTCGGCACTCAGGTCTGGGGCTTCGGACCGACGCACCACGATGGCGTGCACCGCCTCGCCCCACTTGTCATCCGGGATACCGAAGACGCCGGCTTCGAGCACGCCGGGGTGCTGGTACAGCACCTCCTCGACTTCGGTGCAGTACACGTTCTCTCCGCCCGAGACGATCATGTCCTTGGCGCGATCGACCAGGAACACGAATCCCTCGTCATCCTGGTAGCCCAGGTCGCCGGAGCGGTACCAGTCGTCGCGCAATACCTCGGCGGTCTGCTCCGGCTTGTTCCAGTAGCCGGTCATCAGGTTGGGACCGCGTACCGCGATTTCACCCGTCTCTCCGACAGCGAGCTCGTTCCAGTCGTCGTCGATGACGCGCAGACCGACGCCAGGCACTGCCTGGCCGCAGGAGCGCCCGCGCGGTCCGCCGACGAGCTGCTCCTCGTGACGCAGGGCCGTTGCGATCGGTCCCATCTCGGTGGCGCCGTAGATTTCGACGATCTCGCAGTGCGGAATCGCGCCGTGCAGGCGGCGCAGCGTCTCGCTGGCGATCGGCGAGCCGCCGTGCACGATCAGACGCAGGCTCGATGTATCGCGCGGGCTTGCGATCTGCTCCTCCGCGATCGCTGCGAGCATCGTCGGCACACCGAGGGTCACGCTGCAGCGCTCGCGCTCGATCGCCTCGAGCACTGTCTTCGGGTCGAATACCGGGACCGGTACCTGGCGACAGCCGAGCCAGACCGCGGGCGCGATCCACACGGACCCGGCTGCGTGGAACATCGGCGCCATCACGAGCACGATGTCGTCTGGGTCGAGTGGAAGTGCCGTGTTGAAATGAAACGCGTTCGCGAGCAGTGCGCGGTGCGTGAGCATCACGCCCTTGGAGCTACCGGTGGTCCCGCCAGTGTAGAAGAGCCCGGCCAGATCGTCCTCGCCGACAGCTTCGCCGAGCGTCCGCTCGCCAGCGCTGCTCACGAGTGCTTCGTACGCGTCGGGCAACATCACGACGTGCTCGACCACACCGGCCAGCGCGCCCGGATCGCGATCGGTGATCAGCACCCTGGCAGACGAATCCTCGAGTGCATAGCGAAGCTCGGGCTCGGCGTGACGCCAGTTGAGAGGCACCACGACGTAGCCTGCGGCCGGAACGCCCATGTAGACTTCGATGTAGGCAGGTGAGTTTGCTGCGAGGATTGCGACGCGATCACCGCGCTCGAGACCGAGGCTGTCGAGCGCCCCGGCAAGCCTGCGACAACGCTGCCCCAACTCGGCGAAGCTCGCGCGCTCGTCGCCGCAGACGATCGCTGTGCGACTGCCCATTTGTCGTTCCGCGCGCGCGACAGGATCCGCCAATGTGTACATCGAGGTCCTCGGTTTACTGCGTTTTGGCGGCTTCGGCCAACATGGGCGACGGCGTTCCAATCGTGGTGAGCCACAGCTGGTGGACGGCGCGTGTTGCAGCCACGTGGAGCAGACGTCGCGCTGCGGGTGTGTCGGGGTAGTGGACGGCGCTCGCGTCGAGCACCACCACGTAGTCGAACTCGAGTCCCTTCACCTGCTCGACCTCGGTGATCTCTATGCCGGGCTCGAAGCTGAAATCCTGATCGATGACTCGTTGCAGACGCGGTAGCTCGCAGCGCTCGAAGGCCTCTAAGTAGAGCTGCGAGAGCTGTGCAGATGGTGTCAGCAATGCCACCGAGGCCAGCGGCTCGTCGTTCGCGAGCTGGCGAAACGCGTCGGCCAGGAAGGCTACGCTCGCGCCGTGGTCGGTGAAGCGGAAGAGCTCGACGGGCGGTCCGCTGCGGGTGGTTTGCGGTGGCGCGTCGTCCTCGCGCAGGTCGCCGAGTACGCCGAGCGCGAAGGAGGCGATCTCGTGCGACGAGCGATAGCTGGTACGCAGCGTGTCGATCGACATGCCCGGTACGTCGAGGTGGCGAAAGAAGTCGCTCCAGGACGTGAAGCCGCTGGCCTGCATCACATGCTGCTGCGTATCGCCGGCTAGTGTGATGCTCTTGCGTCGGTCGAGGCAATCGAGCAGCACCTGCACCTCGATCGGAGCGAAGTCCTGCACCTCGTCGATCGCGACGTGGCGGTAACGCAACGGCCGCTTTCCGCCGGTCTGCAGCGGCCCCACCCGCAGCTGCCAGGCTCGGAGAAGCAGTGCGTCGTCCTCGGGATCGAGCTCGGCCCTTGCGTCGCGATCACCCGCCTGGTGGGCGAAGACCTCTTCGTTGCGTTTGCGGTGCCAGTCGACGAAGCGGTTGACGTCGGCTTCGCGATAGTCCCCGGGTGCCTCGCGGGCGATCAACTCGCGCAGCAGTCGCCCGTTGGTCAGCAGGCTGGCCCAGTCGTCGATCACCTGACGTCGATCGGATCGACCCGGTACCGATCGGATGTGCTGCTCGAGCGCCTTGCCAATCACGGGATGGAGCTTGAGGCGCGTAACGAAGGCGGGCGTGTCCTGGCGCTGCTCGGTCGGAAGCTGCGGAAAGTGCCGGCGCCGTTGCCGAGAAGCCCACTCCTGGTAGGTGATTACGTTCACGTCCGTCACATCGAGCGCGGGCAGGACGGCGGATACATAGTTGCGGAGCGCGCGAGAGAACACGACGAACAGCGTGCGGTCGCTGTCGACGCCCGGGTCGTCGTAGGCGAGGTACGCGATGCGGTGAAGCGCAACCGTCGTCTTGCCCGAGCCTGCGCTGCCCCGGATTACCAGGAAGCCGCTGTCGCTGCGCGTGATCAGGTCGAACTGCGAGGGGTCGATCAGGCCCGTGATCTCCGCCAGGCGCTTGTCCGCGCGCTGGATGCGCCCGTGGGTGTCGGTTGCGAGCAGTCGGTCGCCGGCCTCGGTCCCCTCGTGCGCGCGCAGGGCCGACGCTTCGCCACCCGCCAGCCGAGGTGCCTCGCGCGGGCTCTGCTCCCATGTGCTGGAGTCGCTCGGATCACCGGCGTCGCACTGGAAGATGCCCTCGGGCGCGTCAATGCGTTCGAGGTGTCCGTCTCGGATCCGCACCATCCGGCGGGCGACGACCTCCCCCTCGCGCCGGCGTCCGGCGAACTCTTCTTCGTACTCGTCGCCCTGCTGGTAGCGATAGAAGATTCGAGTGATCGGGGCATTGCGCCAATCGACGATGCGGATGCCCTGCTCGATACACGTCGCGCGGCCGAGGAAGAGGTTGCGATCGGCTTGCTGCTCGCGCAGTCGAAGATGGGCGAAGTAGGGCGAGCGTGGATCGACCTCGCCGCTGGGCTTGCCCGCGCGGATCTGGCGCAGCAGCGCCTGCTGGCGGTACCACTCCTGCATCAGCGCCATGCGATCCTTGTTCTCGGATCCGGACACCAGCGCATCGCGCAGCGTCAGGAGTTCGCGCACGATCGGCGCTTCCGAAGCGCTCTGCGCCTCGGGGAGCGAGGCGAGCTTCTCCCTCACCCACTCGAGCTGCACTAGCTCGTCCTCGACGATCGGATGCGGCACGACCCCTCACCGACCCCAGCCGCGCCCCCCTCTGACGGGCGGGGCGCGCTTCGAACAAGAAGGATTGATTAGGAAAATATCGGCGCGTGCGCCAAGGCAGAGCCGTGCCGCGCCGCGTCATGCCGCAGGCGGCTTTTCAAACGCAGTTTCAGCAAGGCGTACTGCTAGCCAGAGGACAGCTTGCCTGGCTCGAATCCCGCGCACGCCTGGACCGGAAGCGGCGGATATCGCGGGTAGTGCGGGTCGGCGTCCGCGAGCGCGCAGCGCCAGAAGCGGCTGCCCCGGGCGCTCTGCTGCACCTGTGCGTGCCCACAGCGGCTGCACAGGCCAATCTCCCTGCTGGCCTCCGCCTCGTTCACGGCGCGGGTTCCAGCTCGATGGTATGGCCCTCACCGGCCTCGCGCAGCCGGACGTGTACGCGCCCCCGCTCGACTCGATAGCCGGGAGTGGCGTGCCCCTCGGCAAGTCGCTCGCCGTCGAGCAGGACGGCGCGCGGCACACCCGCGCCGCGCAGGCACACCCGCAGGTCGCGCGCGCCGACGTCGTAGTCGCCTTCACGTCGTGCCATTTCGAGTCGTAGCCTGCCGGCGCGGCGGTCGCACACCCGCAGTCGTGTCGTCGCAACCGGCCCGTCGGGTGTGATGCCGTCGTCCTCGATCAGCGTGAAGGCGCCGTCCGCTCCCGGAGCCACCTCGAGGACGAGCGGCTCGCGGGGCGCGACCCCCGTGTGGAGCTCGGCGCTCTGCATTGGCAGCGGTGCCCCGCCGCGCACGAACAGCGGGATCCGATCGAGCGGCGCGGCTGAGCGCAGGTGCTTGGGGCCGGTGTGTCGGGCGTCGTCGTACCAGTCGAGCCAGACGCCGGGCGGGAGGTAGACGTCCCTGGCGCGCGCGTTGCGCTCGAGGATCGGCGCGGCCATCAGCAGCGGTCCAATCATGACCTGGTCGTCACAGAACACGGACTCGCCGTCGGCCGGGAACTCGTAATACAGCGGTCGCCACAGCGGCGCACCGCTGCGTTCGGCTTCGTGGAGGAGCGAATACAGATAGGGAAGCAGCCGCATGCGCAGGGCGAGCGCGCGCCGCGCGATCTGCTCGATCGACCGGCCGAAGCGCCACGGCTCCTGGCGCCGGCCGCGCCACCACGAGTGGCTGCGCGCGAATGGCTGGAGGGCACCGATCTGCATCCAGCGCGCAAACAGCTCGGGGGTCGCGTTGCCGGCGAAGCCGCCGATATCGGCGCCGCACCAGGCCACCCCGGAGACCGACAGGCCGAGTAGCATCCGCACGCTCTCGCGCAGGTCTTCCCAGCGACTGCGCGAATCGCCGGTCCAGAGCGCGGCGTGACGCTGGATGCCCTGGCAGCCGGCACGCGAGAGCAGGAACGGACGCTCGTCCGGACGAGCCCGCAGGAGAGCCTCGCGCGATGCCCGGCACTGCTGCAGTCCGTACACGTTGCGCACGCTCTCGTGGGCGACGCTCTCCTTCTCGTCGCCGAGCGTCCGCTGCGAGAGCTCGTCCCAGGCGACGCGACCGAAGGTCACGAGCGGCACCCCGGAGCGGCCGAGCCTGAGATCGTGCCGCCATCCGGAGGGCTCGTTCATGTCGATCCAGACGCCGGCACAGCCCGCCTCGAGCAGGTCTGCATGCTGCTCCGCCCACCAGTCGCGCACCTCGCTTCGGCTGAAGTCGGGCAGCACCGACGTGCCCGGCCACATGCGCAGCCTGAAGAGCTCGCGGCGGTGGGTGCGGCAGAACAGGTCGCGCTCGGTGCCCTGTCGGTACAGCGGATCCGCGTCGTCGACGCGCACCGCCGGGTGCGTCGACACGACGGTGTGCAGGCCCTGGTCGCTCAGCGAATCGACCAATCGCTTGGGGTCCGGGAAGCGCCGCTCGTGCCAGGTGAAGACGCGGTAGCCGCGCATGTGACCGATATCGAGGTGGACGGCGTCGGTTGGCAGTGATCGGCGGCGAAGCTCGCGCGCGACCCGTCGCGCTGCCCGCTCGCTGCCGTACGACCAGCGCGACTGGTGATGGCCGAGTGCCCAGCGCGGCGGCAGTGCGCTGCGACCCACCTGCGCGGTGAAGCGGCGCAGGACGTCGGCGGGCTCGGGGCCGGGGTGGATCGTGACGTCGAGCGCCCCGTGGGCGCAGGCGAGTCGGATCGTGTGGTCGTCTTCCGAGGCGGCGTCGATGAAGCTCGCGGAGGCGGTGTCGAGCAGTACCCCGCGGCTGCGAGCCGCCGACACGTCGTGCATCAACAAGAATGGGATCGACGAATACTGCGCGTCGGCGGCCAGCCCGATGCCCGGATCCTGGTTGCGCAGCAGCGTCGCCCGCCCTCGGCGGTCGAGCTGGCCCGGCTTCTGGCCCAGCCCGAACAGGTGCTCGCGGGGCGGGCTGATCAGGCAGACCTCGCCGCCTCCCAGCCGTGCGGAGCCGGCCTCGGCGCGCAGCCCGAAGCGATCGAGCGTCGCGAGCGGGCCGAGGTCGTGCAGTGCGATCCGAACCGCGAACGGATCGCTGTCGATCTCGATCGAGGGAGCGAGCTGGGCGCTGCCGCAGGCGACGACGAAGCCTCCCGCGCTGCGGGGGCGCGCATCGATCGCGGCCAAGGGCCAGGGCTCGCGGCCCAGACACGGGCCGAGCTCGGCGGGCAGCACATCGCCGGGTGCCAGTCGAAGCCTGACGCTGCCATCTCGCGCCACGGCGAGCTCACCGGTGGCATGCTCGAAGTCGAGCTCGAGCGTGCCGCGCTGGGTCCTCAGCAAGCCTCGCAGCGGCCCCGGGGGTGCCAGGGCGCGCGCAAACGACGGGCCGGGCGCTGGGCTCGAGCTGTGGCGCGCCATGGTCAGAGTCTACAATCCGCGCCCATGGGTCGCCTCGCGCGCATCGTCGATCGGCTGGAGCGCGTGCTCGCTCTGGCGGAAGAGTGGCTCGGTCGCATGGGCCCCATCGACTACGGCTCGGACTTCTTCGACCGCAGCCTCGCCTTTCGCTGGGAGGTGTCGCCCGAGGCAGCTGGAGCGGCGCGCGACGGACATCTGGTCGCGATCGATTCGCCTTCCCTGTTCGAGCTCGACGATCTGGTCGGCGTCGACGAGAACGTCGCGCGGCTGGTTCGCAACACCGAGCAGCACCTGCGTGGGCTGCCCGCAAACAACGTGCTGCTCTACGGTGAGCGAGGCACGGGGAAGTCGTCGGCAGTCAAGGGGCTGCTTGCGCGGTTCGGCCCACAGGGGCTCCGCGTGGTCGAGGTGCACCGCGACGAGCTGATCCAGCTGCCGCACGTGCTCGCAGCCCTGCGCAGCAGCGGTCCGCATCACCGCTTCCTGCTGTTCGCCGACGATCTGTCGTTTGGCCCGGGGGAGCCGGGCTATCGTGAGCTCAAGGCCGCGCTCGAGGGTAGTCTCGACGGTCCGCCCGAGAGTGTGCGGATCGTTGCGACCAGCAATCGGCGCCACTTGCTGCCGGAGAGCATGGCCGACAATCGCGCTGCCCGCGTCGACGAGCGCGGCGAGCTGCACCTTGGCGAGGCGCTCGACGAGAAGCTCGCGCTTTCGGACCGTTTCGGCCTGAAGCTCGGCTTCTACCCATTCGACCAGGACACCTATCTCGCGATCGTGTGGCACTACCTGGACAAGGCCCACCTCGACGAGCTCGATCGCGAAGCCGTCCGGGCGGATGCCCTGCGCTGGGCGCTCGAGCGTGCCAGCCGCTCCGGCCGGGTCGCCCGGCAATTCGTCGACGATCTTCTGGGCCGCATGCAGCTGGAGGACAAGCAGGGCACCTGACGAGTCCAGCGCCCTGCGGCTCCGCTCCCGCTCGACCTCGCCGCGCACGGCGAAGAGTCGAGCAGCCCGGGATTCAACCCCGGTCGCGCGCGCTCGGGCCGGCTCGGCCCGTGGCTTCTCGGAAGGCGCTGACCACCTGGGAGAGGAAGTCCTCGGCGGAGCTCGGGTCGTCGGGGATCGGGAGATAGGCGCGGAAGTCGGTGATCCCGGCCTCGACCATGGAAGGAACACGTTCCATGGTTCGATCGAGGTCGAGGCCTGCGTCGCCCTTCACACTGGGGAGGGCCGCCGTGACCTGGAAGCCGCTGGCGTCGCGGCCGGCCTGGTCGAGGGCTTCTCGCACCCTGGGCATGCCCGCGCCCGGGTCGATGGCATCGTCGCCCCACGGGATCCAGCCGCTGCCGAAGCGGCCGATGCGCCGCAGCACGTTCGCGTTGAGCCTGCCGCTGACCCAGAATGGGACGCCGCCCGTCTGCAGCGGCTGCGGGTTGCAGTGGATCTTCTCGAACTGGAGCAGGTCGGAGTCGTAGCTCGCGCTCGAGTTGCGCCACAGGGTCTGGCAGACGTCGAGCGTGTGATCGAGCAGGTGTCCGCGGCCCTCGAACGGCATGCCGGCGGCCTCGTACTCTTCGCGCTGCCAGCCGACGCCGACACCGAGGTCGAGACGGCCGCGCGACAGCACGTCGAGCGTCGCGGCACTCTTGGCGAGCACGACCGGGCGCCTCAGCGCGGCGATCAGGATCCCGGTCAGCAGCCGGCTGTGCGACGTGATGCCGGCGAGCACCGACAGCAGGGTCATCGGCTCGAGCCAGTGGCCGTCCGGGCCTGTCGGCTGTCGGCCGCCCTTGGTGCCGCCGACCTCGGGCCTGGCGTATTCCTCGAGGTGCTCGCCGAGGATCACGTGGTCCGACAAGACGAGCCGGTCGATCCCCGCCGCATCAGCAGCGCGCGCCTGATCGAGCAGCGGCTGCCAGCCCCCCGGGCCCGGATCCTTGGCCGCGAAGTTCATCAGCTGGATCGACAGGGCCGGGGTCACGCTCTCGAGCGAGCTCACCTGGGACATCGCACGTACCTCACTGGATGGGCGCGCCAGCATACATCGCTCAGAGCGAGGCGAGGCGGGTGCGTCGCACAGGCGTCAGTACGCGGGCCAGCTCGCTGGCGAACGAAGTGGCGTCGTCCTCGGCGAGATCCGCGATCGTCGCGCGAATCGCGGGAGCGCTCTCGATCCGGAAGCGCCGGCCGGCCGAGTGGGCCGGCGCGCATCAGATGATGCGGAGCTCCTTGCCCACCTTCTCGAGGGCCTCGAGGGCCTTGTCGAGGTGGTGGCGCCGGTGGGTCGCCATGTAGGAGGTGCGGATCATCGCCTGTCCCGGCGGAACAGCGGGTGTGATGACCGGGTTCGCGAACACGCCCTCGTCCTGCAGGCGCGACGCCATCGTGAAGGCCATCAGGTCGTCGCCGACCACCATCGGGATCACCGGCGAGGCCGAGGCGCCGGTATCGAACCCCAGGCCGTCGAGCTCGCGCTTCATGTACTTGGTGTTCTCCCACAGCTGCTTTCGCCGTTCGGGCTCGCGCTCGATGATCTCGACTGCCTTCATCACCGCGGCGATAGAGCCGGGAGGCGGCGCCGCCGAGAAGATCCCCGAGCGTGCGTGGTGCTTGATGTACTCGATCACGGTGTCACTGCCGGCCACGAAGCCGCCGATCGCCGCCAGCGACTTCGAGAAGGTGCCCATCACGAGATCGATCTCGTGCTCGAGCCCGAAATGCTCGCCAGTACCGCGGCCGTGCTCGCCGAGCACGCCGAGGCCGTGAGCGTCGTCCACCATCAGCCGGGTCCCGAAGCGCTTCTTGAGGGCAACCAGGCCGGGCAGATCGGCGATGTCGCCTTCCATCGAGAAGATGCCGTCGACGACGATGAGCTTGCCTCGCTCCCTGGGCACGTTGGTGAGCCGCGCCTCGAGATCGTCCATGTCGTTGTGCTTGAACTTGAGCGCCTTGCCGAACGACAGGCGAGAGCCGTCGATGATCGAGGCGTGGTCGAGCCCGTCCAGGAACGCGACATCGTGGCGTTCCAGCAGGCACGACAGGACGCCGAGATTGACCTGGTAGCCGGTCGCGAAGGTGAGCACGGCGTCGCGTCGCATGAAGGCGGCGAGCCGCTCCTCGAGCTCGATGTGGATGTCGAGCGTCCCGTTCAGCAAGCGCGAGCCGGCGCAGCCGGTTCCGTACTTGCGAATGGCCTCGCACGATACCTCCTTGACTTCCGGGTGGTTGGTCAAGCCCAGGTAGTTGTTCGACCCCAGCATGATCACGTCTTCGCCGTCCATGCGGACGACGGGGTCCTGGGCCGAGGAGATACTGCGGTAGTACGCGTACACGCCCGCAGCCTGTACATTGCGGGATACCGTGTAGCGCTCACATTTTCCGAAGATGTCCACTCAGCTTCCTCCACGCCGTTCGGGCACGGTTCGGATCGTCGCCCTCGTATCATCGGGCGATTTGGCTCTTTGCTGTGCTGCTTTTCGTCCCGCTCCCGGTGGCGCGCGCCGAATACGCCTTCGCAACCTGGTCGATCGAATGAGCCCGAGTGAGTGTGCTGGGGGGTAGAGGGGGGAAGTAGCTTCCGGTCGCCTCTCAGAGGCGCCGGAGGGTATCAGACCGCCGAGTTGGCTGTCACCAAGAACTACCCCGCGGGGCACTCGCCGTTGGCTCGTCGATCCGGGTCGACAGCGTTCGCCACCCAACGGACACTGCCGGCCCTGGGGGTTCAAGGGAGGAATCAGCGCAATGGCGGGATCGGGGGCTGTGGTGCTGCTCCAGACAGGTCTGTTGGTCGGCGGGCTCGCGCTCTCGAGCGCGGCGAACTCGAGCGAGGGGCCGGACAGTATTGGAAGCACCCCATCGGGAGCGTGCGACCCGCTGTTCGACGACGACTGCGGAGACCCATCGGGTGGGCAGATGCACTTCCCAGATCCCTGGGAGTCCTACAACCGCGGCGTCTTCGTCTTCAACGGTGGCTTCGACCGCTTCGTCCTGAATCCCCTCACGTTCGTCTACAAGGCGGTCTTGCCCGATCCGCTGGAGCGGGCATTGCTGCGGGCGGTGGACAACCTCGATGCACCATCGATCCTGATCAACGACGGCCTGCAGCTCGAATGGCGGGATGCCGTGGTGACGGTCGAGCGCTTCGTGCTCAACACGACCGTGGGGCTCGGCGGCCTGTTCGACCCGGCAGCGGCGATCGGCCTCGAAGCCCATCACTCGGACTTCGGTCAGACACTGACGCTGGCCGGCGTTCCGAGCGGCCCGTACATGATGCTGCCGGTGCTAGGGCCGACCACGGTGCGCGATGGCAGCGGGATTCTTGCCGACATGGCGATGAGCCCGCTGCTCTACCTCCTGGGACCGCTGACCTTCGAGATCTGGCGACAGGGTGGTGCGGGCTTGGCCGTGCGGGCGGACAACCTGAACGATCTCCAGGTGCTCCAGAAGGAGTCGATCGATTTCTACGCGGCCTTGCGCAGCGCCTTCTACCAGAAGCGGCTGGCCGATATCTGGCAGCGGCGCGAGCATCGACGAGAGCCAGCCGAGCTCGACCGCTCAGCTAGTTGATCGACGCCTCGGCGATCTCCTGGGTCTTGCCGGCGATGGTCTCGATCAGCTTCTCGAAGCCGTCGCGCTTGAGAACCGAGGAGTATTCCGACCGCCGCATCGCGAGTTCGCTCACCGTCCCATTCAGGTAGACGTCGATCACGAGCCAACGGCCATCGCGCTGACGCATTCGGTAGTTGAGCTGGACGTCTTCGCCGCCCGGATCGACCAGTCGAGCGCGTACGACGACGGTATCGCGCTTCGCGAGCTCCTCGCCGAGCACCTCGAAGTGTTGCCCCGAGAACCCTTCGAAGCGACTGGCGTAGGTGGCGGCCGTCATGGCGTGGAACGACGAGAGCCAGCGCTGCTGCTCTTCGGCGCTGAGCTTCTTCCAGTGCCGCCCCACCGCCTTCTCGGCCATGAACGGCAGGTCGAACGAATCGGTCACGATGGTCTGGAGTCGTCTGTAGCGCCCGTCGTAGCCGATCGAGTCGGCGCTGCGCATCACCTCGATGAACTGGTCCTGCAGGGACTCGATCGCCGGTACCGCTCCGGACGCAGCCGGGGCCTGCGACGGCGCTGCCGGGGCCTGCGACGGCGCTGCGTCGGCCTGCGAGAGGGAGGCGAGGCCGAGCAGGGCAAGCGCCCAAGCGGCTGTCAGCAGACGTCTGTACACGATGGGTCCTCTCATGGCCGCCGCGTAAACGACCCCGGGCCCAGCTTCGACGAAGGTCGGCCGTGATCGATTCGAGCCTTGGGGAGGTTCTCACCAGGGGGAACTGGTGCTTGATGACCCCACAGTCTAGCGAAGCGATGCCGGTGAGCCACCAAGTGCCGGGCGGACCGCAGCCCAGCGTTCGCAGACGGCTCCGGGATCGCTTCGCGGGTGGCTTACTCCCCCAGTGCGAAATCTTTCAGCGCCTTGCCGAAGGCCTCGGGGTTGTCGGTCATTACCGAGTGGCCGGCTTGCGAGATCACTGCGAGGCTGCCCTGTGCCAGGACTTCCTCGGCCATCTTGTCGGCCACATCGGCCGACAGGATGTCGGAGGCGGCACCGCGCACCACGAGGGTTGGGCAGGGAACCGTCTCGCACGCCTTCCACAGCCGCTCGCGCAGCTCGCGATCGCGGCGCTCGAGCTCCTCGGGGGGCGCGCTCGCCCGACCGAAATCGCGCAGCTTCGGGTCCATCTTGAGCTCGTAGCGTCCGTCGTCGCGCTGCCTCAGACCGTGCTCGGCCATGCGCGCGATCGCGGAAGGAATGGCCGCGACATACTGATGGGCCAGCATGGCCTCGTATTCGGCCACGCTGGCAAACGTGGGATTCGGGTGGGCTTCGGTGTCCATCCGGATCCGGATCTGACCGCGCGGGTCGTGCTCGGGTCCGGTGTCGACGATCACGAGTCCAGCGAGCCGCTCTGGCATCTTTCCCGCGTAGAGCAGCGAGACGCGGCCACCCAGCGAATGGCCGCACAGCACGAAGCGCTCGAAGCCGAGCTGGTCGACCACGGCCTCGAGATCGCGCAGGTGATCGTCCCAGTCGTAGGCCGCATCGGGGTGCCAGTCGGAGTCGCCGTGGCCCCTCCAGTCGAGTGCGCGGACCGCGTAGTAGGGGGCCAGCGCTGGAACGAAGTCGTCCCAGATGTGTGCTTCGTTGCTGAAGCCGTGGACGAACAGCAACGGCACGCCCGCGGTGCTCCACTCGAGCAGATGCAACGTGAGGTCGTCCGCAGCCGTAATGCGTCGCGATGTGGGCTCCATGCCTCGATCCTACCACTCCAGCCGATCTGAGATCGCGCGTTGCGAAGCCCAACTACGACACTGGGGAGAACGACTGCCACAGCGTCGGTCGGGGTGCCGCCAAGCGATCGTAAGGCTGATACACGCGTGTACGTTCGCCGTCGTCTCGTTGCTCGTGGCGAGTCCGGCGACGTCGCTCGACACGGATGGCGACGGCGTCGCCTACTGCGCCGGGGAGCCGATCGCGCCGTCGGGCTGCACTCGAGGGATATGAGCGGTAGCTTGATTTCGTGCCCGCTCCCGAGTCGGTGATTCGCGCGCTCGACGCCCGGTTCGACCTCGCGGTCGAGGAGCTGACGGGGCTGGCTCGCATCCCCAGCGTATCTGCGGAGGACTTCGACCCGCAGGCGGTGCGCCGCTCGGCAGAGGCCGTGGCTCGACTGCTGCTCGCGGCAGGGCTCGAGCACGCCGAGGTCGTGGCCCCTGTTGGCTGCCATCCGTACGTCATCGCCGAGTGGCTGGCCGCGTCGGACGCACCAACGCTTCTGCTGTATGCGCACCACGACGTACAGCCGCCCGGTCGCGAGGATCGCTGGGTCTCGCCGCCGTTCGAGCCGACGCTGCGCGAGGACGGGCGGCTGTATGGGCGCGGCGTGGTGGATGACAAGGCAGGCGTGATCGTGTTCGCGGCCGCGATTCGCGCCTGGCTCGAAGCAACGGGCAGCCTGCCGGTCAACGTGAAGCTCGTCGTCGAGGGCGAGGAAGAGATTGGCTCCGCGAACCTCGCCGACTTCCTGAGCCAGTACTGCGAGCGTCTGGCCGCCGATGCAATCGTGCTATCGGATACGGCGAACCTGGCGGCGGGTCTGCCATCCATCACCACCAGCCTGCGCGGGCTGGTGAACATCGACGTTTCGCTGCGTACGCTCGACCATCCGCTGCACAGCGGGATGTGGGGCGGCCCGGTCCAGGACGCGGCGACCGCACTGGCGAAGCTGCTCGCGAGGCTCACGGACGAGCGCGGCGAGATCGCGGTGCCTGGCCTGGATTCCGACGTGCCGCGCCTGACTGGCGCCGAGCGCTCTGCGCTCGGCGCGCTGCCGTTCGACGAGGCGCGCTTTCGCGAGGACGCCGGGCTGGTGCCAGCCGCGCGCCTCGCCGGCGACCCGGAGCGCAGCGTCTACGAGAAGCTGTGGCTCCGCCCCGCGCTCGCCGTCGTCGCCCTCGAAGCGATGCCGCTCGCCGGAGCGGCGAATCAGCTGATCGCCGAGGCCAGGGCGAGGATCGGACTGCGACTCGCGCCGGGACAGGATCCGCAGCGCGCCGCCGAGACGCTATGCGCGTTCCTGCGTTCGGATCCGCCGTTTGGTTGCGAGGTCGAGACAGAGATCGAATCGCTGGCGGGCGGCTGGCGGACCGAGCCGGAGGGGCCCGCCTTCGAGGGCGCGGTTCGCGCGCTGACCCTCGGCTACCAGCGCGATCCCGTATTCATTGGCTGTGGTGGCAGCATTCCCTTCGTGGAGCCGTTTGCGCGGGTGCTGGGCGGGGCGCCCGCGCTGCTGCTCGGACTCGAGGATCCGGTCTGCAATGCTCACGGCGAGAACGAGAGCCTCCACCTCGGCGACTTCCGCCGGGCGATGCGCTCGGCGGCGCACCTGCTCGATGAGCTTCGCGGCATTCCGCGCGTAGCTCCCCTCGGCTGACATTCCCGACACACGGGAGCGTTGCAGGTTGAATGCTGTATCCACTTTCAGGTCCGTTCGACGAAGCGCTACTTTGCGCGCTTGCCCAGGAGATCAGCATGGCGATCGAAACGACGCCCACACTCGTCCAGCGCGCCTACCACCGGGCCGCCGCCAACATCGAGATCGTACGCGAGCGGCTCGCACGTCCGCTCACCTATGCCGAGAAGGTGCTGCTCGGTCATCTCGCCGATGCCGAGGCGCAGGAGCTCGCTGCCGGGGAGAGCTACTTGCTGCTGCGGCCCGATCGCATCGCCATGCAGGACGCAACCGCACAGATGGCACTGCTCCAGTTCATGCAGGCCGGTCGCAGCAAGTCTGCGGTGCCGACGACGGTGCACTGCGACCACCTGATCCAGGCCCACCTGGGGGCAGTCGAGGACATGGAGGCCGCGAAGACCACCAACGGCGAGGTCTACGACTTCCTGCGCAGCTGCGCGGCGCGCTTCGGCATCGGGTTCTGGGGGCCGGGCGCCGGCATCATCCACCAGGTGGTGCTCGAGAACTACGCGTTCCCGGGCGGCATGATGATCGGGACCGATTCCCATACTCCGAATGCCGGCGGTCTTGGCATGTTCGCCTGTGGCGTGGGCGGTGCCGACGCGGTCGACGTGATGGCCGACTTCCCGTGGGAGGTGCTCTACCCGAAGCTCGTCGGCATCCATCTGACGGGTGAGCTGTCGGGCTGGGCGTCCCCGAAAGACGTCATCCTCTACGTTTGCAAGGCGCTCACGGTGAAGGGTGGGACGAACCGTGTCGTCGAGTACTTCGGCCCGGGCGCGGCGTCGATCAGCTGCACGGGCAAGGGGACGATTACGAACATGGGCGCCGAGCTCGGCGCTACGACCTCGATCTTCCCGTTCGACGAGCCGATGGCGATCTACCTGGAGGCGACCCGTCGCAAAGAGCTGGCCGATCTCGCGCGGGCGAGCGAGAAGCTGCTGCGCGCCGATCCCGAGGTGGAGGCCGACCCGGGCCGGTTCTTCGACGAGGTGATCGAGATCGATCTCTCGAAGCTCGAGCCCTACATCGTCGGGCCGCACACGCCCGATCTGGCGCGGCCGCTCTCGCAGATGAAGGCCGACTGCGAGGCCAATGGCTACGCGACGAAGCTGACGCACGCCCTGATCGGCAGCTGTACCAACTCGTCGTACGAGGACATGTCGCGAGCGGCGGACGTCGCGCGCCAGGCTGCGGAGCACGGGGTGAAGGCAAGGAGCACGTTCTGGGTCACGCCGGGCTCGGAGCAGATCCACCAGACGATCCAGCGCGACGGGCAGATGCAGGCCCTGCAGGCGATCGACGGCGTCGTGCTCGCGAATGCCTGCGGGCCGTGCATCGGTCAGTGGCGGCGAGACGATTTGGTCGAGGGCGAAGCGAACTCGATCATCAGCTCGTACAACCGCAACTTCAAGAAGCGCAACGACGGCAGCCCCGACACGCTGTCGTTCATTGGCTCGCCCGAGGTCGTGACGGCCTACGCGCTGGCCGGCACGCTCGCCTTCGATCCACGAACCGACGAGATCGCGGGGCCGAACGGTCCGTTCGTCCTCGACCCACCGCAGCCAGTGGCCGACATTCCCGCCGATGGCTTCGAGTTCTCGAGCCTGGGGTACATCGAGCCGCCTGCGGTGGGCTCGGCCGTCGAGGTGACCGTCGCGACCGACAGTCAGCGGTTGCAGTTGCTCGAGCCGTTCGCCGCGTGGGATGGACGCGACTACGAACGTGTGCCGCTGCTGCTGAAGGCAAAGGGCAAGTGCACGACGGATCACATCTCGCCGGCCGGCGCGTGGCTACGCTTCCGCGGTCACCTCGACAACATCAGCGACAACTCGTTCACCGGGGCGGTGAACGCCTTCACCGGCGAGGTCGGGCACGGGATCGACCTGCTCTCCGGTGAGACGGGCCAGCCGTATCCGGCGATCGCGCGACACTACAAGCGCGAGGGTCTGCGCTGGGTCGCGGTCGGGGACGAGAACTACGGCGAGGGAAGCTCGCGTGAGCACGCGGCGATGGCGCCGCGCTTCCTGGGCGTCTGCGCGGTGATCGTGCGGAGCTTCGCGCGGATCCACCAGAGCAACCTGAAGAAGCAGGGCGTGCTGGCGCTCGTGTTCGCGAATCCCGACGACTACGAGAAGGTGCAGGAGCGGGATCGCGTCTCGATCCACGGTCTGTCGAACCTGGCGGAGGACCAGCCGGTGGAGGTGTCATTCCACCACGAGGACGGCAGTGTAGATCTCGCGCAGGCGACGCAGACGCTCAATGACGAGCAGATCGAGTGGTTCAAGGCCGGGTCGGCGCTGAACCTGCTGCGGCAGGCGCGTACCTGAGGCCAGGCTGCGGCCGGGCCGGGCGAGCAAGCGGCCAGGGACAGCTGGCTTCTGATGGGGCGGGTCGCTTCGTGAGGTGAGGCGAAGCCCGCGGGGTGGCTATCGTCTCACTGGTGCCCTGTCTCGTCATCGTCAATCCGCAGAGCCGTCGTGGGCGCACGGGGCTTGCGTGGCGCTCGCTCGAGGCTCGGGTGCGTTCGGTGCTGGGCAGGATCGAGGTGGTGGCGACGACCGGTCGGCGGGTGGCGACCGTGCTCGCTCGCGAGGCGGCGGAGCGCGGGGTCGAGACGATCATCGCGGCTGGCGGCGATGGGACGGTTTCCGAGGTGGCTGCCGGGGTGCTGGACTCGGGGCGCGCGGACGATGTCGCCCTGGGGCTGCTGCCGCTCGGCAGCGGCGGCGATTTTGCTCGCGCGCTCGGCATTGGTCGCTCGCTGGACTTCGCGTTGAAGGTGTTGGCGGCGCGCAGGATTCGGCGAATCGACGTCGGCCGGGTTCGCTGTGTCGACCTGAGCGGCCAGCATTGGCAGGGCTGGTTCGTCAACGAGGCGAGCGTCGGGTTGTCGGCGGACGTCGCACGGCAGGTGGAACGAATGACGCAGCGTTTTGGCGGTACGGCGGCGTTCGCGCTGGGCGCCGCGCGCACCATCGTGGAGCATTGCGCCGCGCAGACCTGTGTGCGCGTCGACGACAAGCGGGTCCACGATGGTGGAACGACGCTCGTTGCGATCTCGAACGGTCCTTGTTTCGGTGGCGGGATGCAGGTCGCTCCCAACGCGGAGCTCGACGACGGTCTGCTCGACGTCGTCATGGCCCCGGCGTTCTCGCGCGGAAAGCTGCTCGCGGATCTGTTTCCGCGGATCTACCGGGGGGCGCACCTCTCCGACCCGCGCATCGACGTCCACCGCGGGCAGCGCGTGGAGATCGAGCCGCTCGGGGATGCCGAGCCTGCCGCGGTGGAGGCGGACGGCGAGCTGCTCGGGACGTTGCCTGCGCGCTTCGAGATCGTTGCGGATGCGCTGCGCTTGATCGCTCCGGTCGACTCGTGATCTGTCTCGAGGACATCCGGGCGGCGTCGGCTCGCGTCGCCGAGCGCGCGCGCTTCGTGCGGATCGAGCGCGAGCCGCTGGAGCGTCTCGCGCTCGAGCTCGCCGACGAGGCGAAGGAGCCGGCGAAGCTCGATCCGGCGCACCATCACCTCGGCGGCGAGGCCGAGACGCTCGCGTACGTCGTGACGCTCGATGCGATCAACTTCGGCTCGGGCTGGTTTCCTTTGCTGCGCAAGCGGCCTGGCTGCTCGGGGTACTTCACCGTAGCCACCGCGCTCAGGGAACGCTTCGCGAGCGAGGGAGCCTTTTCGGCGAATGAGCTGCGGTCGCTCGATGCCACCGCGGTGGCGGAGTTGCTGGGACAGGACGTCGAGCAGCCCGAGGTAGGCGAGCTGATGGAGCACTTCGCGCGCGCACTGCGCGATCTGGGCGAATTCCTGCGCACGCGCCACGAAGGCAGCTTCGAGGTGCTGGTGGCACGTGCGGAGGCGAGTGCGGAGCACCTGGTGCGAGAGCTCGCGGTCATGCAGTGCTATCGCGATGTCTCGACCTACGACGGGTTCGAGGTGCCGTTCTACAAGCGCGCGCAGCTCACCGCGGCCGACCTGGCGATCGCGTTCGAGGGCAAGGGCCCCGGGCGCTTCGACGATCTCGCTCGGCTGACCATCTTTGCCGACAACCTGGTGCCACACGTACTTCGTTGCGAGGGCGTCCTCGTCTACTGCCGAGACCTCGCAGAGCAGATCGATGGCGAGCAACCGATCGGCGCGGGCTCGCCGCAGGAGATCGAGATTCGCGCCGTTGCCCTGCACGCGGTCGAGCGCATGGTCGAGTCGCTGAGTGAGCGAGCCGGTACCGGGGTTACGGCGCAGCGGCTCGATCACCTGCTCTGGAACCGGGGGCAGGCGCCGGCGATCAAGGCGCGGCCCCGTCACCGCGCTCGCTCGGTCTTCTACTGATGCCGCGCGAGGCGAGTCCGGCTCGCGCACGGGAGAAGCGCATCGTGTTCGACAGCTCGTTCTTCTCGATGCTCGGACTGCTCGGCGTGCTTGCGGTCGTCGCCTGGTACCGCGGCGGCAGCGAGCTGCTGCTGGAAGGTCTGGCGGGCGGCGGCGGCATGCTGCAGCGTTTCGGCGCACTCATCGTCGTCGCGTTTCTGGTAGCCGGCGTGGCCGAGAAGCTGATCCCGCACGATTGGGTGAGCCGCGCGCTCGGCGAGGACTCGGGCATCCGCGGGCTGCTGATCGCAGTCGGTGCGGGGATGGTGACGCCCTCGGGGCCGTTCATCTCATTTCCCGTGGCGGCGACCCTGCTCAAGTCAGGTGCGAGCACGGCCGCCGTCGTCACCTACGTCGCGGCCTGGATGTTGCTCGCCATCCACCGCTTCTTCATCTGGGAGGTTCCGTTCCTGGGTCTTCGGACGGCAGTGGTTCGCTGGGCGGTGTGTCTGCTGCTGCCCCTGCTCGCGGGGCTCGCGACGCGGGCGGTGTTGCGCTGACGGCCTGGCCAAGCAGTCGAGCCAGACGGAGCGCCGCGGCCCGGTCGAGAGCCTCCCCCGTCAGCGCTCCGAGGCGCGCGTCCCGGGCGCCTCGAGGCTGCGCTCGACGAGCAACATCGCGATCCGGTCGCCGATCCGGATCAGTGCCGGGCGGATCTGCTTTGCCAGGTCGGCTGGCTCGAGCGCGGGGTTGGGCGGTGCGGCCAGGAACGCGTGCTGCAGCTGCTTGGCGTCGGCAATCTGGGTCTCGAAGAAACGTCGGATGTCGGCCTCGTCGGGAGGCTCGACGGCTCGGAGTCGCGCGCTGCGTTCGACGCCCAGCGCGGCGGCGTCGAGCACCTTCCGCTCGCGCGCCAGGTCCTCCACCGGTGCTCCGCTGCGGCGTTTGGCCTCGGCGACCAGCGGCATCAAGGCGAGCCGTTCGCGGCGTGCGGCATCGAGCGCGGCCTGCGGGGTCGCCGTTCGCGGCCAATCACCCGGACCGAAGTGTCTGGCGCGCAGCTTCGCGAGCGTTCCATCGCGTTCGCGCGCGAGCAGCCACGCGTCGAGCTCGCGTGCGAGCTCCGGGCGATCTGCTCGGACCAGGAATGCCTTGTCGTCGCGCGTGAACGGGCCAAGTGCGACGACTCCTTCTACACGTGCGAGCCAGTGCGGGGCTTCGAGTGTGTCGCTGGCAACCGCGGTTGCGCGGCCCTCGATCAGCTCCGCCAGCACGTCCTGGTTGCGCTCGATCGGACGCACGCTCGCGTTGGGGAAGCGCGCGCGGATCACCCGCTCGAGATGCCCGCCGCGATTGACGGCGATCGCGGTCCCGCTGCGCTCGAGCTCGGCGAGCCCGCCCGCGGCGTCGGACTCGCGCACGAGCAAGACCGCTCCGCTCTGCGCTACCGGCACGCTGAACCGTCCGGTCAGCGACCGATCCGGTCGCACCGTGACGCCGCTCATCGCCACGTCGAAGTCGTGTGCCGTGAGATCGCGCAACAACGCCACCCAGGTGAACTCGACGAGTCGCAGCGCGCGGCCCGAGTCGCGGACGAAGGCTTCGGCGAGCTCGATGTCGAGGCCGCGCGCCCAGACGGCGCCGCTCTGGGCGGTGTCCGCGCGGTGGCTGAACGGTGCGTAATCGCCGCTCGTTCCCACCACAAGGTGTGGTTTGTCGACGAATCGCGGTGATCCGGTACACGCTGGCTGCCAACCCGACAGAGCGCACAGCGCCACCAGAAGGATCGGATGTTGGCGCCGCATTGCGCCGATTCTATCGGCTGATCACGTACTTAGCTGACAGCGACGGGCCGTTTGATTCAGCGCGAGGCTTCCCCTATGTTCACGCGCCCGCTGCCCTTCGGCGGTGGGATCCCGCCCAGGCCCTCTGAGAATGCGGCTCAGCTCGAGGTGGCGCCATGCTTCCGATGGACGAGATCGAATCTGGCCTGCTCGTGACCCACCGCAACACGGGGCTGCGCTACAGCGTGGTCGATGTGGGTGACGAAGAGGTGCTGCTCTCGCCCGAGCAGGACGAGCTGCAGGATCTGGAAGTTCCCCTCGCCTTGTTTCGCGACGAGTTCGTCGCGACCGAGCGCTATCGGGGTGCCCGCGAGGGAGCTCGCAGCCGCAGCCGCAGCCGCGGCCGAGGCCGGGGCCGTCGCTCGGGCCCGCAGGCCGTACCGTCCGGTCCCAAGTGCAAGGGCAAGATCAAGAAGATGGTCCGCGACCGGGGCTTCGGGTTCATCCGAGGCGACGACGGCAAGGAAGTCTTCTTCCACCGTTCGGGCCTGAATGCGGCCGAGTACGACAATCTCAACGAAGGTGACTCTGTCGAGTACGTCGTTCAGGAGGGGCCGCGTGGCGCTCGCGCGGAGAACGTGCGCCCGGCCTCGGAGAGCGTCGAAGCCACCGCCTAGAGCCCGCCGAGAACCCTGGGCCGAGCCCGGCGTCAGGCGAGCGAGTCGATCAGTGCGCGGGCAACCTCTTCCTGCTGCTGGGCGGTGATCCCCGGGAAAAGCGGCAGCGACAGGATCTCGTCCGCCAGCCGTTCGGCAACCGGGAAGGCCCCCCGCGGTGAGCTGCCCTCGAATGCCCCGGTCAGGTGGAGCGGGAACGGATAGTGGATGCCGGCCGCGATCCCCTTGCTGTGCAGTGCATCGAGCACGGCATCGCGCTGCGCCACGCGCACGACGTACAGATGCCAGACCGGTGTATTGCCCGGCAGCGTGGTGGGGAGCACGACGCCGTCGGCCGCCCCGAGGAGCGCGTCGTAGCGCGCGGCTGCCTGGCGACGCTGCTCGTTCCAGTCGTCGAGATGCGCGAGCTTCGCGTTCAGCACCACCGCCTGCAGCGTGTCTAGCCGCGAGTTGAAACCGATGCGAGGATGCTGATACTTGCGCTCGCTGCCGTAGTTGCGCAGCTCACGCACCCGACTCGCGAGCTCGTCGTCGCGCGTGAGCACGGCTCCTGCGTCGCCGTAGGCTCCGAGGTTCTTGCCCGGGTAGAAGCTCGTCCCCGCGGCGACTCCCAGTGACCCGGCCGGGCGCTCGCCGTCGGCGTGGGACTGTCTCGCGCCCTGGCACTGGGCGGCATCCTCGAGCAGCAGCAGATCGCGCCGTCGCGCGATCGCTTCCAGCGCCGCCATCGGCGCCATCTGCCCGTAGAGGTGCACCGGGAGCAGTGCCCGCGTTCGGTCGCCGACGGCCGCCTCGACCGCGTCCACGTCGATCAGGCCGGTTGACTCGTCGCAGTCGACGAAGGCCGGGCTGGCCCCGGCCCGCGCCACCGCGAGCGCGGTCGCGATGAATGTGTTCACGGGAAGGATCACTTCGTCGCCGGGACCGACGCCGAGGGCACGCAGCGCCAGCTCCAGTGCATCGGTCCCGTTGGCAACGCCGATGCAGTGTGCGACACCCGAGAACTCGGCGAAGGCGCGCTCGAAGTCCGCGACGTCCGAGCCCAGGATGAACGACCCCTCCCGCAGCACCCGAGCGAAGCCCGCCTCGATCTCGACGGCCACCTGACGGTGCTGGATCTGCAGATCGACCAGCGGGATCGCCATCAGTCCGTCCTCTCTACCTTTTCTTCGCGTCCGGACGCCCGGGTCGATCGGGTCAGCGCCTCGAGCGCGCGGACGACGCGTGCGCCCACGCGACCGTCCGAAATCGGACGAGTTCCCTGTCCGATGCAGTCGATGAATTCCCTGCACTCGTTGGCCAGCGGCTCGCCGAGAGTCACACTGGGAATCCGGATATCGCCGTCGCGAACGCTCGCCCGGAATGTCTCGAACGTGTCGACGAAGTCGGCTGGTGTGGCTTCGTCGCTGACGTACTTGTCGTAGATGCGTATCGGTTCGTTCAGGTCGATGTCGTCGAACGTGAGCATCCTGCGTTCGCCGACGATCGTGATATCTCGGGCCTTGCGCGGATTGAGCCACGAGGTGTGCAGGTTTACCAGGACTTCGTCCGGATAGCGGATCGTCGCAAATACGGCGTCCTCGACACTGGCGTTGATCCAGCTCCCACCGATCGACGAGACAGTGAGCGGATCGGCGTCGAGCCAGTAATTGACGATCGAGACGTCATGCGAGGCGAGATCCCAGGCCGCATTGACGTCGGCGCGGATCGGGCCGAGATTCGTACGGACCATGGATATGTAATAGACGCGGCCGAGTTCGCCAGCGTCCAGGTACTGTTTCACGGCTCGCACGGCGCCGTTGTAGAGGAAGACGTGCCCGACCATCAGGACGAGACCGGAGCGATCTGCCAGCTCGCACAGCTCGTCCGCCTCCTCGCCGCGTGTCGCGATCGGCTTCTCGACGAGGACGTGCTTACCGGCTTCGAGCGCGCGCTTGACCAGTGGGTAGTGCGTGATCGTCGGTGTTGCGACGACCACCCCGTCGATGCTCTCGTCGCTGAACGCGTCCTCGGCGTCCGTCGAGACCAGGACCTCCGGATAGCGGGCCGCCACGTGGGCCAGGCGAGTCGCATCGCGATCGATCACGCGTCCGACCGCGCTCGCCTGCAGGTCGTGGAAGTTGCGAATCAGGTTCGGCCCCCAGTGCCCGGCGCCGATGACGGCGATGCGTATCAAACTCACCTCCGGATCCCGAGTCCCATCAGCACGAGCGGCCGCAGGATCGACCACCAGCCGACGATTGGCTTCATCTTCGTCTGTCCGATTTCGCGCCGGGGGTACACCTTCGTCACGGGGACCTCGGTCGTCTTGTAGCCGAGTCGGATTGTCTTCAGATAGAGGTAGGGCTCGAGCTCGTATTCATCGAGCCAGCTCTGCCGGAGATCGAGGCGTTCGTCGGCCAGTACGCGGCGGTGCACCGCGCGGAAGCCATTGGTGGATTCCGTGACGCGGCGCCGCGCCACTAGCGAGAACAGGAGCGGGTGCACACGCGTTGCGACCTTCCTGTAGAAGGGCATGTCTCCGAAGTTGGCGTTCGGGTCGAGGAAGCGCGAGCCCTGCACCAGGTCGGCTTCGCTGTCGACGATTGGGTCGAGCAGGCGCGGAATCTCCTCGGGCGCGTCCTTGTCGTTGCCCGCCATGACTACCGCAACGTCGTAGGCACCGGCCATCGCGTATTCGTATCCGGCGCGCAGCGCAGCGCCGACGCCCACCGTGGCGCCCATGTCCAGGATGTTCGCCCCGCACTCGCGCGCAACGCGAGCCGATCCGTCGGTGGAGCCGTCGTCGATTACCAGCACCTCGTCTACGACATCGCGCGGAGTACGCGTGACGACGTTTCCAATCTTGGCTTCCTCGTCTAGCACCGGAGCCATCGCGATGACCGAGAGACCCCGATACACAGGCTAGCCGAGTCGCTCGCGGAGCCTCGCCAGCAGCTTCGTATACGCCGCCGGCTCCTGTCCGCGGAAGTGGACGCCGCGCAGAACGGCGATCGCGTGTGTATGCGCCTCGCTGTCGGGACGGGCAGCGAGGACGTCGGCGGTGGATGGCGCTCGCGCTTCGGGCGGCTCGTTCCGCAGGCCTCTGCGCCCGAGGGCGTAGATCTGGTAACCGCCGTTGTCCGCGAGGAATCTGCGGATCGCGGTGTAATCGGTCGCCGCTGCGCGCATGTGATCGGGATGTGCCTCGAACACGATCAACGGCGGTGAGTCGCCGCGCAGCAGCTCACGCGCGCCGCGCATCACCTCGAGCTCCATTCCTTCTACGTCGATCTTGATCAGTGTGGGTGCCATCGCACCAGCGAGCTCCCGGTCGAGCGTCGTGGTCTCGACCTCGACTCGGCTTCCGTCGGTCTGGGTGTAGCGGGAAGACAGGCCCGATGCACCGGCCGCGACGTGGAGGACGGTGGTACCGGGCGCTGATCCCAGCGCCTTGGGAATGATCTCGAGCCGTGGCACATGATTGAGCGCCACGTTGCACTCGAGCCGGGCGCGCGTCTCCGGCACGGGCTCGAATGCCATCACGCGGCCCGTGGGACCGACCAGCGACGCCGCCATCAGCGAATAGGTTCCGACGTTGGCTCCGACGTCGACGAAGGTCTGCCCCGGGCAGAGTGCCGCGCGCAAGATCGGGCCAAGCTCGGGCTCGGTGAAGCGCAACAGCAGCGGCTCGAGCGAGTTCGAATCGACCGCGGGATTGCCCTCTACGCGGAGCCCCGGGCCGAAATATCCGCTGACTTGCCTGTCATAGCCGAGTGCGAAACGGCGCACGTTCTGCAGTGCGAGGTTGCGACCCGGGAACTCGGGCGCTGCGTGTAGCAGGGCGGCGATCCAGATCGCGCCCGCGAGTGCGGGCGGTGTCCGGCCGGCATCAGACAAGCGAGGCCCTCGATCCGGCGCGATGCATCGGCTCGCTCCGCCTAGCCTTCGTAGCGGTGGACGATTGGAAGGCGTCGACCCCTTCCGAACGCCTTGGGTGAGGTGCGGAGTACGAGTGGTGTCTGCCGTCGCTTGTACTCGTTGCGGTCGAGGCGTCGGATGATTCCGCGCGCGATTTCTGCGCTCGCCTCGGGTGGCGTGACGAGGGCCTCGCGCCCGCGCTCGCCTTCGATCGCCTGCTCGAGCACGGCGTCGAGCACGTCGTAGGAAGGCAGGTCGTCGGTATCGAGTTGATCGGGTGCGAGCTCGGCGGACGGCGGCTTCTCGATCGTGTTCTTGGGAATGCGCGCACGGTCCCGGTTGGCGTGAACCGCAAGAGCGTACACGTCGCGCTTGTAGACGTCGCCGAGCACCGCGAGGCCGCCCACCGTGTCGCCGTACAGCGTGCAGTAGCCGACGGAGAGTTCGCTCTTGTTGCCGGTTGCAAGCACCAGCCGGTTCTCGTGGTTCGAGACTGCCATCAACGTTGCCCCGCGAATGCGCGACTGGATGTTCTGCTGGGTGAGCCCGTAGTCCTGCCGATCGCCGAATAGCTCGCCGAACAAGGAGAGGTAGCTGTCGTAGATCGGTCGGATGTCGACCCTGCGCACTTCGATCTCGAGCAGTCGGCCGAGTTCGAGCGCGTCCTCGATGCTGTGCTCCGAAGAGTACGGCCCGGGCATCGCGACGCCGAGCACGCGGTCGGGTCCCAGCGCCTCGACCGCGAGGTGTGCGGTGACCGCCGAATCGATTCCGCCCGACAGGCCGATGACCGCGCCGGGGGGCAGATTCTGCTTCTCGAAGTAGTCGCGGATCCCGAGCACGAGACCGGCTTCGAGCTGCTGCACCTCGGATGGGTCGTCGACCTCGAGACCGGGGGCCGAGGGGTCGGTCGTCGGTAGCTCGACTGTTACAAAGCCAGGCTCGAAGAGGGGCAGCGCCGCGCGCAGCCGCCCGCTGGCGTCGATGGCGCAGGAGCCGCCGTCGAAGATCAGCTCGTCGTTGCCGCCGACCTGGTTCGTGAACACGATCGCAACCCCGCGGTCGCGCGCAAGAGCCGAGAGCATCGCACGGCGTTCGCGCGCCTTGCCGGCGTGCCAGGGCGAGGCCGACGGGTTGAGGATGATACGAGCGCCCATCGATTGGAGCTCGGCCACCGGGTCGACGTCGTACTCGATCTGCTCGACCCAGGTGTCCTCGCACACCGCTATGCCGAGGATTGGCTCGAGGCCCGGGATCTGGACGCCCTCGCGCGGCTCGGCGCGGGCGAAATAACGCTTCTCGTCGAACACGTCGTAGGTCGGCAGCAGCGTCTTCGGACGCACCGCCACCTGCGCGCCGCCGGCCAGCACGACGCATGCGTTCCACAGTCGCTTCGGGCGTTCGTCCGGGGCGCGCACCACGGCCCCGAGAGCGATTGCCACGTTTCGCGAGGCCGGCAGCAGCGCTTCGAGTTCGCGCAGTTGATCGTCCACGAAGCCGTCGCGCGACAACAGATCCATCGGCGGATAGCCCGTCAGCACGAGCTCGGGCAGCACCACGAGGTCGGCCCCCTCGTTGGCCGCGCGTACCGCGGCCTGCTCGACGAGGCCGCGGTTGCCCGCAAGGTCGCCGACGATCGGGTTTACCTGTGCGATCGCGATCCGCATCGAATCGGAGCATACCCTCTATGTGTGTGTGCGCGCGCTCTGCGATGCGGTGTCGATGGAAATCCCGGATCCTGCTCCGGCTGCCCCGCTGTGGGGCAACAATGGCGCCCGGGTTCGTTGGGCTGGAGAATTCGGTCGACCCTCACGGGAAGTAGATGAGCACTGCGTCGCTGATGCATGCGGGCCTCGTGCCGCCCTCGACCTCGAATACGCAGTGGACCGTGGTTCGCGCTGCTCCGCTCGGAAGCAGCCGCACGTTGCGGATTTCGGCAGACACGCGGACGCGGGAACCGGCGGGAACGGGTTCCTGGAGGCGCATCTTCTCGATGCCGTAGTTGACGGTCATCCGACAGCCGTCGATCACGTAGAGCTGGTCGATCAGCGGCGGAGCCAGCGAGATCGTGAGATAGCCGTGTGCGATCGCACCGCCGAACGGCGACTCCGACTCCGCGCGTTGCGGGTCGGTGTGGATCCACTGCTGGTCCCCGGTTGCGTCCGCGAATGCGCGGATGCGTTCCTGGGACACCTCGACCCAGTCGCTCGGTCCCATGCGCTGACCGACGTAGTCCCTGAGAGCTGCGATCGTAGGAATGTGGACCAGCTCCGGCATGGCGCAAACGGTAGCGGCCCGACCGAGCGCGTTCGAGATCGGCTGGGCAGGAGACATCGGACCATGGGCATTGGCCGGGGCGCTGCGCGATGCTCGCCTCCGTGACGCGGACCGACGAATCCTGGTTCTTGCTCGCCTCGCAGCGATCTTCATCTGCGGAGGCGGCACAGCACGATCGCCTGCTCGCGGCAGCGCGCGCTGCAGAGACGGCCGGCTGCGGGCGCGTGTGGCTATCGGCGCCGCGAGGGTTGGCTGCGCAGAACGATTCGATGCGTCTGGCGGTGGCGGTTGCGCTCCACTGCGAAGGTCTGCGCGTAGTGGCCGCAGGGCTGCGCAGTACGAGCTGGATCCGGCTCGCCGAGGACGCGGCGACGGCCGACGGGTTGTGCGGCGGCCGACTCGAGCTCGCGTTCGAAGGGCTGCCGGATGCGGGCGTACTGGAGCGACTTCGCCACGCCTGGAGCGGAGCGCGGGTGGCGGTGCACGACGGCGGAGAGGATGCGCAATGGATCGAGGTGCACCCGCGCCCCGTGCGCCGCGACGGGCCGCCGCTGTGGGCGGTGGCGGCGAGTCCCGCGGAAGCCGCTCGCGCCGCCGAACTCGATCTCGGCGCGATCGTGGCGGACCCGGCGAGTGCGCTCGCTCACTTCGAGGCTGCCGGCGATGCGATGCCCCCGCCGGTCGCCATGCTGGCCTCCGCGGCCCACGAGCTTCCAGAGGACTTCGGGCGGGTGATCGCACTGTCGCAGATCGCTCTGGAATAGATCTCGTCCCGCGCTCCGATCCTGCCAGCGCGAGGTTGGAGCGAGTACCATGGACGCGGAGGTGTGCGATGTCGCACCGTCAGCGCTGGCTCGTCATTGCGATCCTGGCGATCGCCGCTGGGGTTGGCTTCACGCTCGGTGGCTCGCTGCTCCTTCTCGCCTTCGAGGACGTCGGCCCCACCGGCTGGTGGTGGGGGCCTCAGCTGCAGGCCCTGCTGATGACTCTGTTGCCCAGTGTGCGGCGCGTGATGGTCGGGCCGGTCTGGCTGCTGGCGCTCTTCGCCGCGCTGGGGGTGGGAGCCTGGTACACCGTGCGCGCGGCGGCTAGGCGCGAGTCTGCGGGGGACGCAGAAGCCGCGAACGCCGGTCGCCGCAGTCTGCTGACGGGCGTGGGCGCAGCGTCGATCGCCGCTGCGGCCAGCGTGGGGCGCAGCCTGTTCGGCGTCGGCGCCCCCGACCGCGCCTGGTGGCCGGTGTTCTCGCGCATCCTGGGCGATCAGCCGGACATCGTTCGCACTCACCCGAATCTCCTGCCGCACTGGCAGGGCAGCCGCATCGCGGCGCATCGCCGCATGGGCCGAACCGAATGGGACGTGTCCGACATCGCGGTCGGTGCGGGTCGTATCTCGGGCGAGCAGGGCGTGCGCGTGTTGCGCGCCGCACTTGATCGGGGTGTCAACTACATCGACACTGCGCCCGACTATTCGGCCGAGGGTAGCGAGCGCGCGGTCGGCGAAGCACTCGAGGGCCGTCGCGAAGCGGTCTTCCTCGCCACCAAGTTCTGTACGCCGCTCGGCAACCTTCCGGCGGGCACTTCGGCCGACGACTACCAGTCCGCCGTCGAGGCGAGCCTACGACGCCTGCGGACCGACTACGTCGACCTGATCCACATCCACGGCGTGGACTCTCTCGACAGGCTGCTCGACCCGAACGCGCACGAGGCCTTCGACCGGCTGCGCGAGCAGGGTAAGGCTCGCTTTCTCGGCTTCTCCAGCCACACGCCCCGTCTGGTCGAGGTCGCGAACGCAGCCATCGAATCCCAGCGTTTCGACGTGATGATGCTCGCCTATCATCACGGAATCTGGCCCGAGATCGCGAGCGTGATGGAACGCGCTCGGCAAGATGCCGACATGGGTGTCGTTGCGATGAAGACGCTCAAGGGCGCCAAGCATCGCGGTCTGCTCGATTTCACCGAGCACGCGGACGCCTACTCGCAGGCGGCGCTCAAGTGGGTGCTCTCGAACGAGTACGTTTCGAGCGCGGTCATCAGCTTCTTCGAGCCGCAACATGTCGAGGAGTACCTGTTCGCATCGGGCAAGCGATTCGGAGACCGGGACGTCACGACATTGCAACGCTACGACGTGCTGACGGCTGAAACGCACTGCGCGCCGCACTGTGGCGCCTGCCTGGATTCGTGTCCCGTCGGCCTGCCGATCCACGACGTGCTGCGCTTTCGCATGTACTTCGAGGACTACGGCTGGGAAAAGGAGGGCATGCAGCAGTACGCAAGGATCGGTGCGGCGAACGCGTCGATCTGCGCGAGCTGCCCGGCTCCGTGCACCAACACCTGCCCGCTCGGCATCGATATCAAGGGACGGCTGACCGGGGCGCACCAGCTGCTGACACTGGACTCCTAGCTGGAAGCGCTGCTTCCCGCGATCGCGTTCATTGCGCGCGCCAGCTCGAGGTCGAGCTTGGTCAAGCCGCCTGCATCGTGCGTCGTCAGGTGGACGCGTACCGTGGCGTAGACGTTGAACCACTCGGGGTGGTGATCGAGCTTCTCGGCGACCAGCGCAGCGCGCGACATGAAGCCGAAGGCTTCGCCGAAGCTTGCGAAGCGGAACTCGCGCAACAGCTTGCCGTCATCGAGTGTCCAGCCTTCGAGCGTCTCGAGTGCGCGGTTGATCGCGGCAGGCTCGAGAGCGATCGGCCGTGCCACCGGTTATTCGCGTTCTTCGTGGATCGAGCGCAGGAAGGCGTCGAACAGGGCGCTCTCGATCTGCTCGCGCCGCGTGTTGCCGTAGACGTCGCGCAGGGTCTTGAGCGGGATGATGCCCTTGGCCATCGACCGGTGACCGCCGCCGACGCCCAGTCCTTCGACGACGCTGCGCACGACCTCGCCCGCCGCACGGACGTGACCGACGTTGCGGACCGAGAACACGAGATCGCTGCCGACGATTCCGGCGGCGACGGCCCACTCGGCGCCCTCCGCTTGCAGTGCCATGTCGGCCACCTGCGGGATCACGTCCTCGCGCACGCGGCCCAGCGTGAGCAGGTGCACCCCGTCGCGCACGCGCGCACGAGACAGCGCACGGCCGAGAGCACGCAGCCCGTCCAGCGGCAGCGCCGGGCGTTCGATGCGGCGCAGTAGCGCGGGGCTGTGCGACGCGTGGAGATAGGCGAATGACTGCATGTCGTGGCCGGTGGTATCGCGGCCGAGCAGCTGCGTGTCGCTCTTGATGCCGTAGAGCAGTGCGGTCGCGAGCTTCGGACCGAGCTCGAAGTTGGCGGCGCGCAGGTACTCTGTCAGGATCGTGGCGGTCGCGCCGTACGAGACGCGAATATCGCGGATCACGGCGTCGTAGCCGGTGCGCTCGGGGTGGTGATCGATCACGGCGTCGACCGATCGAACGCGGGCTGGCGGTGGGTCGCCGAACACGTTCGGCTGCACGTCGACGAGCACCAGGCCATCGAGGTCGTCGAGCTCGTCGGCCGTCACCGTTCGCACGGTGATCCCGAGTGCCTGGAGCAGTGCCAGGTTCTCCGGACGCTTCACCTCGCCAAACGAGATCAACGGGGCGGTCGTGCGCTTGCGGCCGAGCAGCGCCCGGAGCGCGTAGCCGCAGGCGATGCCGTCCGGGTCGGGGTCGGGCTGGAGCAGGATTCCGACCTTCTCGCGCGCTTCGAGCAGTGTTCGCAGCTCGACCACCCGCTGCAGGTTGTCGAGGTGATCGAACTGCTCGTCGACGTCGTCGCGCAGCATCGAGGTGAGGCGGTTCTGACGCAGGCAGCTGCGCTCCGGCAGGTCGTGCTCGGTCAGCTTGTCGGAGAGCACCAGGATCGGGGCGTCGTGGGCCACCTCGTCGATCGTTCGGATCGCGTTGCGAATCCAGGGCCCTTCCTCGCTCGCCAGCGCATAGCGGTCGCCCGGCATGGGATCGAGCCTGGCGATTGCCTCCGCCGACATCCCGCCCTGCAAGGCGCGGAAGCCTGGTGGCCGTGCGCGAGACTCGTCCTCGCGCGGAACCCAGGTGAGCTCTTCGTGCTCTGCAGCGCCGATCCCACTCCAGAAGCGGGCGATCTCGGCTCCATCGCAGACGATGATGCGGCGCACCAAACCCCCATTACCATTAGCCGGGATCGAGCCAGGGAAGCCGGGATCGAGCCAGGAAAGCGGCCTCGGATACTCGGAGCAACCGGCACCCGGGGCGCCGGGGCGGGGCCGCGGGTGAATCGGGCGCAGTCTAGCGACCTGGACCCCGCCGTCGACGCTCCCTGTCCCCCTCGGGGAGTCCCGTCCCCACCGCGCCGAGACTAGTCTGTCGGACTCGGGGGCCAGAGCCATGAGCGATCCGGAACGAGACGCGAGCCAGGGACGCGACACTGGCGAGGAGCCGGTGGTCGTGCCGATCGAGCAGTCGATCGACCTGCACAGCTTCCTGCCGCGGGACGTGCTCGGGGTCGTCGACGCCTATCTCGAAGCCGCCCGGGAACGCGGCTTCCGGGAGGTGCGGCTGATCCATGGCCGGGGCAAGGGCGTGCAACGGGCGCGCATCCAGCAGCAACTCGCGCGCGATCCGCGCGTCGAACATTACGCCGATGCCCCGGGCGAGCGCGGCGGTTGGGGGGCCACGATCGCCTGGCTGAGACTCCCGACCGCAACAGCCGACGAGCCGTGAGCCCGCGCGACTGCGCTGCGGATCTTCAGCTCCGCTGACCGAGATGTGGTTTGCGCGACGAACGGGTTGGATGCGCGGATCCGGATACACGACTCCGGAAGATCGCCGCCGCGAGAACTGAATACGTTTGCGCATGGTCGAAAGATCGCGCTTTGATTTGACATCTTCGGGACGAGAAGTAGCTTGATCGGTGTGCGTCGGTGCTCAGCAGAGGAGACCGAGGTCTTGCTTCTGCCGACCCAAGATGGCTGCGCACCAGTGATGCACGGGATTCGCGTCGGTGGGAGTGGGCGGACTGCGGGACGATCGTTGCTTCGCGTCAGACGGCGTCGCGTGTGATCAAAAGCGAGTCGCACGCAACGACGTGACGGGTAGATGGACGAGACGGCCGGGTCCAAGGGTGGGGGAGCCTTCTCGAAGCCGGGAGCTTCCACAGACATCGTCGGAGAACGAGGCGAGCCTCTCCGAGTGCCGTGCCGGCGAGGCCCGATCCAATGGCAGATCCAAGGCCTGATCAGGTGGATCTGTAGGATCAACCAGGTCGCCGAAATCGGCCTCGGGTCTCGCCGAAGAATTCGCGTTCCGCGCGGATTGCTCCGTCGAACGCCAATGCGCCCCGTCAGTGCGGCGGGGAGGCCTCCACCACCTCGGTTTGTTTTGGCAAGGCGTCCTCCCGGGAGTTCCGCAGGCGGTGTCGAGCGCCCGTCTGTGGTTGATCACACACGAATCCCTATGCTGCAGGCGATGCTGCGTAATCTCTGGGCCCTGCTGCTGGCCCTCGTGCTCACCCTCTGCGTGGTGGGGCTTGCCGGCTGCCGAACCAATCCGGTTTCCGGGCGCGAAGAGTTCGTCCTCATGTCCGAAGCGGACGAGCAGGCGATCGGCGACGAGGCAGCCAAGCAGGTCGAGGCCCAGCTGGGAATCATCGCGGATGCGGCGCTCGATGAGTACGTCCAGCAACTTGGCAGCGAACTCGCCAAGTATTCACCGCGCCAGGACGTCGAGTACAGCTTCCATGTCGTCGAGATGGAGGAGCCCAACGCGTTTGCGCTTCCGGGCGGCTACATCTACGTCTCCCGCGGGCTGTTGACGCTTGCGAACTCCGAGGCCGAAATCGCGAACGTGATCGCGCACGAGATCGGTCACGTTGCTGCGCGCCACGCGGCGCAGCGCGACACCGCGGCCAAGGCGGCGACACTGCTGACGGTCCTGGGCGTGGTTGCCGCAGCGACCGGCTCCGTGGACGGGAGCGCGATCGCGGGAACGCAGTTTCTTGGGCAGGGGTTGCTCGCCTCCTACTCGCGGGAGCAGGAACGTCAGTCAGATCGGATCGCGATCGAACTCACGAGTCGCGCGGGGATCGATCCGGGCGGGATGGCTCGCTTCCTCAAGCAGCTCGACAATTTCACGCGACTGCGAACCGGCGCGAGCCGTACGCCGGGCTTCTTCGACACCCACCCGGCGACCCCAGAACGCTTCGCGGAGGCGACGTCGCGCGCGCAGGTCGAGCGCTGGACGCCCGGCTTCGCGATTTCTCCCACGCGGCGCGAGTTCTACGACCGTATCGACGGCATTGTCGTGGGCCCGGCCGCGAGCGAGGGTGTGTTCCGCGAGAACATGTTCCTGCACGGCGACCTCGGCTTTGCGCTGCGCTTTCCACCGGGCTGGGTGTATCGGAACGCGCGCTCCCAGGTGATGGCGGTCGCGCCGAGCGGCGATGCGATCGCGCTGCTCGAGCTCGCCGGGCCCGGTGACGACCCGCGCGCGATGGCCGTCGAGTACGCCAGGCGGGAGGGCATCACGCTCAGCAAGGCGGCAGCGATCCGGATCGGCAATCTGCGCGCCTTCCGCGCGCGGGCCCAGGTCCGAGCAGGTGGCGAGCTGGTCGATGCGTTGATTACCTGGATCGCCTTCGACGGCATGGTCTACCAGCTCGCGGCCAGTACACCCGGCGCGGGCCTGCCCAAGTACGACGGCATCCTGCGGTCGTTCGCGCGCGGCTTCCGGCCTCTGCGCGACGAGGATTACGCTCGAATCGACGAGCTGCGGCTGCGGATCGTCGAGGCGCGGACTGGAGAGACCCTGGAGCAGCTGTCGGCGCGTGCCGACAACCAGTGGAGCCTGAACGAGATCGCCGTTGCGAATGCGCTGTTCGTTGGACAGGTGCTCGACGCGGGCCAGCTGGTGAAGATCGCTCGCGTCGAGCGCTACCAGCTGAAGGCGCGGGGCGAAGCAGAGCCCGAGACGCCGAGCGCCCCGGTTCTGGGTCCGGTGCAGGGGCCGATCAAGCGCTGACCCGGGGGTCGGAGGGAGAGGCTCGCAAAGCTGAGGGCCCGCCGCATTTGCAGGAGAGGGTTTCCTGGACAATCGGGTTAGACTGCGTGATCTCGACTCTCGGGAGAGGAGCCAGTCCGGTCATGCCTACGGTACTCGTACCCACAGCCTATCGCGGCCCCACGCGCGGCCAGGCCGAAGTGGTCGTACCGGGCTCGACCGTGCGAGCCTGTCTCGAGGCGGTCGAAGCCCAGTTTCCGCACTTCATCGAGCAGGTGCTCGACGCGGAGGGCAATATCCACCGCTTCGTGAAGCTGTTCGTGAACGAGGAGCAGATCGACAACACCGCCGCGGACACGCCGGTCGGCCCCGACGATCGCGTCGACGTACTGGCCGCGATTGCCGGCGGCTGAGCCGAACGAACCCGAAACCGATCCCACGTTGGAGGAAGCAATGGCCGGACCCGAAGGCGATCGCATCATCTATGTCGACATGACCAACCAGACCGTTTCGATCGAGGATTTCCCTGACGAGTGGAAGCTGCTCGGTGGACGCGGCCTGTCGGCGAAGATCCTGACGAAGGAGTGCGATCCGGCGTGCGACCCCCTCGGTCCAGACAACGTCCTGGTGCTTGCCCCCGGCGTGCTCTCGGGCACGTCGGCGCCGACCTCGGGCCGCATCTCGGTCGGCTGCAAGAGCCCGCTCACGGGTGGCATCAAGGAGGCGAACGCCGGAGGCAACCCTGGCCAGGATCTGATGAAGCTTGGCTATCGCGCGATCGTGATGAAGGGTGCACCCGCCGATCCGGACAAGCGCTACGGACTCGAAGTCGACGCAGAGGGTGTGCGGATCCAGCAGGCCGACGAGTACAAGGGCATGTGGAACTACGCGTGCTGCGAGAAGCTGCTGTCGAACTACAGCAAGAATGCTTCGGCGGTCTCGATTGGTCCGGCTGGTGAGCAGCGGCTGTCCGGCGCCTCGGTCGCGTTCACCGACCAGAACCAGGAACGTCGCCCGGCGCGGCATGCCGCGCGCGGTGGTGTTGGCGCGGTGATGGGCTCGAAGGGCGTCAAGTGGATTGCGATCGAGCCCGGCAAGGCCAGGCTACGGACCCCCGCCTCGCGCAAGGAGTTCAATGCGCTCAACAAGACGTACTCGAAGGACTATCTCGCCGGTCCGCAGATGTTCAAGACTGGGACGAGTTCGGTGGTGCCGATCGCGAACATGCTGAACACCTTCGTCTACAAGAACCGCACCGAGGGCCAGTCGCCCGACGCGGCCAATCTCGACGGTGCGCGCATCGTCGAGAGCTTCGAGACCCGGGGCGGCGAGATGCACAACTGCATGACCGGCTGCATCGTGTCGTGCAGCAACATCGTCCACGACGCGGATGGCAACTACAAGACCAGTGCGCTCGAGTTCGAGACCCTGACGCTGCTCGGAGCCAACTGTGCGATCGATTCATGGGAGAAGGTGGCCGATCTCGACCGTCTGTGCGACGAGGTCGGCCTGGACACGATCGAGACCGGTGCCGCGATCGCCATCTTGATGGATTCGGGCGGACTGGAGTGGGGTGACGCCGAGGGCGCGGCCGGCCTGATCGAGCAGATCGCCGAGGGCACCGAACTCGGCAAGGCAGTAGGCAACGGCGCCGTCTCGATCGGCAAGCACCGGGGCCACGCGCGCGTGCCGCACGGCCGCGGACAGGCGATCCCGGCCTGGGACCCGCGGCCGCTGAAGGCGACCGGGGTCACCTACGCGACCAGCCCGATGGGCGCCGACCACACGGCGGGGTTGGTCATCAACCCGGGCTTGGCTCCCGAGGAGTTCGCACGCTCATCCCAGGAGATCCAGCTCATCAATTGTGTGACCGATTCGTCCGGCTTCTGCCAGTTCTTCGGACCGACGCTCGACGACATTCGCAAGTACTACGGCTTGCTGTACGGCGAAGAGGTCACCCGTGAGCAGATCAACGACCAGGGTTGGCAATGCCTCCAGGACGAATGGGAGTTCAACAAGCGGGCCGGTTTCACGGCGGCAGACGACGTGATGCCCGAGTGCATGCTGACCGACGCGATCGGTCCCGCAAAGGTCGTCTTCGACGTTCCCGCCGATGTCGTCGCGAGCGCATACCAGCGCTTCGAGGCCCGCGAGGAACTCTTCACCACCAAGCCCAGCGGCTGAGATCGCTGAGGTCATTTTTCAACCGAAGCAAGAGCAGGGAGACCTCGGTCT
>JAYZFK010000061.1:0-22000 GCA_036336835.1 Myxococcota bacterium | reverse complement strand
GACTCGAACAGAGCGTCGATCTCCGCGGGCGCGTAGTCGAGCTCGACCAGCAGCTCGCGCGTATTCTGGCCCACGACCAGCGGCGGTCCCTGGATGCGCGCCGGCGTGTCGGAGAACTCGAAAGCCAGACCGACCTGGCCGATCTGCTTGACGGGCGGGTGCGGATAGTGCGCGATCCAGCGGCGCTCGAGCGCTTCCGCATCGTCCCACAGCTCGGCGCTCGCACGGTCCGACGACACCTCGCACGGAACGCCCGCGGCATCGAGAGCGCGCATCCAGTCGGCCGCCGAGCGGGCCGCGAGCGCGTGCTCGATGCACTTTGCCACGTCGTCGTCGGCCGCCTCGCGGGCCTGTGCGGTCCCGAATCGTCCACCGGCCTGCAAGTCGGGCGCGCCGAGTACGCGCCCCAGCGCTTGCCAGTGCTCGCCCTTCACCAGCGACAGACACAGCCAGCCATCCGACGTGGGATAGATACGCACACCGGCCGAGAAGCCGGTCTGCATCGCATCGAGCATCGGGCGCGCGAAGCCCGTGCCGTCGGGCCGCGCCACGGTGTAGGAGGTGTTGAGCAGCTGGGCGTTCACGATCGCCGTCTCGACCCACTGTCCCCTGCCCGTCTTCTCGCGTTCGTAGAGCGCCTGGCAGATCGCGATCGCGGCCAGGAAGCCGTTGCCCGTGTCGCCCATGTTGGTCAGCGACCAGAGCGGCCGCCCGCCGCGATTACAGCCGCCGTCCTCCCACTCGACACCCGCCAGGCACGCGCCGGTCTGGTCGTTGCCGGGCAGCTGCTCGCGCGGCCCGCGCTCGAACCCTCGGGTGTGGCAGTAGACCAGCCGCGGGAACTCGTCCTTCAGGCTCTGGTAGTCGATCCCGAGCTTCACCGCGGCGGGATAGCGCATGTTGTGCATCAGCACGTCGGCCGACGCGATCATGCGCCGAACTACGTCCTTCGCCTGATCGTGCTTGAGGTCGATCGCGATACTCCGCTTGCCCCGGTTGCAGCACATGGCGATCTGGTTCTGGTGCCAGTACCAGTCGTGCATGGCGTTCAGCTTGATCACGCTGGCGCCGAGATCGCTGAGCACCTGTGTCCCATAGGGACCCGCGACGGCGAGACCGAAATCGAGCACGCGAATGCCCTCGAGCGGCCCGCCGGGCAGCGATTCGCCCCGGGCGGACGCCGGCGCGGAGACGGCCCCCACCGCCGCGGCTTCGGCACGCACCTCCTCGCTGTGCTGGCCCGCCGACGGCGCCGGCCCACCGACCTGGCCGGGGCTGGTCGCGAGCTTGTAGGCGATGCCGACGCTGCGGATCGTCCCGAGCTCGGGGTCTTCGAGCTCGGCGACGCAACCGTCGTCGAATAGCAGGGGATCGGACAGGCCTTCTTCGGGTGAGCGGATCTTCTGAATGCACACGCCCGCGTCGGCACCGGCCTGCGTCCAGGCATCGGCGGTGAACTTCCGCACCACCCTGGCCATCGGCTCCCAGTAGTGATGGAGCACGAAGACCTCCTCGGGACCGAGGCCGATCCGATCCGGATCCTCGCGCACGCGCATGTCGGGGTGCGCGTCGAGCTCGTCTCCCTCGCCGGCGGCCAGTACGAAGCGCGGGCTCGGCGGCCAGCAGTGGATCCAGCGCCCGTCCGAGCACTCGAACAGGCCCTTGGGCGAGCGACGATCGCCGATCCAGGTCATGAAGCCCGGCGCCTCGAAGTCCTCGGCCTTGCCGTAGGCCATCACACCGGCGGCCAGCGCACCCTGCAGCAGCGAGGTCTCGACCCACTGGCCGCGGCCGGTCCGCTCGCGAGCGTGCAGTGCAGCGCTGATCGCTGTGGTGGCCGCATAACAGGCACCCAGACTCGGAAAACGCGAGGCCGGAAACAGCGGACCCTCACGCGGTGCGCCCTGCATCTCGTCGTGCGATGCCTCGTGTTCCGGGAACAGCCCATCGCGACCGGCGAGACGAGGCGCACCCCCCCCGGCCCAGCCCCGCTGCTCCCACTGCAGCCCGCTGCGCGCGGCCACCAGCGCGTCGTAACCCGGTCGGTCCGAGTGGCGGTTGTTGCGGCCGTAGCCGGTGATCGAGCAGTAGATCAGGCGCGGGTTGAGCTTGGAGAGCAACGCATAGTCGATGCCGAGGCGCTCGGCCGTGCCGGGCCGGAACGACTCGACCAGCACGTCGGCTCGCTGCGCGAGGTTGCGGAACAACTCGAGATCGCCGGCGTCCTTCAGATCCAGGATCGCACTTCGTTTGCCGCGGTTCCACGCGTGGTAGCCGAGCTGATCGCGGAAGGGGTCGCCATCCGGCGGCTCGATCCTGGTCACCTCCGCCCCGTGGTCGGCGAGCAGCATCGTCGCCATCGGTCCGGCGATACCCGACGAGAGATCGAGTACCCGGACTGCGTCGAGAACGCCTGCCATGGCCGCCTCCGATCGCTTCAGGCGATGCCGTACATGCGCGCGCCGTTGTCCCAGGTGATCGCGCGCACCTCCTCTTCCGGCACGCCCTCGAACATCTGCTGGATCTTGTCGCCCGCGTTGGGCCAGTTGCAGACTGGATGCGGGAAGTCGGTCGACCACATCAGGTTGTTCAGACCGATTTCGTGCCGGAGCTCGACGCCCTCGGGCTCGTGCACGAAGGTGGCTGCCATCTGGTTCCGGAAGTAGGTGGACGGCAGCTCCTTTACTCCGGGGAACTCGTAGTGGTGATGCATCCGGCTATCGAGGAAGCGGATATAGCCTGGCAACCAGAACAACCCCGGTTCGACGAACACCACCCGCAGCTTGGGATGGCGTTCGAGGATGCCGGTCAGGATGTACCACTGCAGCGTCTCGGCGAGAGCCAAGCAGGGCAGCCCGGTGAAGATGCCCTTCTGAGGTGTCGGGTCGCGTCGGAACACGTCCCACAGCTCGTTCTTGACCGTGAGGTGGTTCGCGACGACGGCGCCCGTCTCCTCGAAGGCGTGCCACAGCTTCTCGTAGCACGGGTCGTGGTAGTCGGGCATGCCGAGCTCGCTCGGAAAATTGGGAATCTGGATCGAGCGCGCCCCGAGGTCGACCAGCCGGTAGATCTCGGAGGCGGCGTAGTCGATGTCGATCAGTGGCAGCTGGTAAGTGATCAGAATGCGCTTCGGATCGATCGAGGCGAACTGGTAGAGCGTGTCGTTGTACGCGGTGGCGCACTCCTTCCAGTGCTCCCCGACGTGATAGACCTTGCTGGTAAAATCGAACTCGGAGTACATCACCTCGCACTCGACCCCATCGGCGTCCATCACTTCGAGACGCGCCTTCGAATCGAAATAGCCGGGGTGGCGAGCGGCTTCGAGATCGACGAAATCCTCGAGCTCGAGCGTCTCGCCGGCCTGCAGGCGGTCGCGCTCCACGTCGAACTTCGCCATTCCCTCGTCCCACGCTGCGTGGTACTTCGCGGCCAGGTTCGCCTTGACCTGATCCGTGGTGATCACACAGTGCGAATCGGCAGAGAACAGTCGGCGTGCTTCGGGCATGGTCGATCTCCCTGGAGTGAATGACTCCTCGACGAGCAGATACTAAAGAAATCTTCTTATGCTTCCCCGGGACCCCATCAGAGGAGACCCAAGCGTGGCCGCGAACCGCCCGCCGCCTCCGCTCGATGGCGGAGCCGGCGGAACGGAAGTCTCTCACATCAGCCGACACCTGGTCTCGGTCTCGTCCGCCGTGCGCCGGCAGATCAGCGAGGAGCTGCGCCAGCGAGGGCATCAGCTGACGGTCTCCGTGACCCACCTCGTGCCAAATCTACCCGCCGACGGTCTGGGGATGTCGGCGCTGGCGGATCGAGCCGGAGTCAGCATCCAGCGGGCGGGGCAGCTCGTGCAGCAGCTCGAGGACGACGGCTACGTCATGCGCCTGCCCGACGAGCGGGACGGGCGCGGCCAGCAGCAGCGGCGCGGGCAGCAACGCCTGTCCACCGACGATCACCACGACGACGAGGGCGAGCGCCGCTATCACGCGGCGCAGCACCGCTGCTCGCCTACTCGATGAAGGTCTTCAGCAGCTTGCTGCGGCTCGGATGTCGCAGCTTGCGTAGCGCCTTCGCCTCGATCTGGCGAATGCGTTCGCGCGTGACAGCGAAGTCCTGGCCCACCTCTTCGAGCGTGTGGTTGCTGCGCTCCCCAATGCCGAAGCGCATCTTGAGCACACGCGCCTCGCGCGGGGCGAGCGTCCCCAGCACCTCGAGCGTCTTCTCGGACAGGTTCCCCTCGATTGCAGCGTCCTGTGGGTTCACGGCGGCCTTGTCCTCGATGAAATCGCCGAGCGCGCTGTCCTCTTCCTCGCCCACCGGCGCCTCGAGGCTGATCGGCTGCTTGGCGATCTTCTGGACCATCTTTACCTTCTCCAGCGGAAGGCTCATCTTGTCGGATAGCTCTTCGGGCGTCGGCTCGCGACCGAGCACCTGCACGAGATGGCGCGTTGCGCGCACCTGTTTGTTGATCGTCTCGATCATGTGCACTGGGATTCGGATTGTGCGCGCCTGGTCGGCGATCGCGCGCGTGATGGCCTGGCGGATCCACCAGGTCGCGTAGGTCGAGAACTTGTAGCCGCGCCGCCACTCGAACTTGTCCACCGCCTTCATCAGGCCGATGTTGCCTTCCTGGATCAGATCCAGGAAGAGCAGGCCGCGATTCGTATACTTCTTGGCAATCGAGACGACGAGCCGCAGATTTGCCTCCGTCAGCTCACTCTTCGCGAGCCGCGTACGCGCCTCGGCCGCGGAGTGAATCGCAAGCTGCGCCTTGACATACTCGCGCGACATGCCGATCTGCGATTCGAGCTCGACTCGCTTTCCCTCGATGACAGAGAGCTCTTCTTCAGCGAGCGCAATCCGCTCGACGCTGCCGCCGAGCCTCACGAGAGCCGCCTTCCCGGGCTTGCTCTTTCGCTTGGACATGGCGATCAGATCGCGCACGTCGAATCGCTTCACGCCGAAACGTCGCGCCACCTTGCGCTCGCCTGCGTCGAGCTTGTCGAACACCGCGCCCACGTCCCGGAACTGCTGATCCAACTCCGTGAGGCGGACTTTCGCGAGCTTGCACACGCGCAGCACGACGACCAGCTTGGCGTAGCGCTCGGACACCTCGGCACGCAGCCGCGCGCGGGTCGCTCCCGTGGTACGCGAGTTCGCGATCGAGTTCTGTTTCTTGCCGATCTCGCCGTTGAGGCGACGCACCTGCTGCAGCGCGGTGAAGAACTGCCGACGCCGCTCTTCCGGAGTGGGTCCTTCTTCGTCGTCGAGGCCGCCGAGGAGGTGCTTGAGCCGAAGCTCACCCGCCTTGAGTCGATTGCCGAGGTCGAGCGCAGCGCGCACGCCGAACGGCGTACCAATCACGGAAAGCTCCTGGTCGTGGACGCCCGCTTCGATGCGCTGCGCGATCGAGACCTCTCCCTCGCGCGTGAGCAGCGACACCTGTCCCATCTCGCGCAGGTACACTCGCACGGGATCGGTCGAGGTGGTGTTGTCGTCGGTCTTGTCGGCCCAGCGAGTATCGACGGTGCGCGTCGGAGCTACGACGCTGATGTCGCTCTGCTTCAGGATCTCGAGCACATCTTCGACCTGATCGGCACTGAGCTTGGTCGAAGCGAGGCTCTTCTTGACCTCGTCGGTGGTCAAGTAGCCTCTGCGCTGCCCCCGCTGCAACAGCCGCCTCACACCTGCGAGCTCATGGAGCGGCGACAAACCAGCGTCACCTTGCGGGTTCTTCTTCTTGCTCGCTCCCTTGGCAGTCTTGACGCGCTTGCTAGCCGCGCGTCCGTTCTTCTGGGGGGCCGAAGCGGGGGAGGGCGCATGTGAGGCCATGGGGGGGTCTCCTGTTCGTGCTGGACTGACGGGGTGAAACGCTCGTCCGGTGGGTCCGGAAGAGCGACGTCACTGGGGGGCTCCTGCAGTCTTCTGGGCGGCGGCGCGCGCGCGCTTCGCCTCGAGTTCGCGCTGCTTCTCCGCGAGCAGGCCGGCGAGCTCCGCAGCGGAGGCGCCGGGCTCGCGCAGCCGCTGCGTGGTCTGACGTTGGTGCCGCGAACGCGCGCGGCGCTCGAACCAGGCGAGCACGTCGTGCACGACGAGTTCGGGCTTCGCTTCGGGGTCGAGCGGGTCGTCCCCGGCGGCAACCTCGAACAACAGCGAGCGCGCATCGAGACCGAGAGACTCGGCGACGCGGTGGTGGTCGATGGCACCGTCGGCATCGACCTGACCGTTCTCCGAGGCTGCCACGAGTGCGAGCGCGACACGACGCCAATCGTCGTCGAACAGGCTCGTCTCGATCCGACTGCGCGTTTCGGGCGTCGCGAGGGTTGGATGGCGCAGCAGCACACTGCACAACAGGGACAGGTGGCGCTCCGCGGGAGCACTTCGCTGCGGACGAGGCGTTGCCAGCTCGACCTCGCTGGCCGGGGCCCCGCCCTGGCGCGCCCGACGCACGATGGTGCCCACCGCGGACTCGCTCGAGTCCATCGTCAGCGCGAGTCGCCGGACATAGGCCTCGCGCTCCACCGCGTCGGCAACCAGCGTGATCAGCGGGGCGACGTGTGCGACCGCATCGGCCTTGTCGGCCGGCGAGCCGATGCCTCGCTCGACCGCGCGCCGGATCACGAGCTCGAGCGCATCGGGGGCCTCGTCGACCAGCTTGCACAGCGCCTCGGCACCCTGCGCCGCCAGGAAGTCGTCAGGATCCTGCCCGTCGGGCAGCAGCGCCGCACGCACGCGCAGGCCCTCGGGGAGCAACACCTCGAGCGCCTTCTCCATCGCGTTGCGCCCGGCCTCGTCACCGTCGAACAGCAGGACGACGGTCCGCGTGCGGCGGCGCAGATTGCGTGCGTGATCGTGGGTGAGCGCGGTGCCGCAGGTGGCAAGCGCTTCGCCCAGGCCAGCGCGCTGTAGAGCGATGCGATCGAAGTAGCCCTCGCACACGATCGTGCGATCGCGCTTGCGGATCGATTCGAGCGCCCAGGGAAACCCATAGAACGATTCGCGCTTCCGGAACACCGGGCTCTCGGGCGTGTTCAGGTATTTGGGCTCCTGATCCGCTCCCATGGCGCGGCCACCGAAGCCGATGATGCGGCGGCGGATATCACAGATCGGAAACGTCACTCGGCCGCGAAGCCGGTCGTAGTGGCCGTCGCCGCCCTTGCGCGGCACCAGCAGGCCCGCCTTCTCGCCGAGATCGGCAGCGATCTTCTTGGCACGCAGCGCTCGCTCGATGGCGTCCCAGCGATCTGGTGCGAAGCCGACGCCGAGTTCGCGGGCTTCGTCACTCGACAAGCCGCGCTTTGCAAGATAGGCGCGTGCGCCCTCGCCCTCCGCAGACGCGAGCGCATCCACGTACAGGCGTTGCGCAACGTCGTTGGCCTCGAACACCCGTTCGGAGATGCCTCGAGCCGCAGGATCGCCGTGTTCTTCCGGGACCTCGACGCCGCACTCGCCCGCGAGTGCGCGCACGGCCTCGGGGAAGGTCAGCTTGTCATGCTGCATCAAGAACTCGACGACATCGCCGCCGGCCTGGCAACCAAAGCAGTGATAGATCTGCCGATCGGGAGAGACGTTGAAGGAGGGCGTCTTCTCGTCGTGGAAGGGACACAGGCCCTTGTGATTCCGACCGGCCTTCTTGAGTCGGACATAGCGACTGACGAGATCGACAATGTCGATGCGGCTGCGGATCTCGCTGATCGTCGCTTCGGGAATTCGTCCCAACCCAGTTACTCCGCGTCGATCCTGGTCGCCTGGTTTCCCGTTGCTCCCTCGCTCAGCGCCCCATTCGTCGCAGCTTCTTGAGGGCGCGCTTGCGCGCAGCCGCGGCTTTCTTCTTCTGGCGGATGCTGGGCTTGTCGTAGAACTCGCGTCGACGCAGCTCCGTGAGGATGCCGGCCTTCTCGCAAGATTTCTTGAAACGCTTGAGAGCGCCCTCGAAGGATTCGTTGTCCTTGACTTTGATAACGGGCATTTCGACTTGCTCTCCTGGGCCTCCGCGAAGAGCTAGCGCTCCGCAGGGGGGGGTCAAGGCTCAGGCCTAGAGAGCGACGAAACCGGGATTCGGCAGGAACGATCCCACTCGCCGCTCGTCAGACTTTCCGTAACGAGTTCAGCAAGCTAGCGAAGCAAGTTACGTGCGGCAAGCGCCGCCGCAGGCGGCGACGGGGCGACGACAGGGCGGCCAGGCCCGCGGGGCAACAGCGCTTTTCTCGTCCTCGGCCGACGGGCAGCGCGTCAAGTGTTTGACGGCGGCCGGACCGCGATGCCGCGTGCCATCAGGGCGCGCTTGACATCGCCGACCGTGGTCTCCTTGAAGTGGAAGATCGATGCGGCAAGCGCGGCCTGAGCATGCCCGCCGGCCGGGCCGTCATCGAGCGCGGCGGCAAGGTCATCTGCGCTTCCGCCCCCGCCCGAGGCGATCACAGGGATGGTGACGGCATCGCCGACGGCGCGGAGCAGCTCGAGGTCGTAGCCGGCTCGGGTCCCGTCACGATCCATGCTGGTGAGCAGGACCTCGCCCGCGCCGGCGTCGGCCATCACGGCGGCCCACCTGACGGCGTCGATGCCCGTGGGCTCGCGCCCGCCGTGCGTGCAGACCTCCCAGCGCGTCTCGCCCTCGACCACGGGGGCGAGTGCCGTACCCGCCGGCGGATCGGCGCGTCGCTTGCGTTCGCTCGGGACCAGCACACCGTCGCTGCTCCGGCTGGCAATACAGCGCGCGTCGATCGCGATCACCAGGTTCGCACTGCCGATGCGCCGCGCGGCATTGGCCATCAAGTCGGGATCGTTCACAGCCGCCGTCATGACGGAGACTTTGTCGGCGCCCGAGTTCAGCAAGTCGCGGATATCGTCGATCGTGCGTACGCCACCGCCCACGGTGAGCGGCAGAAACACGCTCTCGGCAGTGCGCGATACGACGTCGAACAGAATTCGGCGCTCCTCGTGACTCGCCGTGATGTCGAGAAAGGTGAGCTCGTCGGCTTCCTGCTCGTCGTACATACGTGCAACTTCGACCGGGTCCCCCGCGTCGATGTGGTCGACGTACTGCACGCCCTTCACCACGCGGCCCCGGTCGACGTCGAGGCACGGGATGATGCGCCGCGTCAGCACGCGATCGCCTGCTCGACGCGGGCGAGCGCCTGGGCCAGATCGACTGCGCCGGTGTAGAGCGCGCGGCCCACGATCGCGCCCGCGATCCCATCGGCGGCATGCGCCGCGGCATCGAGCAGGTCGTCGATCTGCGCGACGCCGCCCGAGACGATGACGGGGATGGAGACGGCTCGTGCCAGAGCGACCGTGGCTGCGAGATTCGGTCCACTCAGCGTGCCGTCGCGCGCGATGTCGGTGTAGACGATCGCCGCTACACCGGCGTCTTCGAACTCGCGTGCGAGATCGGGGGCAGCGACATCGCTCGCCTCGAGCCAGCCCCCGACGGCGACCCGTCCGTCCCTGGCATCGATACCGACCACGATCCGGCCCGGGTTGCGCCTGGCCGCCTCGCGCACGAGCTCGGGCTCGCGCAGCGCACCAGTGCCTAGGATCACGCGCTGCACGCCGCTGGCCAGCACCTCCTCGATGGCGTCCAGGGTGCGAAGACCGCCCCCCAGCTGCACCGGCACGTCGCCGACAGCGTCGATGATCTGGCGGATCGCATCACGGTTCACCGGATGGCCGGCCCTGGCGCCGTCGAGGTCGACGGCGTGCAAGCGCCGGATGCCGTGGCTCGCGAAGCGCGCTGCGACCTCGGCTGGGTTCGCGTCGTAGACAGTCGCCTGATCGTAGCGGCCCTGCGTGAGGCGCACGGCCTGGCCGCCGAGCAGATCGATCGCCGGAATCACTTCGAAGCTGCTCATCGGGCGGCCTCGACCCAGGCGCGATAGGCGTCGAGCAGCCGCCGGCCAGCGCCCTGGCTCTTCTCGGGGTGGAACTGGGCGGCGAAGATCGACCCGGTCGCGACCGCCGAAGCGAACTCGCCGCCGTAGTCCGTGCGGCCGACCACGACCCCGGGGTCTGCCGGCACCGGTCGATAGGAGTGCACGAAGTAGAAGTAGTCGCTGTCCGGCAGCTGCTCGAGCATGGGGTGCTCCGAGTCCCTGTCGAAGCGCACCTCGTTCCAGCCGATGTGCGGAACGATCAGCGATCTGCCGTCCGCATCGGTCTCGGGAAAGCGCTCGACACGACCGCCGAGCAGTCCGAAGCCCGGCGTCGTCCCGTGCTCGGTACCCTCTTCGAACAGCAGCTGCAGCCCGAAGCAAAGGCCAAGATAGGGACGCCCATCCTCCATCGCGCGTTTGCAGGCATCGGCCAGGCCCGAATCGCGAAGGCGCTCGGCCGCGTCACGAAACGCGCCAACTCCGGGCAGTACGACGCCGTCCCCACGGGCGACGACCGCCGGATCCGACGTCACCTCGACGACGAAACCCGACCGCTCGAGCGCCTTCGCAACGCTGCGAAGATTGCCCGCTCCGTAATCCACTAGCGCCGCCCGAACCGGCGCAGCCATCCACGATCCTCCGCGTGCTGGGGTCGCTACAGGGCATCCTTGACTGTGGGTAGGCCCTGGACTCGTGGATCGATCTCCACTGCGACTCGAAGGGCCCGCGCAAGGCCCTTGAATACGGCTTCGACCACATGGTGCGGGCTTCGGCCGTAGCGCTTGTCCACGTGGAGATCGAGACCCGCGCTCTGGCTGAAGGCGTAGAGGAAATCCTCGGTAAGCGAGACGTCGAAGCTCCCAATGCGATCGTTCTCGAGCTCGAGCTGATACACCAGGAAGGGGCGGTTGCTGACGTCGACCGCCACCTCGACCTTCGACTCGGCCATTGGCAGCACGAACGAGCCGTAGCGGCAGATGCCCTCCGCGGTGCCGAGTGCTTCGCGGAAGGCCCGGCCGAGCGCGATGCCGACGTCCTCCACGGTGTGGTGCAGGTCGACCTCGAGGTCTCCCCCAGCCTGCAGCGCGAGGTCGAACAGGCCGTGCCGGGCGAAGCTCTCGAGCATGTGGTCGAAGAAGGCGATCCCGGTCGACACCTCATACTGGCCGGAGCCGTCGAGATCGAGCTCGACCTGTATGTCGGTCTCCTTCGTCTTGCGGGAGACCGTCGCCGTGCGACGACGCGTGGCTTGGGGGGGAACTTCGCTCATAGCTTGGCATCCGCCTCCCTGGCGGCTTCGCGCTCGCGCCTTGCGCGGCGGATCTTCTGGAGTCGCAGGTCGACCGATCGACCGTGGCCGGTCAGGCCCTCGATCTCGGCGAGCCGGATGATATCGAGCCCGAGCTCGCGAAGCTTCGGCGGCTCGAAGCGCACGAAGCTCGTCCGCTTGAGGAAGTCCTCGACTCCCAGGGGCGAGAAGAAGCGCGCCGTCCCGCCGGTCGGGAGCACGTGGTTGGGGCCGGCGATGTAATCGCCCACGGCGACCGGAGTGTAGTGGCCCAGGAACACCGCTCCGGCATTCGTAACGCGCTTCAGCAGCGACTCGGGCGCCTCGGTCGCGAGCACCAGGTGCTCGGAGGCGTACGCGTTGGCCAGCTCGATCGATTCGTCGAGGTTCTTGGTCAGCACGATGGCACCGCGCGTGGACAGCGAAGCCTTCGCGATGGCGACCCGCTCGAGGCCCTTGAGCTGCCTGCTCAGCTGAGTCTCGACACGCGAGGCAATGCTCTTGATGTGTGTGATCAGCACCGCCTGCGCGAGCTCGTCGTGCTCGGCCTGCGAGATCAGATCGGCCGCTAGCCAGGCCGGAGTCGCCGAACGATCGGCAATGATCGCGACCTCGGTCGGCCCCGCCTCGCTATCGATCCCGACCTGCCCGAAGACCTGCCGTTTTGCGGTTGCGACGTAGATGTTGCCGGGACCAGTGATCTTGTCGACCCGGGGCACGCTCTGCGTACCGTACGCCAGCGCCGCCACGGCGTGCGCGCCACCCATCTTGAAGATGCGGTGCACACCAGCAACGCGCGCCGCCATCAGCACCTCGGGTTGAATCTGGCCGTCGGCCCCGGGCGGTGTCGCCATCACGACCTCGGGCACCTCGACGACCGAGGCTGGTACCGCGTTCATGATCACGGTAGACGGATACACCGCCTTGCCGCCCGGCACGTAGATGCCCACTCGCTCGAGCGGGCGCACGCGCGCGCCCATGAAGGCGCCGCCCTCCTCGCGCATCTCCCAGCTCGACGGGATCCGCTTGCGGTGAAAGTCGCGCACGCGCATCGCGGCCTTGCCGATCGCGGCGCGGTCCGCCGGGTCGACGGCGTCGCAGCCCGCCTCCCACTCCTCGCCGGTTACCTCGAGCTGCTCGAGCGTCGCGCCGTCGAAGCGCTCGATACCGTCCAGCACCTCGGCATCGCCACGCTCGCGGACGGCCGCAATGATCGCCTTGACCACGTCGTCAGCGTCGGCAGCCTGTTCGCCGCGCCGATCGCACAACGTCTGCCACGCGCTCTCGAAATCCGCGTCCTTGGTCGTCAGGACGTTCAGGATCTTGGTTCGGCTCTTCGCTTTCGCTGCCATCACCTGCTCCTCCACGCGCGGTTGCTTGCCGCGCTCTCACGCACGCGCCGCGATCACCCGAATCCGCCCGGCAAGGTCGCGTAGGAAAGCCACCTCGCCGAGCCCGGCATCACGACACTGCACCGCCACCGCATCTGCCTGCTCGGGGTCGATCTCGACCAGCAGGGAGCCGCCCGGCGTCAATACCTCTCGTGCTCCGGCCACCAGCGGTCGCAGCACCTCGAACCCATCCTCGCCTCCAAACAATGCCTCGTCGGGCTCGTGCCGAAGCTCCGGCGGAAGCGACCCTGCGTCCGCCCGGGCGAGATAGGGCGGGTTGGACACGACGAGGTCGAACGGCTCTTCCCCGTCGAGCGGCTCGAACAGGCTCCCCTGCACGAATCGAACCCGCTCAGTCAACTGCAAGGCTTCGGCATTTGAGGCCGCAACCTTGAGCGCTGCCTCGGAAATGTCAGTAGCGATCACGTGGGTGTTCGGCCTCTCTGTCGCGATAGCGAGGGCAATTGCCCCCGATCCTGTCCCGATGTCGGACACCCGCCAGGCCTTCGCGGGTTCGGCCATCCGGTCGAGGGCGCCCTGGACCAGGGTCTCGCTATCGGGACGTGGGGTGAGCACGTCGCTCGTCACCTGCAAGCTCAGCGACCAGAACTCCTTGCGGCCGAGCAGCTGCGAAACCGGGATGCGGTCGCCGCCGCGCCGCCGCACGAGCTCGCGGAAGCTCGCCCGCTCGTCCGCCTCCACCGGCTTCTCGAAGTCGACGTAGAGCTGCATCCGGCCAGTGCCGAGCACGTGCGCGAGCAGGATCTCTGCATCGAGCCGAGCCGTCTCGATCCCCTTGCCTGCGAAGTGCTCCGTCGTCCAGCGCAGCAGCTCGAGCACCGTCCAGCGGCGCTGGTCATCGCGTGCAACGGGCGCGGCCGGCGGCGGTGTGGTGAGGCCGCTCACGGGCCCTTCCCGTCCACCCTCGCCACATCCTCCTTGGCGCGTGCCGTCATCACCTTGGTGACCTCATCGAGCAGCTCGTCGAGCTCGCCTTCCAGGATCGCGCCGAGCTTGTGCAGCGTGACGCCGGCCCGGTGATCCGTGACACGCGTCTGCGCATAGTTGTAGGTGCGGATCTTCTCGCTCCGCTCGCCCGTGCCGACCTGTGACCGCCGCTGGCTTGCACGCGCGTCGGCAGCCTTCTGCTGCTCGGCCTCGAGCAGACGCGAGCGCAGCACCTTCATTGCCTTGGCCTTGTTCTTGTGCTGCGACTTCTCGTCCTGGCACTGGACCACGAGTCCGCTCGGGAGGTGCGTGATCCGCACCGCCGAGTCGGTGGTGTTGACGCTCTGTCCGCCCGGTCCGCCGGCGCGCATCACGTCGACACGCAGGTCCTGCGGATCGATCTCGATATCGACCTCCTCGGCTTCGGGCATTACCGCGACCGTTACCGTCGAGGTGTGGATCCGACCCTGTGACTCGGTCGCCGGGACGCGTTGCACACGGTGCACGCCGCGCTCGAACTTGAGCCTGCGGAACACGCCCTCGCCCGAGAGCAGCGCGATGGCTTCCTTGAAGCCGCCCGCCGCGCTCTCCGACGATGAAAGGGTTTCCGTCTTCCAGCCGAGCGCCTCTGCATAGCGCGAGTACATCCGGAAGAGATCCCCCGCAAACAGTGCCGCCTCGTCGCCGCCGGTGCCGGCGCGGATCTCGAGCAGCGCGTTCTTGTCGTCGTTCGGGTCGCGCGGCGTCAATAGCTCGGTGAGCGCATCCTCGAGCCGTGTCCGCTCGGCCTCGAGCTCGTCGAGCTCGGCTCGCGCGAGGTCGGCCAGCTCGGCGTCGTCTTCCCTGACCATCGTGCGCGCGTCTTCGATCTGTCCCACGACGGTCCGGTAGCGCTCGCCCGTATCGACCAGGGGCCGCAACCGACCCAGCTCCTTCGAAATCTTCTGCATCTGTCCAGCCTGCCGGGCCACCTCGGGGTCGGACATCTGCCCCTCGAGCTCACGTGCCCGCGCCGCTGCCTGTTCGATGCGTTCCTGGAAGTTCGCCATGTCGGTTCTCGATAATGCGATGCGCGCAGCGCGCGCACTGTGCGAAGTGAGCAGTTTCGGGGCGGGGGTACGAACGAGAGGGCCGAGCGCGGGCCCCGGACGAAGGACAGCTACGAGTCGCCGACGGGGTGCCGGTCAACCTCGAGTACATCCGAGTGCGAATGAGTTGTCTTCAGCCGCTTCGCCATGACACGCGAAGGCTACCGGATCCGCACCCGGGCGGCGAGCGACCAGGCGGGAAACCGCCCGGACCTCGAGAGATCGTCCGACGGTCCGCCGGACTCAGGAGTTCATCGAGTCGAGAAACTCCTCGTTGGACTCGGTGAGCTTGATCTTGCCGAGCAGGAACTCCATCGAGTCAACCGGCGAGAGCGGCGAGAGCACCTTGCGCAGGATGTACATCCGGTTGAGCGTGTTCTCGTCCATCAACAGCTCTTCCCGGCGCGTAGACGAGCGGTTGATGTCCATCGCCGGGTAGGTCCGGCGATCCGCCAGCTTGCGGTCGAGCACGATCTCCGAGTTTCCGGTGCCCTTGAACTCCTCGAAGATCACCTCGTCCATGCGCGAGCCGGTGTCGATCAGCGCGGTACCGATGATCGTCAGGCTGCCGCCCTCCTCGACATTGCGCGCCGCGCCAAAGAAGCGCTTCGGCTTGTGCAGCGCGTTGGAGTCGACACCGCCCGAGAGGATCTTGCCCGAGTGTGGCACGACCGTATTGTGGGCACGCGCCAGGCGCGTGATCGAGTCGAGCAGGATCACGACGTCGCGGCCGTGCTCGACCAGGCGCTTCGCCTTCTCGATCACCATGTCGGCGACCTGGACGTGACGCGTAGCCGGCTCGTCGAAGGTCGATGAGATCACCTCGGCAGCCACCGTGCGTCGCATGTCGGTCACTTCTTCGGGGCGCTCATCGATCAGCAGAACGATCAGGTACGACTCCGGGTTCCCCTCGGCGATCGCGTTGGCGACGTCCTTCAGGATCATCGTCTTGCCAGCCTTGGGCGGCGACGTGATCAGGGCTCGCTGGCCCTTCCCGATTGGCGCCACCAGATCGATGATCCGGGTGGTCATCCCACCACTCTTGGCCGAGAGGTTGAAGCGATCCAGCGGGTACAGCGGCGTGAGGTTGTCGAACAGGATCTTGTGGCGCGCCTTGGCCGGTTCCTCGAAGTTGATCGTCTCGACCCTGAGCAGTGCGAAGTAGCGTTCGCCCTCCTTCGGCGACCGGATCTGCCCGCGCACAGAGTCACCCGTTCTCAGGTTGAAGCGTCGGATCTGAGACGGCGATACGTAGATATCGTCCGGACCTGCGAGGTAGTTCTGGTCGGGAGCGCGCAGGAAGCCGAAGCCGTCCTGCAGGATCTCGAGCACGCCATCGGCGAAGATCTTGCCCCTCTGCTCGGTCTGCGTCTTGAGAATCGCGAACAGCAGATCCTGCTTGCGCATTCCAGCCGCGTTCTCGACCTGCATTTCCTCGGCGAAGGCGGTGAGCTCCTGCATTGCCTTGGCCTTGAGCTCGCTGACATCGATACGGAGACCGTTGTCTTCACCGTCTTCCGCGGCGGCCTCCTCTTCGAGCTCGTCGTCGCTGGGCAAGTAGTCGCGCTTACCGGCTCCGTTGCCGCGCGCGCTTCGCGAGCGTCGACCACGACCTCGGCGGCTGCGTCCTCCGCCATTCGAATTCCCGCCGGTTTCCGTTCGTGCTGTACTCACAGGGTGACCTTCGTGTGTGGTTGTGAGGTGACTCGTTCAGGGTGTGTGGGAAAGAGTGGGGAGCCGCACAGATCTCGGTGCGAAGGGCCAGTCCAGAGCGAGGCCGCGCGCTTGGAGAACGCGCCGTTGGAAGGAATGCGGCGGGAGCCGCGGAACCGACCGGGGTCGATCAGGATAGAATTTGGCTTCCTTGAGATTCGGAACTCTTCCTGGAAAAATTGACCGTTTTCTGAAAATTGACCGTTTTTGTTGGCACGCTGGCACGCCGCGATCGATCTCGACGCCTGTTGCATCCGTGATAGGGACGACCCGCGCCGAGTCGAGCCTCAAGTCCAAAGATGGTGCCCTCTGGCACTATCGAGAGTCTCGTAATCTGGCGGGAGGCCGTTTGGAAACGGTTTCAACAGACTATAGGCCGGGCGTGATGCTGTCAAGCACGGCCCTCGGACTCGTACAGCCCTCCGATGCCGGATCAAGCTGGCGCTGACGACGAATCCTCGCGCACGCGATAGTGCTCGAGTAGCTCCGCGAGATCTGCTGGCAGTGCCACTTCGAATTGCAGCCGCTCACCGCTGCGGGGATGAGTAAACCCCAGCACACCGGCGTGGAGCGCTGGCCGGCCGAGCCTTCGCTCACGCGCCGTACCGCCTCCCCTACCGTAGACCGAATCCCCGACGATCGGCAGCCCGGCGCTCGCAAGGTGTACCCGGATCTGATGAGTACGCCCGGTCTCGGGCCTCACCCGGACTAGCGCCCGATCGCTGCGTGCGAACCGCTCGGCGACCTGCCATCCGGTACGGGCCTCACGACCGGAGCGGGTCATCGTGCTCATCCGCTTGCGATCGCGCGGATGGCGCCCGATCGGCGCATCGATACGACCCGCATCGGAGCGCGGGGTGCCGCGCACGATCGCGCGGTATCGCCGGTCGATCGAGTGATCGCGAAATTGCTCGGAGAGAGAGTGATGTGCGGAATCGTTCTTGGCGACGACCAGAATGCCGGACGTTCCGCGATCGAGACGATGCACGATGCCCGGGCGTATCACCCCCCCGATTCCTGCCAGTGAGCTGCAGTGATGAAGCAGGGCGTTCACGAGGGTTCCCCGTGGATGCCCCGGTGCCGGGTGCACGACCAGGCCCGCGGGCTTGTCGACCACCACCACGTCGTCGTCCTCGAACACGACGGACAGAGGAATCGCTTCGGGCTGCGCCGCGGCCTCGACTGGGTGGGGTGGCTCCGCGCCGAGCAGCTCGCCGAGGGCGAGCTTGCGGCTCGCACGTTGGATCGCGCGCGCGTCTACCTGGACGCGGCCGGCCTCGACCCAGCGCTTCGCCTGGGCTCGCGAGACTTGCGCCCGCGCAGCCAGCACCACGTCCACGCGCTCGCCCGCCTCCTCCTCGCCGACCACGAAGACAAGCGAGGGCTGCGAGCTCACCGCCGACTGGAGAGGAGCCGTTTGCGCCGTCGGTCGCTGCGCACCTCCTCGAACTTCGTCATATAGCTCTCAGCGACCCGATGCGGGTCGACCGCGATCGTGCGCGCATAGGCGGTGACGAAGCCGCGCGTGTACACCGGGGCCGGGAGCTCGCGGTGCGCGTTCTCTTCGATCGCACGCAGGTAGGTGAGGTTGATCCTCGTGATCTCGGAGATCCGTTCGAGCTCGATCCCCCGATGCATGCGCGCGCGCCGCAGCTTTGCTCCGTCCCAGTCGCCGCTGCCCTCGTCCTCGTCGATCTCGCGGAGGGCACGCGCGATTCCGACCACGGGCTCCGAAGGCTCGCTGTCGACCGCGACCGCGGTTTCCTGCGCCGTGTAGACGCCGGGTGCCAGACCGATTTGCTCGTCGTAGCGGCGTCGGGCCTCGCCATCGATGAGCACGCGATATGCAGCGTCGACTCGTTGCCGGATCATCTCCGATTCGTCGCGCCCGAACACCGAGTAGATCGCGAGCGATTCGTCTTCGTACGCTGCACGCACCAGGGGGTAGGCGCGCTGGATATCCTCGAGCCTCGCGTTAGACGGAAGCTCCAGGATCTCGTAATGGTTCTGCTCTTCGATCGGCTTCATCACTCTGGCGTCCCTCCCCGGCCCGTGGGGTCAGCCGCTCGTTGCTCGCTTTCGCCGACGGCGAGCAGTTTGCGCGCGATGCGTTGGAGATAAATCGAGGCATCGGCCTGCTCACTCAGGTCGACCACCGGCCGGCGAAGCCCTACGGAGCGACGCGCGATGTCGTCGTAGTTCACATAGCCGAGGTACTCGGGCTCGAAGCCAAAGTACTTCTTGCACACCGAGCTCATCGAGAACCCGAGCTTTACGTCTTCGGCCGTTCGCACCTCGTTCACGACGAGCTTCGGTTTGAATTCGCGCATGGTTCCGACGAAGCGCGCACCCTCGACCGGATCGAGGGCCTGGATCTCGTTCAGCAGATCGAGCGGGGTTCGGATGCCCTTCTCGTTGCGCTGGTCCATCGCCTGCGTCACGAGCTGACGCACGCCGTGGCCGACCACAGCAAGGCGCAGCCGGCGATAGAAGGCAGCGCGTAGGAACGTGTACGCGTTCTCGACCGAGGTTGGCTCCGGGCGGAGCACGACGAGTCCGTCGTCGCCAACCAGGAAATAGTCGAGCACCGACAGATGCATTCCAGCCCCGAGATCGACGATCACGTAGTCCGCATCGAGCTTGCGCAACGAGCGCACGAGTCGGATGCGGCGCAGATGAGACGGCTGTGCCCCCGCCAGATTCGCCTGGGTACCGGCGATGATGTGGAGACGGTCGATGGGCGTCTTCACCATCAGCTTGCCGAGATCGTCTTCGCGTTGCGCCACGAAGTCGGCGAGACTGACGCGCGGAGCCTCGACACCGAGACAGGTGTGAAGGTTCGCGCCTTCGAGATCGACGTCGACCGCCACCACGCGCATCCCCAGCCGCGCCAAGGCGACAGCGAGATTGGCGGCGAGGAAGGTCTTGCCGACGCCTCCCTTGCCACCCCCCACGGAGATGACGCGGGCCGCCGTCGGTCGGGCACGAGCTGATGCAGCCTGCCCAGTGCCCCGGACAGGGCTTCGTGTTTGGATCGTCGGTTCCACGGCACCCCCCTTGGCCCCGAACCGCGCCGCATCGATCGACTAGTGCGCGCAGTTCGCCTCGCCCGCCGCCTCCCGAGAGCGGGCCTTTCGGCTGCTCCCGTGGTGCCCTAGAAAGGGCTGCCATTCTCGGTAACGCGGACCCTGCGGAGCCGCGCCTAGCAGCGGTGTCCAACGCGGCCGTTCGGGCCGGCGACGCAAGCGTAGCTTCGCCTGCTCGGGCGTGCGGCCGCCCTTGCGGCGATTGCAGTTGACGCAGCTCGCCACCACGTTCTCCCACGAGGTCCGACCGCCCTGGGCGCGCGGGATCACGTGATCGAGATTGAGCTGTGAGCGCGGCGGGTGGTCGCCGCAGTACTGGCAGGTGAACTCGTCCCGGGTGAAGATGTTGGCCCGGCTGTAGCGGACGTGACGTCGCGGGAAGCGATCGAACAGGCTGAGCACGATCACTCTTGGTACCCGGAGCGAGCCACTCGTGGTTCCGATCTGCTCGACCGACTCCTCGACGGGCCGCGCGGCCCAGTCGGCGAAGTCGAACATCTGGTATTGCTCGTCCACCACATTGGCGGTACCCGAATACACGAGCGAGAAGGCCCGCCTCACCGAGGTAACGTGGATCGGCAGGAAAGAGCGATTCAGGACCAGAACGTTCGAATTCAGCATGGTTTACGGGCGCTTGAACCTAGCGCGGACGATCGCAGCGGCCCAGCCGAACACAGCTGCGGCGAATCGCTCGCGCATTCTGGGCGGACGGGGCGCTGGTCCACGGGGAAGCGCGGTTGCTGGGTGGATCGGCGCCCGCCGCGCATCATTTCGCCTCAGCTCCTGCCGCGCGCACCGGGCGTTGCGGTGCGATTCGGATTCTGGGGGCGGAGAGCCCTCTCGAGGGCCTCCAGGAGCGCTTCCGCGTCGTCCTCGAGCAGGGTTCTGGGGTCGAGCAGGAGGGCCTGATCCTGGACCCGTGCGATCACGGGCCGGGAGGCCCTGCGCAGGGATTCGGCGAGCTGGCTCGCTCCGGGGCCTCTGAGGACGACGACTCGAGTTTCCAGCTCGAACCCGGGCAGGGTGCCTCCGCCTACGGGGGCGCGCTGCGGCTCCACGGTGACCTCCAGGGCTCCGCCCGCCAGCTCGTCGCACGCTCTTGCCAGGCTCCTCGCCCGGACTTCGATCTCGGCCAGCGGCAGGAGCAGCTGCTGGAGGACGGGGATGTCCTCGAGACGGTCGTCGAGCAGGCAGTTCAGCGTCGCCCCCAGGGCAGCGATTCCCAGCTTGTCGAGTCGCAGGGCTCGGGCCAGTGGGTTCGCTCGGAGGGCTTCGACGGCCGGGGCCCTGCCCGTCAGCAGACCCGCCTGGGGGCCTCCCAGCAGCTTGTCGCCCGAGAAGCAGACAAGATCGGCCCCGGTCGCGACCCGGGCAGGCGCGAAGGCTTCGGCGGGAAGACCTTCGAGCCCTCGGGCGCGTAGATCGACCAGGGTGCCGCTGCCGAGATCCTCGACGACGGCGACGCCGCGCTGGCGCCCCAGCTCGACCAGATCCGGCAGGTCGACCTCGGCGACGAAGCCCGTCTGCTCGAAGTTGCTCCGGTGCACCTTGAGCAGCAGAGCAGTATCGGGACCGATGGCGCGTTCGTAGTCGCGCAGATGAGTTCGGTTGGTGCTGCCGACCTCGACCAGGCGAACGCCCGCGCGCTCGATCACCTCCGGCACCCGGAACGAGCCGCCGATCTCGACCAGTTCGCCGCGGGACACGATGACCTCGCGGCCTCGCGCCAGCGTGTCGAGTGCAAGCAGCACCGCCGCCGCGTTGTTGTTGCAGGCATAGGCAGCCTCGGCGCCCGCCAGCAGCGAGAGCTTGTCGCACAGCGTGCCGAGGCGATCGCCGCGGCGGCCGGTCTCGAGGTCGAGCTCGAGATCGCCGTAGCCCATCGCTGCCTCGGCAACGGCGGCAGCGGCTGCGCGCCCGAGCGGCGCGCGCCCGAGGTTGGTGTGAACGACGATGCCGGTGGCATTGACGACGCGGCGCGGCTGCGGCCCGATCAGGCGCAGCGCCAGGGCCCGGGCGCGCCGCTCGACCCCCTCGCGAACTTCCCGGACATTCCCGAGGGGAACACCTTCGACCAGCTGTCTGCGCGCCTCGGCGATCGCACCCCGGGCCCCGACACGCGCTGCCCAGACCGGGATTTCCGTCCAACTGTCGGCGAGTTGGCGTGCCAGGGAATCCACGCTCGGCAGCTCGCGGCGAGGGTCCGGGTTGACGTGGGAACGAGGATCCATCAGCTTTGGTCCCAATAGCTTTCAAGCGGTTTGACTGAACCGCGGCACGGGAAGGCAATCTGTTCTGATCGGGCTCGTCCGAGGGCTCGACGTTGCATGCTCCTTCCCCCGAGAGATCACTGGGCTTGGACCTGCGGCGGGGTGCTGCACGGGGCCCGGTCAGATCGCTGCCAACGGTCGACCGTCGAGTATAGAGTTCCTGTGCGAGTCAGTGTTTTCCTTTTTGAGTTCGGGACTTTAGAGATCGTCAATGTCCCTGCGCGGGAGCCGACACGGCTCCGCGGACCGGTTAATACACCCCGCCCACGCCCGCCAGCGGCCCGCGCACCCCAACTCGGGCCCCGCGCGGCCGCGCCCACCCGCGCGAGCCGGGCGCCCCGGTG
>JAYZFK010000060.1:0-17983 GCA_036336835.1 Myxococcota bacterium | reverse complement strand
CCGTCGCGTTCGAAGACGCAACGGCCACTGGTGATCCGTCGACGGTCGGTAGCGGCGATGCAGTCGCCGACTGTCGCGTCGACAACGCGTTCGCCGGCGCGCGCTCCGGCGAACGCCTGCGCGCCCAGCTCGAGGCGGCCTCGGTGCGGATCCGGCGCTCGCGCTTCGATTGGCTGGGCCGTCTCGTCGCACTCGACGAGCTCGAGCTGTTGGCGACCCTGCTCCACGAGCTGGGCCACGCGATCGGGTACTCGTCCCACGCAAGAGGCGGCCCGACGGTGATGCAGGTTGCACCGAGCGAGGTCCGCTTGCGGGCACGGGCGGTGCTCCGCGGTGCGCCGCTGCGCGATCCCACGCTGGCGGCGCTGTATGCGCTGCCAGCCGGCACGGTGCTGCGGCGCGACTCGCTCGGCCCGGAGGCGGCTGCGACCGCGCGGGTATTCGCCGAGCTGGCGGCCCGGTCGGGCTGGGGACAGCCGCTATCGCGTGCGGGACAGGATTCGGCCGAGCTCTGGTGGAGGGAGCGCTCTGGCGAGCGAATCGTGCTGCGCGCCAGCCGACTGGGCAGCGCGTGGCCCGGGGGCTTCGCCCTTCGCGCGAATACAGCCGCGCGCGACGCGCTCCGCGACCTGGCGCTACCGCGCTAGTCGACCGTCGGATCCAGACGGCTCGCGCGGGCGGCGTGCTCGGCGGCGTCAGCTGCGTCGCCCAGTGCGTGCAGCGCCTGACTCAGCCAGCGGTGCGCCTGGGCGTCCTCTGGGTCGATGTCCACCGCGCGGCGCAGTGCCTCGGCCGCGCCGCGATGATCGGGCGGGGTCTGGCGGAAGCGGGCCCACCCGAGCGTCGCCTGGTAGACGCACTCGTCGGGCCACAGCTCGACAGCCGTCTCGAGCAGCTCGACTGCAGCGCGGAAGTTCCCCATCTTGACCAGCACCTGCCCCTTGCGGAAGAAGCCCTCGGCCTGCGCGATGCGGGTCACGTCCACATCATCTGCGACGTCGCCAGTCGCGAGCAGCTGGTCGTAGTCGCCCCGCCGCTCGGCGTCCGAGAGCAGTTCGTGGGCCTCGGCGATCGCGGCGAACACCTCCGACGCCTGGCCCTTCACGTCCTCGACGCCGAGGCGGGCCAGCCTGTCCGGGTGGTACCGCTTGGCGGCCTTGAAGTACGCCCGCTTGATCGCGGCCGCGGGGGACTCGGCCGCGATGCGGAGGATTTCGTAGTGGGTGCTCCGGTCGATCTGCTCGTGGAGTGCGAGCACTTCTTTGCGGACTTCCTCGGCCTCGGGCGACGGATTGCCTGACTGCGCGCTGGCGTCGCCGTCGCTCGGGCTCGCCGTCTTCGTTTCAGTCGTCGTGACTTCGATCTCGATCTCGATCGGCGACGCATCCCCGGCGCCCGACCGGGGCTTGTCGCCATAGCGGATCAGTCGGGCGCGGTCGGCGATCCAGAGGGCCGTCAGCAGTGCCGGCTCGCGGAAGGTCGCAGCGATCACTGCCTCGATTGTGCGACTGCCATCGAGCAGCGAGAGCAGACGCAGCGCCGCGGCATCGTCCCCGATCCAGCAGCGCATTCTCTGAGCGAGACCGTCGAGCGGCACCGGATGTTCTGCGAAGCGGGACGCTAGGTCGTTCGCGATTCGTTCGGCCGGCCAGGCGTTGCAGAGCGTGGCGTGGACCAGCGGCAACACGTCACAGCGAAAGGCGTGAGTGCGCTCGGAGGGAACGCTCGTTGCGTCGAAGCGCTCGCAGCCGTGCGTCCACAGCACCGCCTCACTCGCGCATGCGATGATGCGCTCGCGGATTGCCTGGAACAGCTGTTTCGGCGCGAGGAACCGGAGACTCGCGAGCGCGGCGACCTGCGTCGTGCCCTGCTCGTTCGCAAGCCGCTCGACGCGCTCGATCTGCTGGGCACCCAGCTGTCCTGCGTCGCGGAGCCGGGTGCACAAGGCCTCGCTGGGGAGCGAGCTCTCGACCGATACCAGGTTTCCATCGAACATGCCGAAGGTCTTGCGCGCGCGCCCGCGTTCGAGCACGAGCTCGCCGCTTGCGCGATCGCACTGCAACGCGACGAGTCGCTCGGCGAGCGTCGTCGTCGACAGGTCGTGGGTCATTCCGGTCGTCGAAACCATCGTATTCCGGTTCGGGCGATCGACCGAGTGGCTTGATGTCAGGCGGCGTGGCGCTGTGCCAGGCTGACCAGGAAGGCGGTCGCGATGGCTTCCTCGAAGGTCTTGCGCATCAGCAGGTGTCCGGACTCGAGCGACTCGACGACCTCTTCGGAGAGAGGGGAGACGCCCGTCAGGATCGGCTCGGCGCCCCACGCCTCGATCGTCGCGAGCACGCGCTCGATGGCGGCCGCCCCGAAGTCGTCATCGAGTACGGCGCCCCGCAGATCGACCACGACGGCGGAGATCTCGCCGGTGCCCGGGTCCCGCGACAGTGCCTCGGCGGTACGCAGGATCTGGTCCCCGTCGGTGAAGGGCAGGATCTTCACCGGGCCCCAGATGTGGACCTGGGGCGCCTTGGGGTCGAACGCGCCCTGGCTCTCGATCAGCTCGGGTGCCGAAGAGGGGCTGCGCAAGGCGAGCGCCCGAAACACCTCGAAGTCGATCGGACCGAGCAGCTCGCGCTGCGCATCAGGTGCGGCCGCGTCCCAGCCCGCGATCTCGCGTGCGACGAAGCGGCACTGCTCGTCGCCGCAGGCGACGCAGTTGCTCTCGAGCGCGAGCATGTCGCTGCCGAGCGTGCCCGACAGCCAGCCCGATGTGTAGCCGGCGGAGAGCCAGCACGACGCGTCGTCGGCCGGGCCGAACTTGCTGGTCCAGGCGGCGGCCTCGTGGTGCTCGGGCCAGCTCCCGCGGAGCTCGTGGCCCGTTGGACCGGCCGTTGGGACTGCGAGATCCATCGGCAGGGCAGTGCGCACCGCGGGGGTCCAGGCGCCGACGGGATCGGGCAGGTCGCCGAGCGAAAGGAGTCCCTGTCCCACGGCCCGGTCTGCATCGCGCAGGCCGTGGGTCAGCCCGATCAGGAACAACGTGCGTGCCGCCGTCTGATAGCCGAGCTCGTCCTCGAGCTCGACGATCAACGCCGACAGCAGTCGGCTGTCGATGAAGAGCTTCGGTTCTGTCATCAGGCTTGCCTCCGGGCCGAAGCCCAGAGAGGCCAGCGTCGTCACGTCGGACGGCTCGTTGCGGGGGGGTGTCACGTGGGAGTCAACCTTCCAGGAATGCGTAGATGTCGAACTTCTGGTGAGTCTGGATGAAGGCTTCGCCTTCATCGTCGAGCAGCTTCATCAGGGCCTCGACCACCTGCGGGTCGAACTGGCTGCCGGAGTACTTGTGCAACTCGCGCACGACGACGTCGAGCGGCAGAGCATTTCGATAGGGGCGGTTGCTCGTCATTGCTTCGAGCGTGTCGGCCACCAGGATGATGCGCGACGGCAGCGGGATCTGGTCGCCGCTCAGCCGATAGGGGTAGCCGCTGTCTGAGCCGTCGAACCACTCGTGGTGGTGGCGGACACACGGCACCACATCCGACAGGAATTCGACGGGCTCCAGGATGCGCGCCCCGATTTCGGGGTGCTTCTTGATCTCGTCGTACTCGTCCTTGGTCAGGCGCGCTGGCTTGGTGATGATCGCGTCCGGGATCCCGATCTTGCCGACGTCGTGGAGGATCCCCGAGATGTAGACGCGCTCGATCATCTCCTTGTGCAGGCCGGCCTGGCGAGCGATGCGCGATGCGTAGACACCCACCCGCTCGGAATGGCCACGGGTATAGGCATCCTTGGCGTCGATCGCCTCCGCGAGCGCGCGGACTGTCTGGACGTAGCCCGTTCGCAGCTCGTCGTTCTTCTCGGCGAGCTGCCGCGTTCGTTCGCGAACGTTGGCTTCCAGGTTCTTGTTCATGTCCTGGAGCTTGAAATTCTGTTCGCGCGTGACTTGATTGAGTCGCTTGATCTCGCGCTTGAGGTCGTGGTGGTCGAATGCCTGGCGCAGGGTGGCCTTGAGTTCGTCGTCGTTCCAGGGCTTGGTGATCAAGCGGAAGATCTCGCCCCGATTGATCGCCTCGACTGCGATTTTCATCTCGGTGTAGCCCGTGAGCATCATCCGGACGATGTTGGGATTCCGTTCGCGGATCATCGAAAGCATGTCGACGCCGCTCATCTCTGGCATGCGCTGGTCCGTGACGACGACCTGGGCCTCTTCGCGCTCCAGCAACTCGATGGCCTGCTCGGGGCGCGAGGCGGTCAGCACGTTCATCGGCTCGTTGCGCAACAGCCGTTGCAGCGCCTTGAGGATGTTCACTTCGTCATCGACGAACAGGACGGTGTGGTCGTGCAAGAGGGGACTCCCGTGTCCCGGCTCTCATCGGCGTCCCAGCGCGGAACTTGACCGCAGCGGCCTCCCCGCGTTTCTTTTTCTACTGTAGATTCAACTAGTTGGCGATCCGGGGCCGAGACAGCGTGCCGGCACCGAGACTTGCCGGGCGGAAACACGCAGCGGGAGTCCGGCGGACTACGCGCTCCGACCGATGCCCCGGGCTGCTAGCCGTCGTTCGCCAGGCCCAGACGCGCTCGGCGGTAGTTGTCCGCCTGAACGGTCTCGCACCACTCGCGGTTCTCGACGAACCACTGGACGGTGGTCGCGAGCCCCTGCTCGAGGTCGAAGCGCGGCACCCAGCCGAGCTCGTCGCGGGCCTTGCTCGCGTCGATGGCGTAGCGGCGATCGTGCCCGGGGCGATCTGCCACGAAGCTCTTGAGCTCGGCGTAGCTGTCGATTCCCCGCCCCGCCAGGTTGGGGTTGCCGGCTGCGGGCACGAGCTTCTCGAGCTCTCGGCACAGACCGTCGACGATCTCGAGATTGGTGCGCTCGTTGTTGCCGCCGAGGTTGTACCGCTCGCCGGGATGACCGCGCTGCAGCACCGCGAGGATGCCTTCGCAGTGATCCTCGACGTAGAGCCAGTCGCGAACGTTGAGTCCGTCGCCGTAGATCGGCAGCGGCTTGCCCTCGAGTGCGTTCAGGATCATCAGCGGAATCATCTTCTCCGGGAAGTGGTAGGGCCCGTAGTTGTTGCTGCAGTTCGTGGCAAGAGCCGGAAGGTCGAATGTGTGGTGGTAGGCACGCACCAGATGGTCAGCGCCCGCCTTGGAGGCGGAGTAGGGTGAGTTCGGTGCATACGGCGTGTTCTCCGAGAACGCGCCCGTCGCGCCGAGCGAGCCGTAGACCTCGTCTGTCGACACGTGCAGGAACCGGAACCGCTCGCGCTCGCTCGCGCCGAGCCTGGCGAGGTGGTGGCGCGACACCTCGAGCAGCGTGAAGGCTCCCACGACATTGGTCTGGATGAACTCCGCCGGGCCGTCGATCGAGCGGTCGACGTGGCTCTCTGCGGCAAAGTTCAACACCGCGGACGGCGAATGCTCGCGAAAGACCTGTTCGACGGCGCTTCGGTCGGCGATATCGGCGCGTACGAAGTGGAAGCGCGGATCGTCTGAGACTTCACGCAGGTTTTCAAGGCTACCGGCGTAGGTGAGCTTGTCGAGGACGACCACCTTGGCCTGCGTCTGTGAGAGAGCGGTGCGGACGAAGTTGCAACCGATGAAGCCGGCTCCGCCGGTGACCAGGAGTGTGCTCATGGAGGGAAGCATTCTCGCCCGGTTCCGATCACACGTAGTTGCCGCCTTCGGGATTGCGAATGCGTCGCTGGGCCTGGGTGAAGCGCTCCAGCTCTCGGACGAAGTCGGGTGCAGATGCCGGACCGGGGTCCTCACCCGCCGCATCGAGTCGCGCCTTCCGACGCAGCACGGCGTGAAGGATCCGCACCCAGTCGCCGATCGACGGATCGCGGGCGGGGCTCACTACCCGTTCCCATTCGATCGGATCGAACAAGCTGCGTCCAGCACGTTTCTCGGCACTGCGCGCATGGATCTGGAGCGCGGCGACGATATCGTCGGGTAGCCGCGGCGTGACCTCGACCACGCGTTCGAAGCGGCCGGGTACCACGAACGCCTGGCGCAGCGAATCGGGATGTGACGTGGTGCCTACGATCAGGTGACTGTGCTCCATCGTGCGGTCGAGTACCTCGAGCAGGAAGTCCATGATTGGCCCGACCGGAAGATCGGGTCGCCGGACGCCGAGCTCCTGGGCCTGCGAGAACTCGAGCTCGTCGAAGAGCACGGTGAGCGGTGGCATCTCCTCGAGGATCTGCGACCAGCCGCCGACCATCTCGGCCGCCTTCTTCCCCGCGTGGACGACGTCGAGAACCAGCCGCGGAACGTCGATTTCCAGAAAGGACGTATCCGTCTGGGTGGCGACCGCGCGCGCGAGCAGGCTCTTGCCGGAGCCGCGCTGTCCAATGAACAGCAAGGCCGATGGCGGCGCAGTCCCCCAGTTCGCGTAGATCTGCGGGCTCGTCGTCGCGGCCGCGTAGGTCGCGACCTCCTCCTTCGGTCCCTCGAGACCGCCGATGTCGGCCATGGCCTGATCGGGGACCGCCTCGAGCGCCATGCCGCGGCCGAGCGGCTCGATCTTGCGTGCGAAGCTCGACCACAGGTTGTTGGCGCGTTCGGCGCGGATGGCTCGATCTTCCATGGCTGGGAGTCTACCGCGCCCGCGCGGCTACTCTCGCCGCGTGCCCGAGAAGCTCGACGACGCCTCGGAGGTCCGAGCGCGGCGCATGATCTGCCGCGCCGATCCTGTGCTCGGGGCCGTGATCCGCCGGGTCGGGCCGTGTCCACTGCGCCCGGCCGGCCGGCCCTACGCCTCCCTGCTGCGCTCGATCCTGTACCAGCAACTCGCCGGGGCTGCGGCCCGAGCGATCGAACGCCGATTCCTGGCGCTTTTCGATGGCAGATACCCAACCCCGACCGTACTGCGGGCTACGCGCATCGATCGCCTGCGCCGCGCCGGGCTGTCGCGAAACAAGGCCGTAGCGGTTCGCGCCGTAGCGGAGGCCTTCGGCTCCGGCGAGGTGCGCGAACGCCGGCTGTGGCATCTCGATGACCAGGAGGTCGTCGACCAGCTCGTGACCATTAGAGGAGTCGGCGAATGGACAGTCCATATGTTGCTGATGACGGCGCTGGGGCGGCCCGACGTCCTGCCAGTCGGAGACTACGGCGTGCGCAAGGGAGCGCAGCGGCTCTATGGCCTCGGCGAGCTGCCCCGCCCGAAGCAGCTGGTGATGCTCGCCGAGGCCTGGCGTCCCTGGCGAAGCATCGCCTCCTGGTACCTGTGGCGGCACGAGGCGATCGAGGAGGTCTGCCTGGCGCGCGATGGCCGTCGCGGCGGCTAAGCACGATCCTGTGACGCAGGCCAGAAATTGCGCGGTCGGGCGTGGCCCGACGCCCGCTCCGGTCTCGCTGGGAGCGCTGAGTTGGGGCCCTTGGGCCTCGGCGTTCGAACGTTCTCGGCCAGACGGCCGGAACCGCGCTGAATTCGTGAGCCGTGGACTCGGTGATGCGGGAGGGAGAGGCGCGCGACGGCGCCTTGCTTCCGGTGGTGTCGTGGCGTCCCCAGCGGGAATCGAACCCGCCTTCCAGGCTTGAAAGGCCTGTGTCCTGACCGATAGACGATGGGGACGCTGCAAACTGCCCGAGTATTGCGTAGCTGTCCGGCTTCGTCGCCCTCCGGCGTGCTCGCCGGCTGCGAGAGGCCTGAGTCGAGCGATTGATTCCTGATTTTCTCGGCCTGCGCCGAAGTCGTTAGTCGGGGAGGCCCCATACGGTGACTGCGAGGGTCAGCGCTCCGGCTTCGTAGAGCTCGAGGTGCGGAAGGACCCAGCAGGCGACGGCTGCGGTCGATATCGGCGCCTTGGTTTCGCGCACGATCACGCGATTCTGGTCGCGGATCTTTATGCTGGTGGAGCCCGTGCGCACGCGGCCGAGGTCGACGCCGCGCGCATCCACAACCTTGTAGCCGTAGTCGCGGTGCTTGAGGTCGAAGAGTCTCTCACCCGCACGATCGATGCGCAGGTCGCCGTCCGGCTCGCGTGAGAGTTCGATCGTGGTCGTCTGTGGGTTCGACGTCGTGAGTGTGAAGGCATCCGGGCCCCGGACGATTGCGCCGTTCGTAACGCCGCGCACTGTGCTGATCACGATACGGTCCTTTGCGACCGTGTAGCTCGCGATCCTCTCCCCTCCGTCGCGGTAGAGCGTGACGATGTCGTCCTCCTTGACGACGAACTCCATCGCGGTTTCGCCCGAGGGAGCGGTGAGCTTGGCCTCGTCGAACAGGAGACCGCTTCCCGGCGGTCGCGGCCCGCGCACTTCGGGTGTCGGGGCGGGAGCTGTCGGAGTTGTGCAAGCCAGGATCAGTGTGAGGGCGCCGCATAGGACGATCGGGAGTCTGGAGTTCATGCCGTTCGCTTCCTCTGTCTCTCGAGTATCGGGAGAGCAGATAGCAGGAGTGCCGTGAAGAGGCACATCGGCCCAAGGAGATTGCCCGTCGCGGCGTAGAGCGTCGATGGACCGCCGGGGACGACGTCGATCTCGAGTACCGTCGGCTCCTGCAGCGGAGCCCGCGCCACGACGCGTCCGAAGGCGTCGACGGCTGCCGTGACGCCGGTGTTGGTCGCGCGTAGCACGGGGCGTCCGGTCTCGATGGCGCGGAAGACCGCGGCAGAGAAGTGCTGCTCGATTGCGCCGGTGCGCCCGAACCAGCCGTCGTTCGAGAGGTTGACGAGCAGATCCGCACCATCGCGTACGAGAGCAACCGGCAGGGCCTCGAAGGCGATCTCGTAGCAGACCAGGGAGCCGATTCGCAGACTCTGTGGAGCGAGGACGCGCGCCTGTTCGCCAGGTGCGGTGTCGTGACCGCCAAAGCCGAGAGCGCGAAACAACTCGGGTGTGTACTCACCGAAGGGCAGTAGATGGATCTTGTCGTGATGCCCGAGGAGGCGGAGGTCGGCGTCGTAGAGCAGCGCTGAGTTGTACAGCACGCCGGGCTCCTCGGGGTCGTGACGGGGGGCACCGAGCAGCAGACGCGCGGGCGGGTGCTCCAGCTGGCGCCAACCACTAGCGAGCAGCTCTGTGTTGATGGGTAGCAGGGCCCGAACGGCGTTCTCGGGCCAGATGGCGAGGTCGACGTCCGGCCGATCGGTCAGCCTCAGCAGGCGCTCGAGTTCGCTCGAGACGCTGCCGGTTCCGCTGCGCCGCTGGTTGGGCAGGTTCCCCTGAACCAACAGGACGCGGAGAGCTCCCTCGCCGGCCGTGCCCGCTGCCAGGACCGCACCCGGCTGAGGCACGTCGAGCCGGAGCGGGCTGGCGAACCAGGCCGCCAGGAACAGCGACCCCACGGCTGCCAGTGTGCCCACTGCCTGCGCTCGCGCACCCGGTCGCAGGAGCGCCCAGAGGCCCGCATTGGCCGCTGCGACCAGAAACGTGACCCCCGGCACGCCGGTGTAGGCGGCGGCCTGCGCGAGCGCCGGAACGGGGGTCAGTGCCTGTCCTAGCAGGATCCAGGGAAGCCCGGTCCAGAGCGTGGAACGAAGGAACTCGGCGGCCGCCCAGGCGACAGCGACGCGCAGCGCGACGGCGGCAGGACGCGGCGAGGAGAGCGGTCCCGCAAGCGCCGCCAGTGCAGCGAAGCTTCCGGCGCCGAACAGCTGTCCGACGCTGAAGGCGATCACCAACGCCTGCCACATCGGGACGCCGAAGTAGCTCGACGAGCTCACGGCTGCGGGGATGACGGTCGAACAGCAGGTCGCGGCGGTGCCGGCGAGCCATCCGAGCCCGATCCGCCGGCCGAGAGAAACCCCTTCGAGCGCGAGCAGGAGGGGGACACCGCAGACGAACGCGAGGGGCCACAGGTCCCAGCCGGGCTGGGCAAGGGCATACAAGACACCCGACAGCAAGGACCAGCCGATGGCAACGCGGCTGTTCCGACGGATTCCCGGCAGGCGTTGTAGCATCAGGGCCATTCGAGGTGAGGGTTCCCTTTGTCCCGTGTCCCGTCGTTGATCGCTGCGATCGCCGTCCTGGGGCTGTTTCTCTTCGTGGGCACTGGTAGTAGCCGCCTGCTGGACCGGCCGTTTCCCGGCTTCCTCGTTTGGGACAACGGCACTCTAGTGGCCTTCCATGCCCAGAGCTGGAGCGGGGCGCTCGCCGGGCTCCCGCTGGGCTCGGGGCGGATCGTTGCGGTCGACGGCAAGCCGTTCGCGGGTGGCAGGGAGCTGCTCGACGTCGCGGCTCGCCGCCCGATTGGGGCCCTCATCGAGTACAGGGTGCTCGCCGACGGCGGGGAGCGCACCTTTCGGGTGCCGACGATGCGACTCGGTGTCGCCGGCTATCTCGCCACCTTTGGCAACTATCTGTTCAACGCGATCTGCTTCTGTGGCATCGGCTTGATCGCGCTGGCGCTGCGGCCCGATCTGCCGCAGGCACGCAGCCTCGCGATCGCGACGGGGTCGATTGGTGTGTTGTTCCTCCTCGCCGTCGACTACTTCAGCGCGTACCGGCTCGTCCGGATCTGTCAGGTCGTGGAGGCCACAGTCCCACTGGCGCTCTACGGCCTGGCGGTCAGCTTTCCCTACCCGCGGTCGACCCCCACCTTCCGGCGGGCTGGCTGGCTCGGGATCGGTCTGGCCTCGCTCGCGATCATGGGGGTCCAGGCTGCGTCTTTCTACAGCTCCCCCGAGACGGCCCAGCTCGCGACGCTCGCGACCTATTCGCTGATTGCCGTCGTCACGGTGTCGATGCTGGGCGCTCTCACCAAGGCGGCCTTGGATGCGCATGTCCCGGAGGATCGCGTGCGAGCCGGGATCGTACTCGCCGCCGCGGTCAGCGGCCTCATGGTGCCCGCATTCGCCATCCTCGCTTTCTTCGGCCTGGGCGGCGGCTTCTCGTTTACCAGGATTACGTTCCTGCTGCCGATTTTTCCGGCGGCCGTGTTGTTTGCGATCGTTCGCCACGATCTCTTCTCGGCCGAGCGCTTCGCCCGGCTTGCCGTAGGCTACGGCACCACGACTGCGGCGATTGCAGTCACCTACTCGGCGTTGCTCCTCGGTCTCGAGTGGGCGCTGGTGGGTGTGAACGTGAGGGGGACGGGCGGCGGGTTCCTCCTCCTGATCGGAATCGCCATCTCGTTCCACCCGCTCTACCAACGCGTGCAGAACGCGGTCGACCGGCTGTTCTATCGCTCCGAGCTGGATGCGGGGCGCGTACTCGAGCGCATGAGCGTGCTGCTTGCCGCGCGCGTGGACGAGGAGACGGTGGCCGCGATCGTGGAGCGCGAGGTGAAGTCGGCGGTAGCGGTCGATAGCGTCTCGGTCAAGATCGGCGACTCGATCTCCAGCACGGGTGCGGTCCTCGAAGAGCCGATCGTCTATCACGGCGAGCTGCTGGGGGTTCTGAGGTGTGGAGCCAAGTCGCTCGGCGCTCCCTTCTCGGAGGCGGAGTACGATCTGATGGTCGGAGTCGCCAGCCTGGCCGCAGCCGCGATCCACAACGCGCGCTCGCTTGTGGACCTGCGCGAGACGCAGGCGGCGCTGGTGCGGTCCGAGCGGCTGGCCGCAATCGGCGAGGTCGCCGGCGCGGTGGCTCACGGCCTGCGCAATCCGCTGGCCGGCATCCGGGCGGCGGCGCAAATGGCGCAGGAGATCGACGATCCCGAAGAGCTGTCGATGGCGCTGGGTGACCTGATCGAGGGCACCGATCGGCTCGACGGGCGTGTGCGGCGCCTGCTCGACTTTGCACGCATGCTCGAGCCCGAGCTCGAGACAGTCAACCTCTTCGCACTCGCAGGCGAGGTTGGCTCGACCGTGGCGGCCCGGGCCAGCCAACAGGACATCAAAATCAGCGTCGATATCGACTCCGGCGTGTGGATCTGGGCGGATCCCGGGCAGCTCGAGGAGGCGCTGATCGAGCTGGTTTCGAACGCGCTGCTGGCCACGAGTGCGGGCGGCGAGGTCGGGCTGCGCGCAAGGGTAGAGGGCAACAGTGTGGAGATCGAGGTGTACGACACAGGCTCGGGGATCCCCGAGCGGGTACAGAGCCGGATCTTCGATCTGTTTTTTACGACGCGCCAGACGGGCACCGGAATGGGTCTGGCAACTGTGCGCAGCATGCTCGAGCGACAGGGTGGCACGATCGATCTCGTGCAGAGCACGCCGGTGGGAACCACCTTCCTCGTGACGTTGAAGTCATCGGGCGGACCCAGCTAGGGGCTGACCCGGGGCGGGCCGAATTCTACGGTGAGGCATGCCGGATCGGCATCCACGGATTGCCCCCCGGCTCGGAGTTGCCGACGCGCGAGCTTTGTCACGCCTCAGGAGATCTGGAACTTCTCCATGCGGTAGCGGAGCTGGTCGCGCGTGAGCCCCAGCAGCTTGGCGGCCTGGGTGCGGTTCGACGCTGCGCGCTCGAGCGCCTGGGCGATCAGGTCGGCCTCGAGGTCCGCTAGCTGCACACCCCCCGGCGGAAGGGTGAAGTTCTCTCCGATCGTCACGGCGCCCCCCAACTGCAGCATCGGACCGAAGATTTCTACGCCCAGTTTCGTTGAGGTCGACAGCAGGACCGCGCGCTCGATGATGTTGCGGAGTTCTCGCACGTTTCCGGGCCAGGGGTACTGCTGGAAGAGCTGTTCAGCATCGCCCGTGATTCCTAGCTCCGGCCTGCGATACTGCTTTCCGATCTCGGCGCAGAAGTGACGGGCCAGCAGGACGATATCGTCCACTCGTTCTCGCAGCGGAGGCATCTCGAAGCTCAGCACGGCAAGCCTGTGAAACAGGTCGGCGCGGAAATCACCCTCGACGACGGCCGCGCTGACGTCGCGATTCGTGGCCGCGATGACGTGGACGTCGAGCTTTCGCTCGCGCGATGCGCCCAGGCGCCGAACGCGTTTCTCCTCGATGACCTTGAGGAACTTCGCCTGGACCCCGAGCTCGAGGTGGCCGATCTCGTCCAGGAAGATTGCCCCGCCCTCGGCGGCCTCGAACAGGCCGGGGCGTGATCCGGTGGCTCCCGTGAAACTGCCGCGCTCGTGACCAAACAACTCTTCTTCGACTAGCGAGGAGGGCAGCCCGGTGCAATTGAGCTCGATGAAGGGGCCCGCACCGAGCGCCTCGTGAATCGCCCGCGCGACCAGGCCCTTGCCCGTGCCGGTCTCGCCGGTGAGCAGGATGGTTGGCCGGCGACCTGGATCCAGCTCGGCCTTGGCCAGACTCGTGATCTGATCGAAGAGGGCATGGACTCTCGGGTCGTCGCCGATGACCTGGTCACGCGCACTCGCAACGCGCTGACGGTGATAGGCGAGCTCCCGCTCCCGGCGTCGCCTGGTGAGCGTCCGCTCGATGGTCAGACGCAGCTCATCGAGGTCGAGCGGCTTGGGCAGATAGTCGGCGGCGCCGCGGCGCATTGCCTCGACCACATCGGCCACCGAGCCGTAGGCGGTCATCATCAGCACGGCAAGCTCGGGAGCTCGCTGCAGCAGCTGGGTCAGGACGTCCAGACCCGACTGGTCCGGTAGCCGCAGGTCGAGCAGCACCAGATCGGGCTCGATCGCGGCGAGACCCTCCAATGCCTCGGTCCCGGAGGTTGCGACGGTCACATCGTGGCCGGCGCCAGTGAGGGCTCGATCGAGTTGGCGTCCCAGCAGTGTCTCGTCTTCGACGACCAGGATCGATGCCATCGAGCCACGCTAGCATTGGTTCTGGTGCCCGGGATTTCGCGGGCACGTGGGGAAATGGCCCGATGATCCCCTCGGGGGATCCCCTAGTGGCGTCTGCTGCTGCGCGGAAGTGGCACTGCGATTGCAGTTAACGGCCAAAACATGAGCCATCCCGCGGACTGCCGAATCTTGATCCTGGAAGACGAGACCCTGTTGCGGCGGTGTCTGACGCGGCTCCTCGAGCGCCATGGGCACGAGGTTGTTCCCGCCGGCAGCGTAGAAGAGGCGCGTAATCTCCTGAGAGGGAGGCCCGTCGATGCCGCGATCCTGGATGTTGGACTGCCCGACGGCAATGGGCTGGACCTGCTGCCAGTCACCCGTGTGGATCGCTCGCTGGTCGTTTCTGCCGACGTCTCGGACGAGTACCTGGCAGAGCGCGGCGTCACACATTTTCTACGCAAACCGCTCGATCTAGAATCGGTGATCGATCGCATCGAGTGTTTTGTCGGGGAAGGTGAGTAGCCAAGAAATGCCTGGCAGCCTTACACCGGCTCATGAGCGCTGTGCGGCGCGGCGGCCGCGGGTCGTCCTCTATTCCCACGACACCATGGGGCTCGGTCACGTGCGCCGAAACGTGTTGGTGGCCGGTGCAATCGAGCGCTCGATGGATTTCGAGGTCGATATCCTGCTGATCACGGGGGCTCGCGAGTCGCGGCTCGAGCTTCCGCCCAGTGTGGACTGTCTGGCGTTGCCGGCACTACGCAAGCACGCGGACGGCAGCTACGGGGCCCGCAGCTTCGGGTTCGAGCTCGAGACGTTGATCCGGATCCGCAGCGAGGCGATTCGAGCGGCGATCGCCGCGTTCGAACCGGACCTGCTCGTGGTCGACAACGTTCCGCGCGGCGCGATCGGCGAGCTCGATGCGACGCTGCGGGATCTCGAGCGTGCAGGCACCACACGCTGCATTCTCGGCCTGCGGGACATCGCCGACGCACCCGATGTGCTGCGTCAGGAGTGGATGCGCGATTCCAATGCCGAGGTCGTCGCGCGCTACTACCAGGCGGTCTGGGTGTACGGCGACCCCAGCGTCTACGATCGGGTGACACAGGATGGGCTTCCGGGGTCGAGGAACTGGGATGTCCACTTCACGGGCTACCTCGATCAGTGCGCCCGAGCCAGCAATGGGGAAGACTTCGCGGCCTGGCTGCGCACACGGCTGCCGTCGCTCGACGCGGAGCGTCGCTACGCGCTGTGCGTCGTAGGCGGAGGTGAGGACGGCTCGGAGCTTGCGGAGACCTTCGCGCGCTCGGACTTCGAGTGCGACAGCGATGGCGTCGTGCTCGCCGGCCCGTTCCTGCCAGCTGCAGCGCTCGCCCGGCTGCGCGATCGGGTGCGCGAGCGCCGCGATCTGCACCTGCTGGAGTTCAGTGGCGAGCCCGCTCCGCTGCTCCGCAACGCGGAACGCGTCGTGTGCATGGGCGGCTACAACACGCTCGGTGAGGTGATCTCGTACAACAAGCACGCGCTCGTCGTGCCGCGCGTTCGGCCGCGCGTGGAGCAGTGCATTCGTGCGGAGCGGTTCCTCGAGCTGCGTCTCGTCGACAGGCTGATGCTGCCGAGCGAGCTCTCGGACGACCGCCTGTCCTCGTGGCTGACCTCGGCCTCGCCCGAGTCGACGGATGCGCGTCACCGGGTCGATTTGTCGGGGCTCGAACGGATCGAATCGCTGGTGCGCGACCTCCTACCCCGCCGGATCGAGGCCGCAGAATTCGGCCCTCGTCTGGCTTCAGGATTGACGTGAGGGTTGGATACGTCGTCAAGCGCTATCCGCGACACTCGGAGACGTTCGTCGTCAACGAGGTGCTGGCCCACGAGCGCGCCGGCGACCAGCTCGAGATCTTCGCACTGCGGGCGCCCAACGACACACACTTCCAGGATCTGATCTCCGAGGTCCGCGCGCCTGTCCGGTACCTGCACTTCGGTGGTACCAAGGCCTCGACTCTGTGGCGCGGGGTCGAGGAGGCGGCCCGAGTGATTCCGGACCTGTTCCCGCGGCTGGATGCCGCGCTGGGGCTCGAAGCGCAGGAGGTGTCGCAGGCCGTCCACCTCGCGGCACACGTGCGGCGCGAGCGGATCGATCACCTGCACGCGCACTTCGCGACGACGGCGACGCGCGTCGCGGCGCTGGCGGCGCACCTCGCCCAGGTGCCGTTCACCTTTACGGCGCACGCCAAGGATATCTTCCACGTGGATGTATCCGAAGGGGCGCTCAGTGGGCTGGCGGCTCGCGCGGCCCGCGTCATCACGGTCAGCGACTACAACGTCAGTCATCTCAGCAAGGAATGTGGGGTCCCGAAGGAGAAGATCGCGCGCATCTACAACGGGCTACCGCTCGATTCCTATCGTTTTCACGAGCCAGGCGGGGAGGGGCGCGACGGGTCGATCGTCGCGGTCGGTCGGCTGGTCGAGAAGAAGGGCTTCCGCTACCTGATCGAGGCCTGTGCGCTACTCGCCCAGCGGGGGAGAGCGGTGCCGTGCACAATCATCGGTGGGGGCGAATGTGAGGACGCGCTGCGCGCGCAGATCCAGGAGTTGGACCTAGGCCAGCTCGTACAGCTGGTCGGGCCGTTGTCGCGCGCCGAGGTCGCGAGCGCGATGGCGCGAGCGAGCGTGTTGGCGGCGCCTTGTGTGATTGGCGATGACGGCAACCGGGATGGGCTTCCGACCGTGCTGCTCGAAGCGATGGCGAGCGGGACTCCGTGCGTCGCCACGGACGTGACCGGCATTCCCGAAATCCTGCGAGACGGGGAGACGGGGTTGCTGGCGAAGCAGGGAGATTCGGTGTCGTTGGCGGAAGCGATCGAACGGCTGCTCGACGATCGGGAGTTGGCCGTGCGGTGTGCACGGGCCGCGCGAGCGCGCATCGAGGAAGACTTCGACGTAGAGCGGAGCGCTGCGGCGCTTCGCCGCGAGTTCACCCGGGCGACCGAGCTCTCGCCCGCGCTGGCCTGACGGCGTCCGCGCGCGCTGGCTAGTGTCTGGACCGCTCGTGCTGCGGCGGGCGGCAGGGGAGTCTAGTTCTCGGGGGGGGACGGAGACCGTGTTGCTTCGACTTTGGCTGTGCATTGCACCGCTGCTGGTGCTGGTGCCCCCTGCCAGTGCCGACCTGGCGGATTCGCCGCTCGCGCTGGGCACCAGCCGTCGAGCTCGGCTGGTGAAGCGTCCCGATCAGCGACGGCCCGCCGATCAGCTCACCGTTCCGCTCTTCGGCCGTCCATTGACGATAGGCGGCGAATACGAATTCGAGCTGCGCTACGAGAGAGACCGTCGGCTCATCGGTACCCCGAACGGCGACGATCTGGCCATCAGCCAGCGAGTCGAGATCGAGCTGATGTATCTGCCCTTCAAGGACGTGCTCCTCTATATCGAGGGGAAGGGCTTCCTGAAGACCGTCGCCTGGAGTGAGCAGGGCGATACGGCCTACAAGTTCATCGCCGAGCGCGGCGAGATGTGGATCTATCTGGCCGACCTGTTCGGCTCGCCGTTCAACCTGCAGGTCGGGCGGCAACGGCTCTACGACCGAAGCCGCGAGTGGTGGTGGGACCAGGATCTCGATACCGCTCGCGTCTCGTTCGATCTCGCCAACGTCCAGATCGAAGCCATGGTTGCGCAGGAGCTGTTCACGGTATCCACGCTGGACGACGACATACGGCCTGAGGACGATGGAGTGCTTCGGGTCCTGGCGCACGCCAAGTGGCGGTATGCCGAGAGACAGCATGTCGAGCTCTTCCTCAACCACGAGAACGATCGCTCGAGGCGCCACTGCGATGGAAGCGTGGTGAGGCCGGATTGCCCGGAGCCGTTGTTTCCGAAACCGGGTGTGGATAACCCTCCCGATCGCGTCTTTCGGGAGGATGAGGACGACCGCGACAGCGTGGTCACCTGGGTCGGCGCGGCGGCGAACGGCCGGCTCAAGGGACCGCTGGGGCGTCTCTACTATTCGGGTCAGGTCGCGGGAATCTTTGGCGAAGAGACGACCTACGACTACTCGACGATCATCCCTCTGGAGTTTCCGCCGGATCCGACGCGGTTCGTCAAGGAAGCCAACGAGCACGACGTGCAGGGCTGGGGGCTCGATCTCGTTGCGACCTGGGTCACCAACTGGGATTGGGCGCCGGGGATCCTCCGGCCGCCAGCGCTCAGCATTGGCTATGCCTATGGCTCGGGCGACGGTGACACGGACTTCGAGAGCTTCGGGGGCTTCCGGCAGTCGGTGCTGGCGGACAACAACGGCAAGCTCCGCGGTGTGAACCGCTTCCGCTATTACGGCGAGCTACTCGATCCGAATCTCTCGAACCTGCAGATCGTCACCGCCGCGCTGGGCTT
>JAYZFK010000059.1:0-29447 GCA_036336835.1 Myxococcota bacterium | reverse complement strand
GGTGCCCTTGTTCGCCTCCTCTCGGACCGACCCGCAAGGGCTCGCCCTCGACGACCTCGAGCAGCGCCGCAGCTGGGCCGAGCTCGAGGACCGCATCACGCGGATGGCCAACGGCCTGCGCGACGACTTTGGCCTGGGGCCCGACGATCATGTCGCACTGCTGATGCACAATCGCGCGGAGGCGGTCGAAGGCCTCGTCGCCGGGATCGCAGCCGGCGCCTGGGTCACACCGATCAACTGGCACCTGACCCCCGACGAGATCGCCTACGTCGTTCAGGATTCGCACGCCCGCGTGGTCTTCGCCGACGCAGAGCGGGCCACGCTGGCCCGCGCCGCAGGAGCGCCCGAGGTGATCGAGGTGGGCGACGAACTCGAAGCCTGGCTCGCTCGGGCCTCCGACGCGCCGATCGATCTGTCGGGACCCGCCGGCGGCAACATGATCTACACGAGCGGCACCACCGGCTTGCCCAAGGGGGTGAAGCGCGTGCGCCCCGCCACGCTCGATGCAGCTCTCGCGGCGCAACGCGCCTACGCCGCCTCGATCGATCTCGATGGCGGCGGTCCGCACCTGGTGACCGGACCGCTGTATCACGCCGCACCGTTGATGCTCGCGATCTACGAGCAGCAGAACGGAGCGCCGGTCGTGATCATGCCGCGCTGGGACGACGAGCACTGTCTCCAGCTGATCGAAGAGCGCGAGATCCGCCACACGCACCTGGTCCCGACGATGTTCGTCCGCCTGCTGCGACTGCCCGACGACGTGAGGACGCGCTACGCGCGGCCGGCGCTTCACCGGGTGCTCCACGGTGCAGCGCCGGTATCGCCGCAGGTCAAGCGCGAGATGATCGACTGGTGGGGACCGATCCTGCTCGAGTACTGGGGCGGTACCGAGGGCGGCGTCAACACCATCGTCGACTCGGAGCAGTGGCTCGCGCACCCGGGAACCGTCGGAAGAGCGCTGCCCGCGTTCGAGGTGTTTGCCATCGATGACAGTGGAAGACGCCTGTCGGTGGGCGAGATCGGCACGCTCTACTGCCGCGACTCGCGCTTCGATCGCGCCTTCGAGTACCACGGCGACCCCGTCAAGACCGAGGCGGCGTACCTCGAGCCCGGCGTCTTCACGTTGGGCGACATGGGTTTCATTGACGCGGACGGGTTCGTCCATCTGGCGGATCGAAAATCGAACATGATCATCTCCGGCGGCGTGAACATCTACCCGGCCGAGATCGAGCAGGTGCTCATCGCCCATCCGGCGGTGACCGACGTCGCCGTCTTCGGCATCCCGGACGAGGAGTGGGGCGAGAGCGTGAAGGCCGCGGTGGAGCTGGCGCCCGGAGCCGAAGCCTCCGACGCGCTGGCGGCCGAACTCGTGGCCTTCGCCCGCGAGCGACTCGCGAGCTACAAGGCGCCGCGCTCGATCGACTTCGAGGCGACGCTGCCGCGTCACCTCTCGGGCAAGCTGTACGTGCGCCGGCTGCGCGACCCGTACTGGGCGGGGCACACCCGCAAGATCTAGCGGCCTGCTGGAGCTCAGCCGCGGCTCTGCGAGCGACCGCGCGCGAGGATGCCCTCGCGGCGCTCGCCGACCATCTCTCCACTGACCTGCTTCGCCCAGGCCACCGCATCGCGCGCCTCGCACGCGAGCGCCTCCCCGAAAGCGCGCGCGAAGCCCTCGTCGATCAGCCGCTTCGACTCGCGATTGGCCTCGGGGACGCAGCTGTTCATGTCGGCCGCCAGCCCCAGGCAGGTCGGCAACAGCTCGTCGGGTGCGACCACACGATTCACCAACCCCCAGCGCTCTGCCCTCTCGGCATCGATGAAGTTGCCGGTCAGCGACAGCTCCTTGGCCCGATAGGTGCCGATCAGGCGGGGCAGTCGCTGCGACAAGCCCCAGCCCGGAACCATCCCCACGCGCGTGTGGGTGTCCGCAAAGCGCGCGTTGCTCGACGCGATCAGCACATCACAGGCGAGCGCCAGCTCGAAGCCGCCGGTGATCGCATGGCCGTTGATCGCACCGATCAGCGGCTTGGACAGTCCGTCGATCAGTGCGGCGAGCTCCGTCTGGCGGCCACCGCCGTCGCCCCCGCCGAACCCGGACGCGATCTCCTTCAGGTCGAAGCCCGCGCAGAACGCGGAGCCAGCGCCCGTGAGCACGGCAGCGCCAACGTCATCGCGTTGGTCGACCTCGCGCAGCCGGGCGATCAGCGCATCCTGCAGCGCAACCGACAGTGCGTTGCGCGCGGAGGGCCGGTTGAGCGTTAGGACGGCCGTGCCGTCGCAAATCTCGAAGAGCAGTAGCGGGTCGGACACAGTGCCTCCTGTTTACGGGATGATAGACTGCGCCGCGCGATGTCCAAGGACACCTCCTCTCCGACCCGGCGCGTCGCCTTCATCACCGGAGCCAGCCGTGGAATCGGAAAGGCTTCCGCGATCGCGCTCGCCGAGGCGGGATTCGACGTCGTGGTCACGGCGCGAACCGTTCGCGAGGGCGAACGGTACGACTACGGCTCGACCCGCGAGCTGTCGCGGAAGATGTCACTGCCCGGCAGCATCGAGCTCACCGCCGAGGAGGTCCGCAAACGCGGTCGCGACGCGCTCCCCATCCGCCTCGACCTGATGGACTTCTCCTCGATCGACGCCGCCCTCGATCGAACCTACGCGGAGTGGGGCCACATCGACCTGCTGCTCAACAACGGCATCTATCAGGGCCCCGGTCTGATGGAGCCGTTCGCCGGGCTGCGAGGCGAGGAGACCGAGAAGATCTTCCGGGGCAACGTGTTCGCGCAGATCCACATCACCCAGCACGTGCTCACCGCAATGCTCGAACGGGGCTCCGGTGGCACCATCGTGAACATGACTTCGGGCTCTGCGTTGATCGACCCTCCCGCACCCACCGGGCGGGGCGGCTGGGGCTATGCGTATGCCGCATCGAAGGCCGCCTTCCACAAGCTCGCCGGCATCCTCCACGTCGAGCACGGCGACGATGGGATCCGCTGCTTCAATCTGAATCCGGGCTACATCCTGACCGAGGCACAGAAGGCCATGCACGGCGGCGACCAGTTCGGGGGAACCTTCGCGGGGGCGGGGCCCGAGGTTCCCGCGGCCGTGATCGCCTGGCTCGCGACCGACGCCGAAGCCGATCCGCTGCGCGGCGGCCGGCACGTCGACGCCCAGCGTTTGTGCGAAGAGCGACAGCTGATCGAGGGCTTTCGGCGCGCTCCGGGCCGCTGACGCGTGCCCTCCGGCGCTCCGCGCAGGCCGCTCACGAGCCGCCGCGCGCTGCCTCCCCTTCGCGCTGCTCGTTCTTCATCGCCTCGGCCATCGACGCCTGTGCGCCGAAGAGGATCGAACGCTTCGCAGCCGCCAGCACGCGCGGATCGCGCCCGGCGAGATCGCGCGCGAGTTCGCCCACGGTCGCCAGCAACTCGTCGGCCGGGACCACCTGGTTGACGAGCCCGATCCGCTCGGCTTCTTCCGCCAGGATCGTGCGCGCCGTCAGCACCAGCTCCTTGGCCTTGACCAGCCCGATCAACGCCGGAAGCAGATGCGAGCTGCCGAGACCCGGCAGCATCCCGAGCTTGGTGAACGGCACTGCCAGCTTCGCACCGGCCGCGGCAATGCGCAGATCGAACGGCAGAATGAACGTGACACCGACCCCGATCGCAGCCCCATTGACCGCCGCGATCGTCGGCTTCGGAAAGTTGAGGAGCTCCTCGGGGAAGCTGCGGACGAACGCCTCCTGGCCGATCGGGGGCCCGGGCCTGCCCTGCCCGGCTGCCGCCGCCGCTCTGTCCTCCTTCAAACGATCGAGGTCGACGCCTGCGCAGAAGCCGCGGCCCGCTCCCGTGACGACGACGGCTCCGACCTCTGCGTCTTCCCGCGCGGCCGCGAAGGCCGCCACGATCTCGTTGCCCATCTCGGGCACGTAGGCGTTGAGCTTCTCCGGTCGGTTCAGCGTAATCGTCGCGACACGCGCATCGACCGTGTACAGGATCGTCTCGTAGCCCACCTCGTCAGTCCTTCTTCGGAACGACTGGGTTCTCGAGGAACTGGTACTGGGCCTGCATCAGACCGACGGGCTCGAGAAACGCGGAAAACTTCCGCTTGAACGTCTGCTGCAGACTCTCGACGTCCCAGCCACCCTCCTTGTAGATCGCGTTGCCGTACTTCGGATGCTGGACGATCTCGACCCGCTCACTGCCGGTACCGAAGCACTGGCCGGTGATGTAGTCGGCCTCGTCGCTGCAGAGGTAGACGACGAAGGGACCGTTGGCGGTCGGATCGAGGAAGGGCCCGCTGCTCTGCGTGCCACCGATCTTTGCCGTCGCAGACATCCGCGTCGTCGCCATCGGGCTGATTGCGTTGACACGGATGCCGTAGCGCGCGAGCTCGATCGCCCAGGTGTAGGTGAAGGTCGCGATCGCGCCCTTCGAGCCGGCGTAGTTCGTCTGACCGAAGTTGCCGAAGTGCGCTGCGGAGATCGTGTTGACGATCGAGCCGCCCTCGCCCTGCTCTCGCATGACGCGGGCCGCTTCCTGGGCGCAGCGAAACGTCCCGTACATGTGAACCTTGACGACCTGGTCGAATTCCTCATCGCTCATCTTCAGGAAGGAGCGGTCGCGCACGTTGCCGGCATTGTTGATCATGGCGTCGATGCGGCCGAACTCGGCCACACACAGATCGACCAGCGACTTGCAGCCCTCGCGCGTGTCGACGCTCGCACCGCTCGACAGCGCCGTGCCACCGGCGGACTTCACCTCGTCTACGACCTTCTGGGCCTCGTCTTCGTCGATGTCGTTGACGACCACCTTGGCGCCGTTGGCGGCGAGATGGAGCACGTGGCCGCGCCCCACTCCGCGGCCCGACCCAGTCACTACGGCAGCTTTTCCATCTAGAATGCCCATGGTTGCGGCTCCTTCCTCCAGTCTTACTCGAAATTTCTCGTGGGTCGTCAGCGCTTGACGATGACCGACGACCCGTGGCCGAACAGGCCCTGGTTGGCCGTCACGCCCGCGCGGGCGCCCTCGATCTGGCGCTCGCCAGCCTGACCGCGCAGCTGCCAGGTGAGTTCACACACCTGAGCAATCGCCTGGGCCGGAACCGCTTCGCCAAAGCACGACAAGCCGCCGCTCGAATTGACAGGGACCCGCCCACCGATCGTGGTGTCACCGTCGTTTAGCAGCCGCTCCGCCTCCCCCGGCTTGCACAACCCGATGTTCTCGTACCAGTCGAGCTCGAGCGCCGACGACAGATCGTAGACCTCGGCCAGGCTCATGTCCTCGGGTCCAAGGCCAGCCTCTTCGTAGGCCTGCTTGGTGATCGAGTCCTTGAACGGCGTGTCGGGGATCTCGGCTCCGGCCGCAGAATCGGTCGCGAAGTTCGGCATCTCGATCACGCTCTGCGGGAACTGCGGCGTCACCGTGGAGACCGCAGCGATCGTCACCGGATTCGTCGTCTGTTTGCGCGCGTACTCCATGCTGCACAGCACGAGCGCCGCGCCGCCATCGCTGGTCGCGCAGATCTGCATCAGCCGCAGCGGGTCCGACACCATCGGCGATGCCAGCACATCCTCGAGCGTGAAGGCCTTGCGATAGCGCGCGTACTCGTTGGTGAGCCCGTGCCTCGCGTTCTTGACCTTGACGCGCGCAAAGTCCTCCTCGGTCGAGCCATAGAGCTCCATCCGGCGTCGCGCGTACAGGCCGAAGTAGATGGGGTTCGTCGCCCCGAGCAGCCGAAAGCGCAGCCAGTCGGGATCGTCGCCGCGCTCCCCCCCCTGCGGCGCGAAGAAGCCCTTGGGCGCGGCGTCTGCTCCGACCACCAGCGCGACCTCGCACATGCCCGACAGGATCTGTGCACGCGCCACATTGATCGCCTGCGAGCCACTGGCACAGGCCCCGTAGGTGCTCGTGACCTGCGCACCCGTCCAGCCGAGCGCCTGGGCGAAGGTCGCCGCGGCCACGTAGCCCGGATAGCCGTTGCGCATGGTTTCGCCGCCCGCCACGAACTGGACATCGGTCCACTCGATGCCGGCGTCCTGGATGGCGTCCTGCGCCGCCTTCACGCCATATTCGACGAAGCTCCGGCCCCACTTGCCGTAGGGATGCATCCCGACACCGAGAATCGCGACTTCGTTGCTCATGCCGACTCCCCTAGACCGCCGTGGGCCGCCATTTCCAGATCAGATACTCGTTCTCGTCGTCCTCGAACAAGGTGTCGAGCACCAGCTCGACCTCGAGCCCGGCCTCGAGTCCTTCGACCGGGATCCCGTCGGCCACCTGGCCGAGCACGACCATCTTCTCCAGCTCGAGCTCGACCGCAGCGATCGCGTAGGGCTCGAACGGGTCCGGCGAGACGTAGGGCGCCGGAGGCGGGTAGCAGTTGTTGGTGAACGACCAGACGCGCCCGCGGCGCGAGAGCTCGACTTCGGAGAGCTCGGTCGAGAAGCAACGCGGGTTGCGGCAGACGACGGTCTCCTTCGGAAAGAAGTACGTGCCGCAGCCCCCGCAACGCGTCCCGAGCAGAGCCGGACCGGCCTCGTCCAGCGTGAACCAGCCTTCGACCGCCGGCGTCTTCGTCTTTGCCATGCCTGCCTCCGCTATCCGAGCTGAGCGTCGAGTCGTTCCGCCACGATTTCCGCGTGTGCGTCACTGGTCCCGAACGTGTTCTCCAGCACCCAGGTCCGCTTCAGGTAATAGTGGGCAACCACCTCCCAGGTGTACCCCATGCCCCCGTGCACCTGGATACAGGTGCGACAGTTCTTCATCGCAGATTCGGCGCAGTTCAGCTTCGCACCGCTGACCGTGGCGATCAGGTCGCCCGCGTCGGGGTGATCCACTGTCGCGCCGGCGGCGTAGGCGGCGGCCCGGGCCACCTCCTGGCGCACGAAGCAGTCGGCCAGCAGGTGCTTGATCGCCTGGAAGCCTCCGATCGCGCGGCCAAACTGCTCGCGGCCCTTGGCGTATTCCGTCGCGAGCTCCTGCGAGGCCTCCGCGATGCCCAGCAGGAAGCCCGACACCAGGGTCGCCCCTTCGAGCCGCATGCGCGCCGCCAGCTCGCCGTCACCGATCACCTCACCCGCGGGCAGCTCCGATACGTGGTGCGTCGGCGTCAGCGGATCGAGCGGCTTCGCAATCGCCTGCCCCTTCACTCGCTCGGGGTCGACGCGCTCGACCCGGTCGGCATACAGCACGATCAACGCGTCGAGGAAGTCGAGGTGCTCGACCATGATCGGACCCGTGTCCTCGCGATCGATTCCCCCGACGACGACCTCACCCGTCGCGGCACCATCGATCCGACCAGCCGCCAGGTGCGACCACGCGAGCGGCCCGGGCACCAGGCGGCGCCCGAGCTCGGAGAAGACGATCACCGCATCGGCCATGCCGAGCTCGACCCCGCCGTCTGCCTCCGGCAGCCGGAGAGCGAACACACCCATCTCCGCCAGCTCTCCCCAGAGCTCGCGATCGAAGCCACCCAGGTCCTCGAGCGCGGCAAACTGCTCATCCGGTACGCGCCCCTCGCAGAAGGCCCGAATGCCGTCGCGCAGCGCGATCTGGTCCTCGTTGAGTCGAAATTCCATGTCGCCGCCCCGCCGTCCTATCGTTCCCGGGGCAGACCCAGGATCCGCTCCGAGATGATGTTGCGCTGGATCTGCGAGCTTCCGGCCGCAATCGTCAGCGACAACGAATTCATGTATTTGGCGACGAACGCGTCGTTCGGAAAGTCCTCGACGTCGCCGCGCGACAGCGCAGCCCGACCGGCCAGCCGCATGGCGACCTCGGAGACCCGCTGGTAGAGCTCGGTGTAGAAGAGCTTGACGGCCGAGGCGCCAACGCCGGGCATCCCGCCCTCGTTGCCCGCCGCCTCCGCAACCGACAGCTTGAGCATGGCCCAGAGCGCGTCGAGCTCCGCCTTCAGGTGCCCGATCTCGCGGCGCAGGGCCCGGTCGTCCCAGGCGTTGGCGTCGTGCCGGGTCACTCGCTTTGCCACCTCCACCAGCTGGGCCAGTTGGGCCTGGAGGCTGTACATCTCGCTGGTGAATGCCGTGCCGCGCTCGAAACGCAGGGTCACGTTGGTCACTCTCCAGCCGTCGTTCTCCTTGCCGACCAGGTTCTCGACGGGCACCGGCGTATCGTTGAAGAACACCTCACTGAACTCGCTGTCACCGGTCATGGTCTTCAGCGGCCGGATCTCGATGCCGGGCGCGTCCATCGGCAGGATCAGCCAGCTGATGCCACGGTGCTTCGGGGCATCGACATCCGTGCGCACGAGCATCTCGCAGTAGTCCGCCACCTGCGCAAACGACGTCCAGATCTTGTGGCCGTTGATGACGTACTCGTCGCCAACCCGAACCGCGCGCGCCTGGAGCGACGCGAGGTCGCTGCCGGCCCCAGGTTCCGAGAACCCCTGGCACCAGACGTGGTCGCCATCGATGATTGGCGCGATGTACTTCTTCTTCTGCTCCTCGGTGCCTTCGGCGATCAGGGTCGGACCGCCGTGCAACATTCCTACGAAGTTGACCCCGACGTAGGGCGCCCGAGCGCGTGCAATCTCTTCGTAGTAGACGAGCTGCTCGGAGAGCGGCAGATCACAGCCGCCGTACTCACGCGGCCAGTTGATGCCGGCGTAGCCCCCAGCGTGCAGGCGTTTCTGCCAACCGGTGTCGTAGGCGCGACGCACGTCCCAGTCATCGACGTCGTGGTCCGGCCGTGGCCCGTAGGCGGGCACTTCCCGTTCGAGCCAGGCGCGCAGCTCGGCTCGAAACTTTTCGTCGCTCTCGGAGTAACGCAGATCCACGGTGGAGGACTCCCGCGCTCGTACAGGGAGTGGAACGATCGCGCCGACAGGGGTGACTACGGGGGACCGACCCGTTCGATCCAGCGTGGCTGCTGCCACGGCGCGCACAGCATACGCACGCGCTGCGCGCCTGCCAACCGTTTGCCTGTAAGGGAGAATCACGACCCGGCCGCGTCTAGGATTCCCTTCGTCCGCAAGGCCGCGCGGGCACTGGTAGTCTCGCCCGGATGAAATTCTCCATCCAGCTGCCCACCGATCGGGTCGATCCGCCCGACGAGTTCCTGAGCGCGCAGTCCCTGGCCGAGATCGGCCAGTGCATCGAGAGCGCTGGCTTCGACGCGGCGTACGTCACCGATCATCCGGCCCCGACCGATCCGTGGCTCGCCAGCGGCGGCCACCAGACGCTCGATCCGTTCGTGGCGCTGTCCTTCGTGGCAGCCGCGACCCGACGTCTGCGGCTCCAGATCCATGTGCTGATCGTCGCCTACCGCAATCCCTTCTTGTCTGCAAAGGCCATCGCGAGCCTCGACGTGCTGTCGGGCGGTCGCGTGATCGCGGGTGTCGCCGCCGGCTATCTGGAAGGTGAGTTCGACGCACTCGGAATCGACTTCGCCAACCGCAACGACCTCACCGACGAGCGCCTGCGCGAGATCAAGCGGATCTGGCAGGGCGGCTCGATCGACCTCGAGGGCCGCGACTTCCGCGCGAGCGGGATCACCACCCTGCCACAGCCCCGGCAGCGGCCCCACCCGCCGATCTGGGTCGGCGGCAACAGCCACCGCGCGATCCGCCGAGCGGTCGACCTTGCGGACGGCTGGCTGCCCTTCCCAACGCCGCCCGCGATGGCAAAGCGCGTCCGCACCGCGGTTCTCACGAGCCTCGACGACCTGCGCGACCGGATCGCCTACTTGCGCGACTACGCGACGCAGGTCGGCCGCGTAGAGCCGCTCGATATCGCCTTCGTTCCGTTCGGCATGCGCATGAACGACCCCGAGCCGCTCGAAGTGGCCCGGTTCCGGGATGTAATCGACGAGCTGGCCGAGCTCGGCGTCACCTGGCTGACGGTCGGGCCGCCAGTGGGCAGCCGCGCAGAGTACTGCGACTGGGCTCGCCGATTCGGCGACGAGGTGCTCGGGAAGGTCCGTTGACCCCGACTACACGCGGTAGCGCTCGAGCCAGGACACGTAGTCGTCGAGCACGGGCAGTACCGCATCGCGATCCGCTGTTGGGAGCCGCAGGACCGCCTCGCTGACGCCCAGCTCCCGGTAGTAGTCGAGCTTGCCGGCCTCTGGGAGAACCCCGAACGGCACGACGTGCAGTCCGCTCGGATCGCGGCCCGCCTCCCCGAAGGCGGCCCGCAGCCCAGCGAGCGCCGCCTTCATGCCGGCGCCTCCGATCGGCATCCATCCGTCCGCGAGCTCTGCGATCGCGGCGAACAGCTTCGCCCCGGGCGCCCCGCCGATCAAGGTGCGCGGCCGCGGCTGCTGAACCGGCTTGGGCCAGGACCAGCACTCGTCGAAGCTCAGGTGCTCTCCACGATATGAGGCTCTTTCCTGCGACCACAGGGCCTGCATCGCCAGCAGGCGCTCCCGGACGACGCTGCGTCGCGTTCGGTACTCGATCCCGTGGTTGCGCATCTCCTCTCGGTTCCAGCCGTAACCGATCCCGAACACGAAGCGCCCGTCGCACAGCCGGTCCAGCGTCGCAATCTGCTTCGCGAACGTGATCGGATCGTGTTGCGCAACGAGCCCGATGCCGGTCCCGAGCAGGATGCGCTCCGTGACCGCCCCGGCTGCAGCGAGCGCGATGTAGGGATCGAGCGTGCGCAGGTACTCGCGCCCGAGCTCGGGCGTTCCCGTGGGAGCCGGCGTCTCGCGGCTCGTCGGGATGTGCGTGTGCTCGGGGACGTACAGAGAGTAGAAGCCTCGCGCCTCCGCCTCGCGCGCGAGTTCGACCGGATTCATGGCCTCGTCGGTCGCGTGGAGCGTCACTCCGATCTGCATCGCCACCCTCCGGCAGTCCGTGTGCAAGCAACCGCAAACTCAACGTGCGCTGCCCGCGGGGCCGCAAATCCTTGCACACCGGTGGAGTGGACGCCTCATGGACGCTGGGACGGCCGTTCGCCCCGGTCTCGCTGCCAGCTAGCGTCGCGGATCTCGTCACGGCGGCAGTCGAGGAACCCAAGCCACCGGATCCCTGTGAGTTTCGGACACAACGATGACGCCCCGACTGCCGCTGGCACAGCGCTTGCGTTCAATTTTACAACCCCGCCGGAACGAACCGGCCTCGAGGAGACGACGACATGGACTTGTTGAAGCGCTTCGTCCATGAGGATGACGGCATGGAGATGATCGAATGGGCGATCGTGGGCGTAGTCTTTGCGCTCGCCGCCACTCTGTTCTGGGGTGACCTCGGCACCGCGGTCGACACCGCTCTCGGCCGCATCGAAAGCTGCGTGTCGACGAGCACCTGCTAGCCCACCCCGGCCGTCCAGCGGAGTCCCTGGGTTTGATCGCCACCTCCACTCCGCTGACCCGGGTCGCCCTTCGCCTCGATGCCAGACGGGATGCTGGGCGCACGCCCTACTCGCTGGCCGTGGCCTGCGCGATCGGCGGCGGCCTCGTCTACTCCGGACAGGCCTGGTCCCTGCCCGCCCTACCCTGGGCGACGCTCTTCCTCTGCCTTGCTGCCCAGCAGGATGTGCAGCTGCTGCGGATCCCCAACTGGCTCACCGCCCCCGCCATGCTCGGAGCGCTCGGGCTCCAGACAGCGGACCTCGGCCTGCTCGGCCTCCAGCAGGGACTCCTCGGCCTCGGCCTGGCCTTCTGCCTGCTCTTCATCCCCTTCGCGGTGCGCTGGCTCGGCGCCGGCGACGTGAAGGCAGTGATGGTTCTCGGTGCTCTCTGGGGACCCCATATCCTCGCTCCGCTGCTGGTCTGGATGCTCGGCATCGGGAGCGCCCTCGGTCTCGCGTGGATCGTTGCCGCCGGAGGCGCTCGGGATCTGGCGCGCAGATGGATCGCCTCGTTCGTGCTCAGCGCCGCCACTCGGCGCTTCACCTACCTCCCGGCCGAGGCGGGCAGCGTGGCCCGCCGCGGACTTCCCTTCGCCGTTGCGATCGGCCTCGCCGTGATCGCGCAGCAGCTGTGGGGCACTCCGTGGAGCCCAACCTGAGCGACCCAGCTCCAGGGCAGACGGTCGGACCGCGGAGGTCGCGCTCCAGGTGGCCAGCGGGATCAGCGGGATCAGCGGGCAACGGTTCGACATCGTCGAAAGGGCTGCTGCCGCGCAACCAACCGGACATTCGAGGGCGCCGACGACTCCCGCGAGGCGTCCAGCCGGGTCGCACCCGGCCTGCACACGCCGCGCCACGCGGTGTAGGTTTGCGACTCACTCGCGACCGATCGAACAGGAGAAGCCGTGGACTTTGAGTTCGGACCCGAGGAGCGCGCATTCGAGGCCGAAATCGAGGCGTTCCTCGCCGAGCAACACTCGGACCAGGTGATGGACGCCCACCCCGAGCAGCTGTCCCAGACCGTGGACACGCCGGCCAAGCGCGACTTCATGGCAAAGCTCGCCGAGCGCGGCTGGCTCGGCATGAACTGGCCCGCGGAATACGGCGGGGGCGAGTACAGCGGAAGCTACGACTTCCTGCTCACCGAGGCGCTGTCGCGCGTGGGGGCCCCACAGCCCGGCAAGGGCGTTGGGATCGTCGGCCGGACGATCATCCGCCACGGCTCGCCAGGCATGAAGGCGGAGTTCCTGCCCCGCATCATCCGAGGCGAGATCGAGTTTGCGATTGGCTACAGCGAGCCCCAGGCGGGCTCGGACGCCGCCGCGATGGCCCTCAAGGCTTCGAAGGCCGAAGGCGGCTGGCGGTTGAACGGCCGCAAGATCTGGACGACATCGGCCCACTTCGCCGACTACTACTGGGTCGGTGCTCGAACCGACCCCGCCTCCAAGCACGGGGGAATCACGCTGTTCCTGATCCCAATGGACCACCCGAACTTCACCATCCACCCGACCTGGACGATCGGCGACGAGCGCACGAACGAGGTGTTCTTCGACGACGTGTTCGTGCCGGACGACGCGGTGGTCGGCCGAGTCAACGAAGGCTGGACCTACATCTGCGAGGCGCTCGACCTCGAGCGCTTCGCGATGATGCCCGTGGGCCCGCTCGAGAAGAAGGTCGAGGCGCTGCTGGACTACCTGCGCACGGCCAAACGCGACGGCCGACCGCTGCGCGACGACCCCGTCGTGCGCGCAACGGCCGCGCAGGTCCGCACGCAGCTCGAGGTCGCCCGAATGCTCCAGCGGCGCGTGATCAGCGAGGCACTGCGCGATCGCATCCCGACCGTAGAGTCCTCGGAGTACAAGCTGTACATGAACGAACTGGGTCAGCGCGTCGCAGACTGGGCCCTCGACATGATGGGGCCGGCTGGCCAGCTGCGCTGCGGAGAGAAGGACGCGCCGATCGGCGGCCGATTCGAACGCTCGTACCGCTATACCGTCGTCGACACGATCGGCGGTGGCGCGTCGGAGATCCAGAAGAACATCATCGGTCGACGCGGCCTGGGTCTGCCGAAGAACTTCTGAGTGCGGACAGCCGATTGCGGCGCCGGATGCATTCCCATACGATGCGTCTCGCTTTTCTCACGATCGGATTGCCATGAGCCTTCCCCCGGCGCTGGAGGACACAGTCGTCCTCGACCTTTCGACTGTCGGTCCCGCAACGCGCGCCGCGCGGATCCTCGCCGACTACGGTGCGAGCGTCGTGAAGCTCGGGGTTCCGCCCAGCAAGTCGGGCCTCCAGACCACCCCGCCGTTCTACGCGTACAGCGGCGACCGGGGCATGCGGCACATCAAGCTCGATCTCAAGGCACCAGACAGCAGGGAGGCCTTCCTGAGGTTGGTCGAATCCGCCGACGTGGTGATCGAGAGCTACCGACCGGGTGTCGCCGAGCGACTCGGCATCGGCTACGAGCACCTGCGCGCGCGCAATGAACGGATCGTCTACTGCTCGACCTCGGGCTATGGGCAGGACGGACCCGCCTCGCAACGGGCCGGCCACGATCTCAACTATGTTGCGGTGTCCGGCTTCATGCACTGCAACGGCCGCAGCGAGGACGGGAGCCCGCCCATCCCGGGTGCGTCGATCGCCGACAGTGCCGCCGGCGGCATGCACGCCGCGATGGCCATCCTCGCCGCGCTCCTGCGCCGCACCCGCTCGGGCGTCGGGGAGTACCTCGACGTCGCGCTGGCCGATGGCATGCTCCACCTGACGTCGATCTACATCGACGAATACCTCGCCACCGGCAACTCCCCGGGCCCCGGTCACTACATCTTGACCGGACGGTATGCCTGCTACGACACCTACCGCGCGGGCGACGGCAAGTGGCTCGCGCTTGGCGTGATCGAGCCCGCTTTCTGGGCCAACCTGTGCAAGGGACTCGGACTCGAGCGCTGGATCGATCGGCAGCACGACGAGGATCTCCAGGACCAGATCCGCGCCGATCTGCGCGCCGCCTTTGCGCACAAGTCGCGCGACGAGTGGGTCGCCGAACTCGCGGACAAGAACACCTGCCTGACCCCGGTGTACTCGATCGAGGAGCTGGTCGAGGATCCGCAGTTCCGCCACCGCGGAGTGGTCGTCGATGCGGAGCACCCCGAATACGGACGCTTCCGCCAGCTCGGCGCGACCTTCGCGGGCCAGGAGCGGCCGAGCGGTGTCCAGCCGATTCCCGATCTCGGAGCCGACAGCGACACGTTCGAGGTGCTCGCAGAGGCCGGGCTCAGCGCCTCGGTGATCGAGGACCTGCGCAATCGCGGCCTGGTCGCGTAACACCTCGCTACCCTCTACCGGAAGAGAGATGGAACCCATGGACGATCTGCCGCAGCACATCCAGGACATGATCGGGAAGGAGATCTACCCCGAGGAGGGCGAGTTCCCGGTCGAGCAAGGCTACATCTGGACCACCTGTTCGGCGGTCGAGAACGGAAATCCGTTGTTCTGGGACCCGGCCAGCGCCGAGGCGGTCACGCAGGGCCCGATCGCCCCGCCGACGATGATCTCCGCCTGGTTCCGGCCGCATCTCTGGGCGCCGGGTCGCAGCAAGCCGGCGCTCCCGCTGCAGGTCCACTTCGACCTGAAGGAAGCCCTCGAGCTGCCCGAGGCCGTGATGACCGACAACACGATCGTGTTCTACGAGCCCGTGCGCCTCGGCGATCGGCTGCGAACCCACCAGGTGCTGCGATCGGTCAGCGATCCCAAGACGACCAAGCTCGGAAGCGGCCGGTTCTGGGCAATCGACGTCGACTACTTCAATCAGCAAGGCGTCAAGGTGGCGTCCGAGAGCTACACCGGCTTCGGCTACAAGCGAGACTGAACCCATGGTGAACCTAACGATTGACCAGGTCAGCGAAGGCCAGCAGCTGCCCGAGCTTCCGTACGACGTCAGTGCAACGACAGTCGTGCTCGGCGCGCTCGCGAGTCGCGACTTTCGTCCCATGCACCACGACTACAAGTTCGCCACCGAGCGCAACGGCACGCAAGACATCTTCATGAACACGCCAAACCTGGCTGCCTGGTTCGAGCGCTACGTCACCGACTGGACGGGCCCAAAGGGCCGCCTCGGTCGGATGAAGTTCCGAATGCGGGACTCGATCTTTCCGGACGACCGGATGGTATTCCGCGGGTCCGTGACGAAGCTCGAGACCGACGAGGCGGGCTGCGCCTGGGCAGAGCTCGACGTGCACGTCACAGTGGAGGACCGCATCTGCACCTCTTGCGAGGTGCGCGTCGCGCTGCCGTCGAGCGAAGCGGACAACCCCTGGTCCCGCAAGCGCGACGACTGGCGCCCCTAGCCCGCGCGCCGGACTCGATGGATCTCGACTTCAGCGAGGAGCAGGAAGCCCTCCGCAGCATGGTGCGCGAGGTCTGCCGCGACTACTCGAGCATCGAGGTCGTACGCGGGATCGAGGACGATCCCAGCGGCTACCCGGACGAGCTATGGGAGCAGCTGGCCCGGGTCGGTCTGCTCGGCATGCGCATCGATGAGGCGCACGGCGGGGCGCAGCAGGGACTGCTGGAGACCGCGATCGCCTATGAAGAGCTGGGGCGCGCGCTCGCGCCCGTCCCGCACTTCGTCAGCTGCATCGTCTCGGCCGGCATCCTCGAGCGCGCCGGCAGCGAGGACCAGAAGCAGTGGCTGGACCGGATCGCAGCGGGGACGGCGATCCTGACGCCCGCCTGGCTCGAACCCGACCATGGCTACGGCCCCGCCGGGATCGGTGTCTGCGCGACCCCCGACGGCGACGGTTTTCGGCTCGACGGCACGAAGCGCCATGTGGCCTACGCAAGCGCCGCCGATCGCCTGATCGTGGTGGCGCGCACCGGCGCGGCCGAATGCGAGATCGATCTGTTCCTGGTCGACCCCTCCGCCGACGGAGTGCGCCGGACCCAGCAGTATTCGCTCGCTTCCGACACGCAGTACCGCGTCGATCTATCGCAGGTCCGCGTGGGCATCGAGGACCGGATCGGCGATCCCGGTTCGGGATGGTCGACCTTGTGTGCTGTGCTCTACGAGGGCGCTGTGCTGAACGCGGCCTGGGCCAACGGCGCCTGTGAGCAGGCGCTCGCAATCACCACCCAGTATGCAAAGGATCGCGTCCAGTTCGACAAGCCGATCGCGGCGTTCCAATCGATCGCCCACTACCTCGCCGACGCCCGAACGCACCTCGATGGCTCCCGCACGCTCACGCATCAAGCCGCCTGGGCGCGCGACAGGGGGAATTCGATCGAAGAACTCGCACCGATGGCGAAGCTGTTCGCCTGCCAGAGCTTTCGCGACACCACAGCAGTGTGCGAGCAGATCTTCGGCGGGATCGGATTCACCGTCGAATGCGACATCCAGCTCTACTTCCGGCGAGCCAAACAACTCCAGCTCTCGTGGTGGGACAGCCGGCACCTCGAAGAGCTGATTGCAAGCCGCACCTTCGACTAGCCCGTGGACTCGACTCGGCCCGACTCGTCCAACAGCCAGCGCCGCGTGCGCCGCTGGCTGTTGTCCGGCCTCGTCGCGCTGGCCGTCCTGCCCTACGCAAACGCGCTCGAAGCGGGCTTCGTGTACGACGACTCGGGTCTCGTCGTCCGCCACCCGGCAGTCGACGGCGACTTCGACGCGGTCCAAGCCCTGACGACGGCCTACTGGGGCGACGACCGGGCGGCGGACACCGCGCTGTGGCGCCCAGTGACGACCCTCTCGTTCGCGCTCGACGCTGCGATCGCCCACGACAGGGTGCGTTGGATGCACGCCGTCAACATCGCGCTCCACGCGGCCGTCGTCGTCCTCGGGTTCGTGTTCGCGCAGCGACTCGGCGCGTCGCGCAACGTGGCGGCGGCGTGTGCTGCGCTGTTCGCCGTCCATCCGCTTCACACCGAAGCCGTTACCTGGATCTCGGGGCGCGCGGAGCTGCTGGCCGCACTCGCTGCATTGGTCGCAATGCTGACCGCCACGGCTCCCCAGGCACGCACGATGCAGCGAGCGGGCGCCTGTGCGGCAGCGACGTTCCTGGCGGTGGCTTCCAAGGAGAGCGCAGCCTTTCTTCCCTTTGCAATCGCCTTCCTTGGCTGGGCACGGGGCGAGTCGCTGCGCCGACTGAGCGCCCCGGCGATTGCGAGCCTCACCGCCGTCCTCGCGTACGCAGCCCTGCGCTTCTCGCTACTCGCCAGCTGGGGCGGCCCCATCGTCGACACCACGGTGAACCCGATGGCCGGCACGACCGTGCTCGAACGGCTGCCGACCGTGCTCGATGCTGCGGGGCGCTACCTGTGGCTGCTCGCCTGGCCCGATCGGCTGTCGATCGACTACGCGCCGCCGCTCCTCGGGCTGGCGGACGGTGTGACCGCCTACGGGACCCTCGGGATCATTGTGTCGCTGGCGCTGGCAGGTCTGGCCTTCGGCAGGGCGGGAACGACCGAAGGACGCGCAGCGGGTGTCGCGATCTGCTCGTTCGCCGTCGCTTCGAATCTCCTGGTGGTGATCGGCACGAACTTCGCGGAACGGCTGTTCTACCTGCCGTCCTACGGCCTGTTGCTGCTCGTCGCATTACTGGGGGCCCGGCTGCCGGTTGGCAGAGCGACCTTGACAGGATTGCTGGCGCTCGCCCTCGCCGCCGGGGGGGCGCGCAGCTGGGTACAGAATCAGGCCTACGAGAACGACCTCACACTCGCCGAGGCCACGCTCGCGGCCTATCCGCGGGCACCCAAGATGAGTTACAACCGCGCTCGAGCGCTCCTGGCTCGCGACCGCCTCGGCGAAGCGATCGAGCAGGCGCAGTGGACGCTCACCATCCGACCACGCGATTCGTGGGCGCGGATCGTACTGGCCAACGCCCTGGTTCGACTCGATCGAGGCGACGAGGCCGAGGTCGCCCTGCGAGCCGGGTTCGAGGTCGCACCGCGCTCCAAGCTCGAACGAGCGCGGCTGCTCGAGCTGCTCGATGCGCGCGGCGCCGTCGAGGAAGCCGACCAGCTCGCCGAGTGGGCGCTGACCCAGGGCGCCAGCGAGCCCCCGTGGCCCGCACGCGCCGCGGCCGCCGCGCAACGCCGCGGCGAGCTCGAGCTGGCCACCCAGCGCTGGCGACAAGTCACCCGGGCACACCCCGCCAGCGCCCACGCCTGGACCGAGCTCGCAAAGGTTGCCTATGGAGCCGGAGACAGCGCCCTGGCGCACGAGGGGTTCGAACGCGCGATTGCACTCGAGCCGACGCGTGCCGAAGCCGCCAACGGTCTCGCCTGGATGCTGCTCGAAGCCGGGCACGAACCCAGCCGGGCGCTCGCGCTCGCGGCACTCGCTGTTGGCAAATTCGAGCGCGCCGACTACCTCGACACGCATGCGCGCGCGCTAGCAGCAGCGGGCCGTTGCGAAGAGGCGCTCGCCCAGGCGCGCAAGGCCGCGGACCTCGAGGCCGAATACGTCGAACGCCACAACGAGCTCGCAGCGAGCTGCCCGGTCCGAGCCGCGCCCAGGACAAGCCCGCCCCGCATCGCCGACTAGGTCGAGGTCAGGCGAGAGGGCTGGAACGCGCGGCGCACGACTGCAGTGCGCCGAGCACGCGAGGGGACCGTCAGTAGGCGGCGAGGATCTGACCATCTGCCGGCTGCGAGAGATTCGCCGCGAACAGATCCGAGGTCCGCACTTCGGCGCGGCCGCGATAGGCGACGACGCGCAGCGAAGGCGTGAGGATGTACGACGGTCGCCGCTGCGAATCGAGGCGATCGACGACCCAGCGGTCGGCTCGCGAATGGCTCTCGTTCCGGCGGTCGATTGGGCCACCCTGGCGCGGATACGTATGGAAGTGAGCCACCGCGCTCACGCCGAGCTCGAGCACCAGCCTGTCGGGTGCCGAGCGCCGCGCCGTCACCAGCTCGCCGTAGCTGTAGCCACCTTCCACGGCGACGATCGAACCGCCGCGCGAAAGGCGCGGGCTCCGACTTTCGCGCTGCAGCTGGTGCGCCCACGCGAGGGCATCGGACGCTGCGCCATCGATCGATTCGAAGAGCGTTCCGGGACCTTCCGGGGCCTTGCGGAACTCGGGCTGTGTCCAGCCGGGAGCCGCAGTGAGCAGGCCCAGGGCCGCGATCGGACCAAGCAGGAATCGGTGCACGGCAACTCTCCAGTCGATGGTCGACTTCAGATCGGCCAGCCGGGTCCCATGGTTGAGGGCAAAAGGACCCATCTCGGCAGGCGAGTCGCGGCCGGTTCCTCCCTTGGCTCGCCGGCTTGGATTGCACCGACGGCTAGAATGGCGGAATGGACCCCAGACAGGCGTACGAACAGGTCTTCGGAGCCGGAGCGCCGTTCGAGTTGGCCGAAGAGGTCGTGCTGGGCGAGCGGGTGCGCGTCATCAAGCGACGTCCCGGCTCGCTCCGCGAGCTGCTTCAGGCATCCGCGGTTCACGGGGACAAGGAATACGTCGTCCAGGAAGGGCGACGAATCACATACGCGACGCACCTGCAGCAGGTGGGACGGATCGCCCGCAACCTGCAGGATCGCCTCGGGATCGGGCCTGGAGACCGGGTGGCTATCCTGGCCGCCAACTGTCCCGAGTGGATCCTCAGCTACTGGGCCGTGGTCAGCCTGGGTGGCATCGTCGTAGCGCTCAACGGCTGGTGGACACGCGACGAGATCGAGTACGGCCTGTCGCTGTCAGAGCCGAGGCTATTGATTGGCGACGAGAAGCGCCTCGCCCGGCTCGAGGGCAGTGACCCCGGCGTCGAGACCCTTGTGATCGAGCGGGACTTCGCTTCGCTCGAGAAGGGTGGCGGAGCTCCGCTGCCCGACCAGCCCATCGCGGAAGACGATCCGGCGCTGATCCTGTTCACGAGTGGAACCACCGGCCGTCCGAAGGGCGCGCTGATCTCCCATCGGGGCCTGATCGGCTTCGTGCAGCTGACCCAGGCGGGCGGCTTCTACGGGATGCTCGTCCGGGGAGCCGCGCCCGATCCGGACGCACTCCCCGCCTGTGCGCTGCTCACGGTGCCCCTGTTCCACGTGTCGGGTCTGTTCGCGGGCTGCATGCTGAACCTCGCCCTCGGCACCAAGACGGTCTGGACGACGGGCCGCTTCGACCCGGTCAACGTGCTCCGCCTGATCGAAGCCGAGCGGGTCACGCAGTGGGCGGGACTTGGCAGCATGGGTCCACGCGTGCTCAACCACCCCGACCTCGAGAAGTACGACCTCTCCTCACTGCGCAACCTCGGCGCCGGAGGCGCGCCGATCAGCCCGGCCTACCTGAGGCGCATCACCGAGGTCGCTCCCAATGGTGCGAACGCGCTCGGCATCGGCTACGGCTCGTCGGAATCGGTCGCCGTGATCGCATCGAGCGGGGGGGAGGAGATGGTCGCCTACCCCGACTCCACCGGGCGCGTGAACGCGACCTTCGACGTCGAGATCCGAGGCCCGGACGAAGCCGTCCTGCCCGAAGCGGTCGAGGGCGAGATCCACGTGCGCAGCCCGTACACCATGCTCGAATACTGGCGCAACATCGAGGCGACGAAGTCAACGCTCAAACCGGGCCGCTGGCTGGCGACCGGCGACATCGGCAAGCTCGTCGACGGCCGGCTCTACATCAACTCGCGCGCACGCGACATGATCTTGCGCGCCGCCGAGAACATCTATCCAATCGAGATCGAGAGCCGCCTCGAGCTCCATCCCAACGTCCGCGAAGCCGCCGTGATCGGCGTCGACCATCCGGAGCTCGGCCAGGAGGTGAAGGCGGTCGTCGTGCTCGAGCCGGGCCATTCGACCGACCCCGACGCGCTCGCCGCGTGGTGCGCCGAGAAGCTCGCGGCCTTCAAGGTTCCCAGCCACTGGGAGATCCGCAGCGAGCCGCTTCCGCGCAACGCAGCCGGCAAGGTGGTGAAGACGGTGCTCACAGGCGAAGCCGCGGGAGCCGGGGTCGAGGAGTAACGGGCCTTTGCCTAACGGTTCGTAGCGCGCGGATCTCCTGGCAGATAGAACTGCTGCGCCCACTTGCGAAACTGTGGGATCGGGCCGTCGGCCGCCGACAGCTTCGGCTGCGGCTGACTGATCTTGTGCTCGAAGATGACGATGTCTTCCTCGACCTGCTTCACCAGATCACGGATCAGCGCGTCACCCACGCGACGCGTTCGATCGAGCAACTCCGGGGTCGTGCCGAGCTTGCCGACTCTGTAGCTGTGCGTCACCTCGAGCACATCGAAGTCGATCGGCGTGCTACATCCGACGAAGAAGGCGTCGATGATCCCGCTGAAACGGGCGACAGCGAAGCCCGGCCCCCAGCCATCGGTGTCGATCCGCCCCGACTGAGGTCCCCGCGGCGTGTCGAAGTTCACCTTCGAGCGGAGCGAGGTCGTATAGCCGTCGTAGGTCAGTCGCTCGAGCTCGGGGATCTCTACCGCGCCGTGTACGGTGCGCAGGTGAATGAAGTCCGGACCGTTCTCGGCAAACTCCTGCCACGGGATGCGAATGTGCCAGGTGTAGCGGTCGTAGTCGGTGTACGCCGGGTCACTGCACAGGTCGAGCTCGGGCACCTCCCACAGCGGTGGCTCACCGGTCGGGTGATACCAGAACAGGACGATTCCGTTGCGTTCGACGGTCGGATAGGACTTGATCGTGGCCGACTCGTTCCGGCCGCCGTCGTACGGGATCAACGTATTGCGGCCTTCGCCGTCGAACCGCCACCAGTGGAACGGGCAGACCAGCTCACACCCCTCGACCTGCCCCCCGACGCCGAGATGAGCGCCGAGGTGGGGGCAGTAGGCATCCATGACGTGCGGAGTCCCGTCCGCTTCGCGCCAGGCGATCAGGTCGCGGCCCAGGTAGCGGATCGGCCGAACCTCTCCGGCGGCAAGCTGCTCGGCAAAGGCGACCCGATACCACGCGAACGGGAAGCTCGTGTAGTAGGGAAAGCGCTCGAGCGACGTCATCTTCGACACCGGTCGCTCGTCGAGCTTGGAAACCGCCTGGAGCGGGGTCTCGCCCGACATGACGCGGTCGATCAGCTTGTCCATGACCCTCCAGCGACCGTCGCCCGCCGTCGCATCGAACTGACGTTCGCACGCCGGCAATCTGGGGCAGACTGGAGCCGATTCTAACGATCCCCGCCGCTGGAGAGCAGCTTGATCGCATCCCCCTCCGAAGAGCACACGGCGCTCGCAGAGCTGGTGCGTCGATTCTTCGAGGAGACCTCCCCGTCGGGCGAGACTCGGCGGCTGATGGAGACGGAGTCAGGCTACGACGAGGGGGTGTGGAAACAGATGGCCGAGGAACTCGGCCTGCAGAGCGTGGCGGTTGCCGAGGAGCGCGGCGGCCAGGGGCTCGGCCTGGCAGAGGTCGGGATCATCGCGCGCGAGCTGGGCCGGGCCCTCGTCTGCACTCCCTACCTAGCGACCGTGGTGCTGGCCGGAGGGGCAATCGAGCACGCTGCCGATACGAGGGCGCGCGAAGAGCTCGAGGGCGCGATCGCCGCCGGCGAAATCCTGGCGCTGGCGGCACAACGCGATCTAGCAGCGACGCCGCTGTCCGCCCGAGCCAGCGCGGACGGCTTCCGCGTCCGGGGCACACAGCCGCACGTGGTCGACGGCCACATCGCGGAGCGCATCCTGGTGGCCGCCGCCTGCGAGTCGGGCATCGGTCTGTTCCGCGTCGACGGCGCCGCCCGCGGACTGGAACGTCGACCGCTGCGGACCTTCGACCGAACGCGCCGCCTGGCGCGACTCGACTTCGATGACGTTCCGGCTACACCAATTGGTACACCCGGCGCCGACGGCCCCGCGCTCGAGCGCGCTCTCGACCAGGCGACGGCCATTCTGGGCGGCGAGATCCTGGGCGGCATGGAGTGCGTGCTGGCTGCGGCAGCCGACTACGCCCGAGAGCGGCGCCAGTTCGGCCGGGCGATCGGCTCGTTCCAGGCAGTCAAGCATCGCGCCGCGGACATGCAGATCGCGACCGACTGCGCCCTGTCATTGGTAGACCACGCAATCGAGTCGGCGGTCGTGGCCCCCGACGAGCTGGCACTCGATGCGAGCGTCGCCAAGAGCTTCGTGTCGGATGCCTTCGTCCAGTCAGCGCGCGACAACATCCAGATCCACGGCGGCGTGGGATTCACCTGGGAGTACGACACGCACCTCTACCTGCGGCGCGCACGCTCGAGTGCCGTGTTGCTCGGCGACACGCGCTGGCACGGCGAGCGCATCGCCCGACTGGTGGGCGTGAGCGCAACCGCCTGAGGGCCTGCGACCGACGGGAGACGACCGGAGCCGATGCGTATCCAGGACACACCCGAAGAGCAGGCATTCCGCGCGGAGGCCCGGGCGTGGCTCGAGGCGAATGCGAGACCACTTTGCGACGCGGACGCAGACCTGTCCCGGCTTCGCGGACACAGCCCCGAGGCGGAAGCCGCCCACTTCGAGCGCTGCCGCGCGTGGCAGAGCACGCTCTACCAGGCGGGCTGGGCGGGCATCCCCTGGCCGGTCGAGTACGGCGGACGCGGCCTCACGCCGGCGCATCAGATGATCTTCAACCAGGAGCAAGCGACCTTCGATGCCACCTCGGGCTTCATTGCCTCGACGATCGCGCTCGTCGGCCCGGCGCTGCTCAATCACGGCCGAGAGGACCAGCGCCGCCACTACCTGCCGCGCCTGCTCTCGGCCGAGGACGTGTGGTGCCAGCTGTTCAGCGAGCCCGACGCCGGCTCCGACCTCGCGAATCTGCGGACGCGCGCCGAGCTCGACGGCCAGGACTTCGTAGTCAATGGACAAAAGGTCTGGACGACCGGCGCGCAGTACGCGGATCTCGGCATCCTGTTGGTGCGATCGAATCCGGATCTTCCCAAGCACGCCGGCATCACATGTCTGATCGCCGACATTCGCACGCCAGGAGTCGAGGTCCGTCCGCTCGTCACGAACACCGGCGGTGTGCACTTCAACGAGGTGTTCTTCCGAGACGTGCGGGTCCCGCGCGACCGGGCGATCGGGGATCTCGACGGCGGCTGGGCGGTCGCTCGTACCACGCTCGCCAACGAGTCTGTGATGATCGGGACGTCGTCCGTCGGCACTCGCGACGTCGATCGCCTCGCTGCGCTCGCCCGGCGCGCGGGACGAGCCGACGACCCCGTCGTCCGACAACAGCTCGCTCGCGTCTTCGTCAATGAGAGGATTCTTGCGCTGTTCCGCGCGAGGATGGAGGCCGCTGTCCGCTCCGGCCGCATGCCCGATATCGACGGCTCGGTCATGAAGGTGTTCTGGGCCGAAGCGCGCGCGTTCAAAGACCAAGTCGCGCTCGAGCTGCTGGGCGACGACGCATTGCTCGACGGCGATGACGCGCCCGAGCACGGCGAGTGGCAAGGCGCCTTCCTCGACTTCCCGATGGGTACCATCGGCGGCGGCACCTCTGAAGTCCATCGAAACGGGATCGGAGAACGCGTGCTCCAGCTGCCGCGCGAGCCGCGCGAGGATCGAAGCGTGCCCTTCCGCGAGCTCAAGACCACGACCTGAACGCTGCGTTTCGCGCGTCAGGGCTCGCGCCAGGGCTCTCCGGCGCGATAACGCTGCAGCCTCGAGCCGATCGACGCCCGTAGATCGAGACTCCCTTCGGCTGCCGCACGCAGCTGCGCGCGCGTCGCAACCTCGATTGCCCGCTCGAAATCGCCGTCGGCCGCAAGCGCCGCCGCCAACACATCGAGCGCCTGCGCACTCTCTCCGCCAAGTGCCAGTCCGCGCTCCGCCAGCGCGACCGCGCGGCGCGGCCTGCGATGTTCCCGGTCGGTTGCGAGCAGCCAGGCAAGTGCCTTCGCCGCGTTGGCCGAATTCGGATCGAGCTGGAGGCTGCGGCGCAGCAGCTCGCGCGCACGCCCGCGATCGTCGCTCACCGAAAGCAGCACGCCGAGGTTCTGCAGAGCCTTGGCGAAGTCGGGCTCGAGCTCGATGGCTCGCTCGAAGTGGACCCGGGCCTCGCTGTGCAGGCCCAGCGCAACCAACGCGATCGCGAGTTCGTTGTACCCCTCGGCGAATTCCGGCGACAGCACGACCCCCCGGCGCAGCGATGCCACCGACTCTTCGAAGCGCTGCTGCCCCATCAACGCCTGCCCCACGTTCGTGTGAGCGCGCGCGTTGTCGGGGAACACCGCTACGGCGGACTGCCAGAGATCGAGCCGATCTTGGTAGCGCTCGTTGCGCAATACCGTTGCCGTTCCGAGCGCGAGCGCGATGGCCAGCAGCGCAACCACCCTCGATCGTTCACTTGCTCCGAGCCAACGAGCCCCTTGGTCTCCAGCGACAGCGGCCAGCGCGCAGAGGGCCGCCAGTGGCAACAGCATCCGCCGCTCCGCTGCGACCTCGGTCAAGATTGGAATGAAGCTCGACGTGGGCGCGAGCACCGCGAAGACGAAGAGCAGCGGCCAGCCGATCACCGGACGACGAATGAACATCACCAGGGCGACGACGAGCAGCCCACTGGTCAGGAGCAACCCGGACACCACGTCGGTGAACTCGAGCGCTCGCGGCATCCCCCAGTCATGAGCCAGTCCGGTCGGCCACACGACCAGACGCAGATAGCGGGGAATGACCTGGGCCTGATTCCACAGATAGGTCGTGGCGTCGACCTCTCCGTCGAAGCCGACGGTGTCGCTCCGGAAGCTCGCCAGCATCAGCGCGGCGAGGATCGTCCAGCAGCCGGCGAGTGCGCCGTAGAAACGAGCGCGCTCGCGCAGCAAAGGCCGCAGCGCCACACCGCCAAAGGCCCACTCGAACGCCGCTACGGCGAGGGGTGCCGAGACCATCACTTCCTTCGACGCCATACCGGCGGCGCAGGCGAGCACGGCGAGCATGCGCCAGCGGCTCGGGGAGGAACTCGTCCAGGCTCTCGCAGTACAGGCGAGCGACGACAGATAGGCGAGCGCCATCCACGACTCGGTGCGCTGTGCAACGTAGTTGACGCACTCACTGGCGAGCGGGTGGACGATCCAGAGCAGCGCGGCCGCAAACGCCAGAGAATCCGCACGCGGCCCGAAGCGCCGCGCGAGCACCGGCATGCGTAGTGCCCCTCCGACCGCCGCAAACAACGCGAGTCCGCAGGCCAGGTGCAGGAGGAGGTTCACCAGCTTGTAACCGAAGGGATCCAGACCGCCAAGCGCGAAGTTCAGCGCCAGCGAGTACGCGGGAATCGGCCGGCCGGAGAGCGGAGACTCATGCTCTGCCCAAGCCGCGTACCACGGTGGCCACAGCGTGCGAACATGCGGGTTCTCTTCGATGGCGAGCACGTCGTCGAAGACGAAGATGCCGCCGAGCGCATTGGCATAGACGATCAGCCCTGCCGACACGAGCCCGATGCACAGACGCTTTCGGCTCCACGCGGCCGCGCCCACCTCCACCGCGACCTCCTCGCGTGTCCCTCAGCCGTTGCGCGACTAACCGAGCTCGAACGTCCCCTTGCCCAACTGCTCGCGGATCGGGACGAAGGCGGGCTGCTGCATCGCGCGTCGCTGCCAGTTCGCGCCGTCCACCACGAGAGTGTGACCGCTGATGAAAGCCGCATACGGAGACGCCAGGAAGGTCGCCGCCCAGCCCAGTTCGCGGCGTCGCCCGGTTCGCCCAGCGGGGCAGCTCGCCTCCTCGAGTTCGCGGTCGCCCCGGCCCGGCACACCCTGGATGTCGGCCGTCTCGTCCTCGTGCGGGAACAGACCGGGGACCAGACCGTTCACCCGGATGCCATACGGCCCCCACTCGACAGCCAGGGTCTCGGTCAGGTTCTTGACGCCCGCCTTCGACGCGGCCGAGTGGGCAAAGCCGGGGCCGCCCGTCCACGCATACGAAGCACCGACGTTCACGATACTTCCGGGCGTGCCGGCCGCGATGTGGCGGCGTCCGAACTCGCGCGAGCAGTAGAATGTTCCATTGAGCACGATGTCGACGACGACCCGCCAACCATTCGGGCTGAGATCTTCGGCCGGAGCCGGAAAGTTCCCCGCCGCGTTGTTCACCAGCACATCGGGCAGACCGAGAGCGGACTCGATCTCGTCGAAGGCGGCCGCGATGGCCTCGGGGTTGCGGATGTCGCATTCGTAAGCGGCACCGCGCGCGCCCGTCGCCTCGACAGCCTCGACCCCCGCCTTGCGGTGCTCCTCCTTGCGACTCAGGATGACGACGCACGCACCGAGTCGTGCGTACTCCACCGCGATGCCCTTGCCGAGTCCCGTGCCACCGCCCGTCACTACGACGACCTGCCCGCCGAAGCTTCCAGCCGGTAGTGCACTCGCGCCCAGCTCCGGCGGTTCGGGAAGCCCCATCGACCTACCTCCATCGGCGCCAGCGCGCCCACCGCAAACGACCCCTTGCTACTGCACCCTACCCTACCCGACCCGGGCCCGAATCGTCCCCAACCGGACCACGTCGGTCACAGGCCGAGCGTCTCGTACACGTACCGCGTGTCGACGTACTCGTTCACCTCGACGATCCGTCCGTCCGACAGCCGGAAGGCAATGTGGTAGCGGTTGCAGTAGGGGCGCCCGTCCCGCGTCGCCGCGCTCAGCTCGATCTGCGCACACACCCAGCTCCCCTCGGCCACCAGCTGACGGATCTCGATCTGCATGGGCACGTCCGGCGAGTAGGCCCCGACGCCGCGTTCCATCAGCTCGATGACAGCAGCCTTGCCTCGGTAGGTGCCGCCGAGCGAGCTGCCTTGCGGCACCCACCACTCGACGTCGCCGGACAACCAGTCGAGAGCCTTTCCATCACCGCTCGCGACGCTCGCGAAATAGCTACGAACGATCCGCTTGTTCTCGTCGCTCATCGCGGGCCCCCTGGTCCGGCCTCAGAGCCGGGGTCGCTGCCAAGCGTCAACGAATGATTGCAGAAAGTGCCCGTGCCCGGCAGACCACCGAACCCATGCCGCTACGCAGCCCTGCAAAACGGCGCTTGAACCACCGCGCGCGTCGTGCGAGAGTGACCTGCCATTTTCGCGGGATCCTGCCGTGTCCCAGTGCTCCTGCTCCAGGTCAGATAGGGGAAAGTCGTGCTGAGAAGAGCACTTGGAATCTGTACCGCGAGCCTGCTGCTACTCGTCACTCAGGCGTTCGCCCGGGATAGTGCTCCGGAAGACGTGCTTCTCGGCCCCGCGCAGGAGGACACCGGGCCGGACTACGCCCGCGACGGCTACTACCTCCAGATCGGGTACTCCTGGGGCAAGGCAAGCAAGCTCGCTGACAAGCTCAACCGCAATCGCGAGAAATTCGCGCTCGAACCCCAGGAAAGCGACAAGATCAAGAAAGAGCGACTCGTTCCGTTCCGCCAGTTCGGCAGTGAGGCGGACGAGAACCGGTCGAGGACTAGCATCCAAGACGTCAATCCGCGGGCGGACGCGCCGTGCATCACCACCGTCTGCCCAATCTCGCCCCTCAACGACATTAGGACGTTTCCGGACGATGGGCCCCCTCAAGGCATTTTCATTCCGGCCGTTCCCCTAGCCGCTCTCCTACAGGCCCAGAACGGCGACCCCTCAAGCCCCGATCTCTCTCTTCAAATCGGAGGGACTGTTCGGGTACAGCCGATCCCTGGACTCAGACCCGGCTTCGAAACCGCGTTCTTGAAAGAAGAACTCAACACGGTGGTGAACGGTCTCCAGGCTCAGCAGATCGACCTACCGTTTGACACCAACCCGGGGCCGCCCAACCAAAACATAATCCGGCCGGGCCAGGCCTGTGGGCACGCCAGTAGGCAGTCTGTGCTTGAGACATACTGCCTGACGGTGATGAACACCCTCGGGGAGGCCCTGGGCACCGCCTCGGTGGGGAACAGTCAAGGCTTGAACGTACGCGCGGGCAACCGCGTCCTGCCCAATCTCGCGATCGAGCTTCAGCTCGAGTACATGTCGGGATTCGAGGTCGACATCCCGAACTACTCGCAACCGGGTGTGGTCACGGTCCCGCCCTTCCTTACGAGCGGAGGCGGCCGGTTCGTGGACGACACTGTCACCTACCTGTCTGCTAGCGACACCGACAAGATCAATGTCGAGTTGCTCGTTCTGACGGTCAACCTCAAGGTTCCGATTCTCACCGGACGCATCCAGCCCTACGGCTTGCTCGGAGGCGGCGTGGTCTTTGCCTTCCGCGACAAC